>NZ_JBFRDN010000001.1:0-352640 GCF_052113785.1 Phyllobacterium sp. TAF24 | reverse complement strand
ACCGGTCATGATGAAAACCGTGTGCGCGATGATGTGGGCGATCCGCAGATACCGATCCTGTCAAAACCCATCCGCCCGGCCGAACTGCGCTCAACCATTCTGGCGCTGAAACTTCAGGCGGAACAACAACCCGTCCACGCATGATCAGCTAATTCAGATTCCTTTGAAAAGCTGAGCTTCTATCGCGGTCTTGTCCAATATCGACCAGACTGATACGATTTTTGAGCTTTTAAACTGGTAGAACACGTTTTCCGCGAACGATATCTTGCGTCCGTTGACGCTCAAGCCGAGGAATTCGGCTTTTGGAGAGCATTCGAAGGCAAGGCGTGCAGCGACGTTTGGAGGTTCGCAGACCAGAAGTTGAATGTTGAAGCGGAGGTCGGGGATGCTCTCGAAATCCTTCACCAGCATGTCGCGATAGCCGGACAGCTTTAACAATCGACCATTATACTCGACATCGGAATCGACATGCCGCCCGAGATTGTTCCAGTCCTGCCGGTTTAGACAATCAATATAGGCGCGATAGAGCTGAGAAAGAGGCATGGAAATCTCCGGTTGCAGCTGCCAATAATTGAAAACGCATCCTCGATGCCGATCAACGTATCACAGTACATTTTACCAAGGGACCGTACGGGGCAATCGTTACTGTCGTGTCTGGGTATCCGAACCCAACGCGGATCGAATGCAATTGGTAGCACCCGTGCCATATTTGTCCCTGGCTGCGAGCAGGTGCAAACTGCCATCCATAGGGTAGAACAAATTTTTTCAATGAATGTCGGATTGAGGGATTCTCAAACGTCCTTTGCAAGTTAATGGATCAAAGGAGGTTGCAATGACCATTCGCACGCGCATTTCGCCGAATCTCTGGTTTGATTTCAATGCGAAAGAAGCGGTAGATTTCTACGTTTCAATTTTTCCCAATTCTAAAGTGTTGCGCATGTCGCATTATCTGAAGGACAGTCCGGGGCCGGAAGGCGAAATCATGACTATTGAGTTTCAACTCGATGGTTTGATCTTCACGGCTATCAACGGTGGACCCCAGTTCAAATTCAACGAGTCCGTGTCATTCCTGATCGAGTGCAAGGATCAGGCTGAAGTCGATCGCTATTGGGATGCTCTCCTTGCAGGCGGCGGCGAGCCGAGTGTTTGCGGTTGGCTAAAGGATCGCTTCGGTTTGTCTTGGCAGGTCAATTGGTCACCGATGATAGATATGCTGCTCGATGCCGACAAACAGAAAGCCGGGCGCGCAATGCAGGCGATGCTCAAGATGCGCAAGCTCGATGTTGCGACCCTGCAGAAGGCCTATGCCGGGGACTAAGGCGAGGTATCACGGATGCCCCACTGTGTTCAGAGAGGGTGGGGCATCACCGTAGTTTTTGACAGGGCGGAAGACTGAGAGGCAGACAAATGGCAAGCTCTAAGAATCCACATCACAAAGGACGTCGGCTTTAGATCCGGCTGGATTGTTCCAGGTCAATTGGCCGAGCGTCTTCCGTGCGGCGTATATCGACAAGAGCGCACCATGCTTGTTTGCAATGTGTATCCGTGGGACCCCGTTTTCCGACACTGTGCGAACAGTCCATTCGGGGTCCTTCAAATCCTCAAAAAGTGTAATCGCCGGACCCGCAAGTTGGGTCAACGTCGCATTGCCCTTACCATCGAGCGAAAACTCAAGGCGATTACCGCCCTCCCAGCATTTCAAGGTGTGAACCGGGTCCTTCGTTTGCGCGAGCGTAGGGCCTATCGTTCCGAACGCGACGGCCAGTATGAGCGTGACCGGCAAAGTGGTCTGCATTCTCATGTTGCGCTCCTCATTGAGGTGAAAACGAGAAGAAAACCCGGACTATCAGCAGCGCTGCAACCTGAGTTCAGACCGAGCCGTCATCCAGAAATACGTCGTCCGAGCCGGTCTGGGCAACGCCGCCACAATCAATAGCATCACCTATGCGGCCTGCCGGTCTGCCATTGATGAATACCGTTGGTGAGCCCACCGCCAATGCCCGGCCATGAGATGGCGCTGGACATGACGGACACCCGTGCGGCGCATAGGCATCACCAACGCGCACTGCATTCTTGCCGTTGATAATAACATCAGGGCTACCCTCAATCGCATTGGTCGGAGGGAAATGGCAATCATGGCCGGAACCAATATCATCTAGACGGGCTTGTGCTGGCATTCTGTTTCCATCGCATGACGTGAGCTGGAGTGGAAGGCGTGAGTAGAAATACAATGCTCAACAAATATTTGACAGAGTGTTGGATCAACATTGTAAACCGTTATAATCACTTCCTATTCGGTTGTAAGAGCCCTTGATTGGATCATTTTTTGAAGGACTTGCGGCGCATGTTGAAGCTTTTCGTCCGGCACATCAACAATTAGCCCTTCAGCTCTTGCCGCGAGGAGTAACGCAACGCCAGCGGTATCCTTTCCCAAGGCAATAAGCGTTGAGAGCTTGTTCTCCGGCAGTAATTCGGGATTCAAGAGTAGTGCTGCAAAATCAGCGGCAGGTTCAATGGCTGACTCTGCACCAATACGTCGCCAAATATCAAGAACTTGATCCAGCGTCGACCCATTACACCAGGACAGTGCAGTGCAAGATATTGGCGTCCAACCAGCTCCGTTTGCCAATTGTTGCCATCTTTCAGCGGAGAATTCTTTAAGCCGCGCCGCTACGCCGTGATAGCGATCCAATGTCTCAAACATTCGCCCTTGTTTAGCTGTCCGAAACATAACAGCGTACGTGTTAGGCCAAAATTTTCCGCAAGCGTTAAGCTCTATCCAAATCATAATGGGTGAATAGCCGCCGGCTAACTCAGCCAAAAGTGGGAGGCTTTCATTGGAGGGTTGTTCATGAGCCATAGCGGAACCTATTTAAACAAATGTTGTTGATCGAATGGTACCCACGGCAGATAAGGGTTCGTGGTTGCAGACCGTGCTCCGTCGTAAAACTGCTTATTCATCTCAACAACGCGTTGCAACGCATACTGGCTGTCGGGATAGCCATATTTTTGCGGGTTTGCGATCATGTCTTCCGTTATATTGTTGATGATGCGATCCTGTTGCTGCAAACGCTCCAACTGTTTTTCATAAGCATATTCTTTGGATTTCCATTGCTGAAAAAAGGGATGGACGTTGTACGTCTGAAATGGGTACTCCTCCTTCTTTGAGTAGGCCAATTCCGCCCATAGCGAAAAGAATTTTTCAACTCTCCATACTCCCCACAAAGATCCCAACGATGCCGAAACCAGTGTAGCGTCATTCGTAATGTTGAAAGCAGTCGCCTCTTTGAACAGGTTTCTTGCATCCGCCAAATAATAACTCGCTCCACCAATCAGGACATCCACAGCAACACCGGACACGACGCCCATCGTTCCGCCCAAATCATTCGAAGAGAATGGGGTCAATGCGTTGAAAGTACTGACATTACTCGCCAGCAGTTTATAAATGTGATGTGCCGACTTAATATCCTCGAGAGAAGTCGACCAGTTATACGCATCATTGACATCTTTTGCTTTTTCAATGCGCTCCAACATTTCTGAAGGGAGTTTGGTGGACTTACCTCCACCTCGCTCCAGCTTTTTCGCAGCATTGGACAGACCAAATTGTGCTGTGAGACCTCCACCGATCAACGATGCGCTGAATGCGACAAGATTCTCTCTTCCGAAGAAAAGAAAGGTATGTGCACCAATCCCAAGTGACATGCCGGAATGGTAACCGATCATCCAACTTTCAGACTTTGTGTTGGCAAAGCCCGCCCATGAGTCAGGATTATTGAGATCGTTGCCGTAAGGAAACTTGCTCATGATTTTCACCGATATAGATTGGGTTGGCGATGCATGGTTTTAAACTGCGCCGTTACAAAAGCCGATTTTGCGTTCAGGTTTTGCGATGCCTGGAACTTCATTTGAACGGTTCAAATGGCTTGTCACCGCTATTGTATTTCAGCGCCGGTTCAAGCAGGCAATATAGGTTAGATTTGAATATGACGGCGATCGGGTAGCAAGCTTTATTATTGCTCGATGAGCATTTCTGAAGTCCCTCAAGAATATCAAGGCCCCGACATTTCTCCGTATCGCAATAACTCTGGCTAAATGTGGAAAAATCACTGGCGACATAAAATACGGTCGTGCGTCCATATATGCTTGGGTTTCCGATTTTGTCCGTCAGCTTCTTATAAGCAGATCGCACCTCTTCCACCGTCCCGCCATAAAACTTCTGAGGCGAAGTCTGCATAAAATCGAACTTCTCGATTTGCGAATTGCACGTGGACGCTTGGGCGATCGGAGCAATAAGTAAATTTGCAAGTGTAATAAGCAGTATGATTTTCATTTGAATTATCCAATCAGTTCAGACTGATTTTTGCGCTGTTCGCAATTATCTGTTTCTCTCCATTGATCTCGATTTCTTCGAAATCCATAAACAGCCTTTTACCGGTAAGGATCATAGTTCCGTCCTTGTGCATCAGTATTTGCGCCTTACCGCAGCGAACATGGAGTTCCCCCCCGCTATGCATCGTTGTTGTGTTTTGCGAACTAAATGACATTGTGTCATTACTCATGAGATTAATACGGGTACCAGCATTGACGCTGTAAGACATTGCCACGTTCGTTGCCATCCCTCCACCAGCGTTGATCGCATTAAACAGACCAACCGTTTCAGTCTTATTCTTCTCTACCGTCACCGACATGTTTCCTTCCCCAGGATTGAGGATGCCTGGAAAACCCAGATTTTTGGCTGCTTCTCCGATACCCTGCGTCAAGGAGGCCAAAACCTTGTTCACGATCCGCCCGATGCCTGACGGGCCAACGCTGAGTGATAGATTTCCACCAATCACCTCGTCCTTATTATTCCCAACCTCTATTTGCCTGTTGTGACCAATGTGTTGGACGTCATTGTTATCTATTGCTTGAGTTTTATTGTTGAGAATCTTGGTGTTCATGTCCTTTTGAGCGTGAATGTATATCTCTTCTTGTCCCTTCTCATCTTCAAAGGTCAATTCGTTGAACTGTTTAACATCCTTGCCTTTATGCGTATTAGTTCGGAACACGCTCTTGGTTTTGTTATGAGGCAATGGATACGGCACTTTCGTGCTCGGATTAGGCACGATGCCTGTGACGACGGGTCGGTCCGGGTCACCTTCGAGATAGGTGACCATCACTTCCATGCCGATGCGCGGGATGACCTGCGCGCCGAAACCGCCGCCTGCCCAGGATTGCATCACCCGAATCCAGCAGGTGTCGGAACCGTCTTTCTTGGCGCGGTTGCGCTGCCATGGGAACCAGACTTTGATGCGTCCATATTCATCCGGATGGATTTCTTCGCCCGGCGGTCCGGCGACGATGGCTACCTGCGAGCCATCAATGCGCGGAGTGGTGGTATGGCGATGCGGTGTTGCCGGTAATCGGCTGGGAAGGGCTATGAACGAATTGGCGTATTCCAGCTTGCCATCGCCCGTCTCGTAGGATGAATCAACGATCTGGTGGACAATTGCGGTGACAACATATTCTTCGTGCTGGTGATCCGCATGCGCCACCTCGTAAGGCTTGAATCGCCGACCCGCGGCCAGCGTTCTGACCGTTGATGATCCTTCGATCTGCTCATGACCCGCTTCCACCGCCTGCATACGCAGTCTGGAAGCCTGATCATTGGCCGATTGATCCATCGCCTTTGATGGATAGTGGAACAGCTCATATTCGGCATTCTTTGGCAGCGAGACAAGCGAGGGCGTCGTTGCACCCTGCGGTCCTTGCGGCTTTTCAAAGTTCCAGTCGCCGCCCGCACGTTTTCCCGGCGTGAACTGATAATTGCGTGCAAATTCGCTGATGTGGTTTCTGTCCGTGGAACCTGCTGCAAACCTGACATCGGTATCAGGACCCTTCGTATAGCCGAACGGATGGCTTGCCACATGCAGCGTATGCTGGCCTTCATCATGTTCGAACCAGTAGAACAGGCCGTCGGCTTCGAGCCGCCGGGTCAGATAGGCAAGATCAGTTTCGTTCCATTGCACGGAGTAGTGCATCGGAGCGGGCGGCGTAACAACACCGCCTGTCACCGCAGCCTTGATGCCGTGTTCGCTCAAAAGCGTTTCCACGATCTGCACCGTGGTCATATCCATGAAGATGCGGCAGTCGGAGCGTTGCGACAGCAGCCACAATTGCGGGCGGATGATCAGGCTATAGGAGCGCAGACCACGCGAGACGGGCGGGCCTTCCTTCAATCCCGTGACAAGACCATTCCACGGTCGGCGCTGGCCATAGGCGATTTCCAGCGACAGATCGACAAGCGTTCCGACAAGCTCTTCCGGCTTGATGTCAGTGCGCTTGGATTTGACGTCCACCGCGATCTCGAACAGGCCGTTGATTTCCTCGCGGATATCCATTTTCTCGGCCAGAAGAACGTCCGTGCCCAGCGACGTTGAGATGCGAAGAATGCGGTCAGCTTGAATCAAGCCGGCGTCGGTGAAGTCAAATTCCATTCATTCCTCAACTGTAATTGGTCTCGAACCTACAACCTTTGATTGTTTTTAAGTTGCTTGAAAAGCGACGTCGAGTGTTTATTCGCCTATAGTGCATTATTGCACAAGGATAAGCCTTCTATTCTTCAATAATCGCCAGGTGAATTCAGTATCATTTTGAACAAATGCTGTTTTGGATTTGGGTGTGTTCCGCCGCGGCCATCTTGAAACCGACAATCCAATCGCTTGAACCAGATCGTTAATCGCCATATGTGAAGGGGATCGCAGCTGTTGCCGCCCTTATTACCGGAGTATCGATGTCAGACAATATAAACCGTTTTCTGGGAGACACGCCCGGCCGCATCTTGCTCAAGCTCGTTGTCATCTCGCTTTTTGTTGGTGTGGTCATGAGTGCGTTCAACTGGTCGCCTCTCGATATTCTCTATGGTTTTGAGAACTTTGCCCGCCGTATCTGGAATCTTGGCTTTGGCGCCGTTGAGCGTTTCGCTGACTATTTCTTGCTTGGTGCAGTCGTGGTCATTCCCTGTTTCATCATCCTGCGGTTGTTAAGCTTTCGACGCTGATCTCAAAAACATCTCTCTGGCCTGAATGAGCCACAATTGCTGGGTATCGGCAGGGTGTCTCATTCAGGAATTGCCTATGCCAGCTTCAGAATTTCATGTGTCACGCCGCAGCTTTCTTGGTTTTGCAACCGTCTCGGCACTGTTGCCGTTGGCAGCGTGCCAGACGGTGACGAGTCCGCCCGGAAAGAAAGAAGGCGTTTCGTCGTCAGCTGCCTCTCTCGTTCAGAATATACGGTCTTCAAATGGCCTTGCTGGTTTGACTGCGGATTCCACGCTGGAAAAAGCGGCCTTGCAGCAAGCAGGTTTTATGGCGAGCGCAGGCCGGATGTCGCATACGACTGGCTGGGGCCGTGATTTTGCTACTCGGGTGCGGAATAATGAAATTCATGGTCTTGCTGCAGAAAATATTGCAGTAGGCCGCATGGAACTAGACCGGCTCTTTGCCATGTGGATGGCTTCGCCGCCACATCGTCGTAATATGCTTGATCAAAAATTCACCCGGTTTGGTCTTGCCTATTGCGAGGCATCAAGCGGCAGCAGCCAGCGTTATTGGGCGCTCGTTCTCGCAAGCTAATCTTTCGGCTGTAATTGGCCGATAGTGCTGGAAAAGAACCGCGCTCAATGGCATAGAACACCGTCAGCCTTCTGACCTCTTTCTCCGGTGTTTCAATGTCAACGCAAGTGTCAAATCCTGATGGATCAAAGATTGTTCGCCCGTTCGAGGTGACCAATCGCTTGATGCTGGCGATTACGATTCCGGTGATGCTGGCATCGCTGACGACACCTTTGCTTGGCCTTGTTGACACAGCTGTTATTGGTCAGCTCGGCGATCCGCATTTGCTTGGCGGGCTTGCGATCGGTGCATTGGTCTTCGATTTTCTGTTTTCGACGATGAATTTTCTCCGTGCTGGAACAACCGGGCTGGTGGCGCAGGCCATGGGACGCCATGACAATGTCGAGCAACAAGCTGTGTTCTGGCGCGCAATCGGCATTGCAGTGGTTGTCGGCTTTGTTTTTATCGCTATCACGCCTCTGGTTCTGACCGCGACGATCAGGTTTATGAACCCGGATTCGGCGGTCGCCAACGCCATGTCGACTTACGTGTCGATCCGGCTTTTTTCTTCGCCGATGGCGCTGGGGAATTTCGTCGTGCTTGGGCTGTTGCTAGGACAGGGAAAGGCGATGCAGGGACTTTACCTGCAATTCCTGCTGAACGGTGTCAATGTCATCATGACCTATTGGCTGGGCCTCGTTCTCGGTTGGGGTGTTGCGGGTATTGCCTGGGGAACAGTTCTCGGCGAAAGCGTGGCGCTTCTGGTCGGTTTGATGATGGTCTACTGGCAATTTCGCGCAGTACCCAACCCGTCTCTTGCGCGTATCCTCGATATGCATGCCATACGCCGCATGTTTGCGGTCAACCGCGATATCATGTTGCGTTCTTTCTTTCTGCTTATCGCCTATGCCTATTTTACCCGCGCTGGTACCGAAGCGGGTGCAGTGACATTAGCGACGAACGCCGTTTTGATGAATTTTCTGCTGATTTCAGGCTATTTGATCGATGGTGTAACCACGGCCGCGGAGCAGATTTCCGGCCGTGCGGTAGGCGCGCATTATCGCCCGGCCTTTGATCGCGGCATCAAGCTGTCATTCCTGTGGGGGCTGGTTCTGGCTTCGCTGATGGCACTTTTCTTCCTGACCTATGGCAACGCCATTGTTGCCCTGCTGATCAAGTCGGCTGATGTTCAGGCCATGGCAGCCCTTTACATGCCATGGGCAGCTTTGGCTCCTGTCACCGGCCTGTTGGCCTTCCATATGGACGGCGTCTTCATCGGTGCCACATGGTCGCGCGACATGCGCAACATGATGATCCTGTCACTTCTCGGTTATTTCGCCGCTTACTACGTGCTGCCGCAATTTATGGGCAATCACGGGCTCTGGCTGGCGCTGCATCTTTTCCTTGGATTGCGTGGGCTGTCGCTTCTGGCCATCCTGCCGCGGCGGGCACGGTTGCAGTTCGCCAACTAGATCAACTGCGTAGGCGTTCGGCACGGTCCAGAGCGTGCTGGATCAGCTTGCCCACGAGTTCGGGATAGGGGATGCCAGTCGCTCCAAGCGCCTTCGGATACATGCTGATATTGGTGAAGCCCGGTATGGTATTGACCTCGTTGACAACCATGCTCATATCGGGCCGAACAAAGAAATCAACGCGGGCCATGCCTTCACAGCCCAAGGCCCGGAATGCCCGGCCCGCCATATCCTGCAACTGCCCTGTGACAGCGTCCGGGAGATTGGCTGGAATAGACAGGGCGGCCCCATCCGCGTCGATATACTTGGCCTCATAGGTATAAAACCCATGGCTTGCCGCTGGAGCGATCTCGCCGGGAACCGAGACAGTCAACGATCCATCGCCATGTTCCAGCACGCCGAATTCAATCTCGCGCGCCTGAACGAATTCTTCTACGATAAGCTTACGGTCGTGCTTGAAGGCCTCTTTAACAGCCGCATCAAAGGCTTCTGCCGTTGCTGCCTTGCCGACACCGACGGATGAGCCTTGCCGGGCTGGTTTGATAAAGACCGGCGTCCCAAGATCGCGTGCGATATCGTCAAAAGAGGCCGTTTCGCCAAACTGGATCGTCACGCCACGCGCGACTGGCAGTCCTGCCTCTTTAAGCAGGCGCTTGGCAATGTCCTTATCCATCGCCGCAGCGGACCCGAGAATACCGCAGCCGACATAGGCCACATCAGCGACTTCGGCCAATCCCTGCACAGAGCCATCTTCACCGTAAAGGCCGTGCAGCACTGGAAACACAATATCGACAGGCGGCAGTTCATGCGGCGCGCCGCTTGCGGGAATAACCAAAAGACGACCTTTACCACCCGGCAGCAGGCTGACCTCTGATCCGGTTGTCGGCACTGCCTTTGGCAGTCCGCCATCTTCAAGTTCAACAAGCAGCCATTGCCCGCTGCGTGTGATGCCAATGGGCACTATTTCGTATTTTGACGTATCGATGGCCTTGACGACATTGCTGGCAGAAAGCAGGGAAACCTCGTGTTCGGCTGAACGTCCGCCAAAGAGAACTGCAACCCGTCTTTTGCTTGTCATCACTCTGTTTCCATGTGGTTGGGAATATCGCTGTTCCGTTGGATTGCGGAACAATGGCGAAATTACGCTCGCCGATCAGGCGGGAATATCTTTGCCGGCCCAATCAGCAACATCGCGGTCACGCAGTTCAGCAATGTTGCTCACGCCATCGCGTTTTAGTGCCGCTGACATATCCTTGATAATCTCGGCAGCAAGCCCGGGGCCGCGATAGATCATGCTCGTGTAGAGCTGGACAAGATCAGCGCCCGCGCGGATTTTTGCGATTGCCGTCCTGGCGCTGTCGATGCCTCCAACACCGATGATTGGCAGAGCAGGTCCAACACGCTGGCGCATTTTAGCCAGAACAATTGTCGAGCGGGTAAAGATCGGCGCGCCTGAAAGTCCACCAGCCTCGCCTGTGTTTTTCGCGCTGCGCAAACCAGTGCGTGACAGCGTGGTGTTGGAGATGATCAGACCATCAAGCGCATGCAGTCCAACCTCGGCAGCGATATCATCAAGGCTTGCGTCAGGCAAATCAGGTGCGATCTTCAGAAATACGGACCGTCTTGCGCCAGACTGAGCGGCAACTTCATCGCGTGCTTCCAGTACCTTGCCGAGCAATTCCTTGAGACTGTCCCGTGCCTGCAGGTCACGCAGACCGGGCGTGTTCGGCGAAGAGATATTGACGGTGAAGTAACTTGCAAGCTTATGGAATTTGCGGATACCGGCGACATAGTCTGCCACGCGATCAGCCGAATCCTTGTTGGCTCCGATATTGACCCCGACAATTCCCGGATGGTTCTTGCGTGATGAAAGGCGCTGAAATGCAGCCTCATGGCCTTCATTGTTGAAGCCAAGGCGATTGATCACGGCATTGTCTTCAACAAGACGGAAAATGCGCGGCTTTGGATTGCCGGATTGTGCCAGCGGCGTGAGAGTGCCGATTTCAGCAAAACCGAAGCCAAGTTTCAATAAAGCATCCGGCACTTCGGCATTCTTGTCGTAACCCGCCGCCATACCCAGTGGATTTGGGAACTTCAGTCCCGCAATCTCAACACGCAAGGCTGGATCACTCGTTGAGGCACAGGAGGGAACGAGTCCCGTTTTCAACGCCTTGATCGACATGCCGTGGGCATCTTCCGGGTCGAAAGTGAAGAGAACTTTGCGGCCAATCGACTGGAACAGCCCACTCATGCATCCATCTCCGGGAACTGGTGTTTGCCGCCAGCATCAAGCGGCAGTGGTTTGACCCATAGAACTGCATCCATGGGGAGTGATGCATAGAGATGCGGGAAAAGATCACCGCCGCGGGAAACTTCATACTTCAAGGCTTCGCCAAGTCGGTCAGCTTCGACTGCAATCAAAAGCAGGTCATCCTGTCCAACAAAGTGTTTGGCAGCCGTTTCCACCGCCTGTGCAGCGGTGGAAAAATGAATATAGCCGTCGGCATGGTCAATCGGGGCGCCATCAAACACACCGGCAGCTTCTGCCGCCTGCCAAAGTGCCCTTGGGGCAATCTTGTAAATCAATTTGCTCATGCGGTTTTACTAGACGCAAAACCGCAATGCGCAAAGAGTAGACTGGCATCGGTAACAGAAATCTCGACCCGAATTCCTATTTTCGGCGTATTATCCGCTCAAGCTCGGTGTTCTGCATTTCGGAGGTCAGTCATGTCACGCACACGAACTCTCTTTGCCGCCGTTACGGCTGTTCCACTTCTGGCTATCGCTGGCTCAACCGGTGTTTTTGCTGAAGACACGATGAGCTACTCACTGGAAAAGACCGAAACCGGTTATATCAGGCTGAACAACAAAACAGGCGAGATGTCTATCTGTCAGGAAAAATCCGGCCAGCTGGTCTGCAAGCTCGCCACAGAAGAGCGCAAAGCCTATGAGGAGGATCTGGCTGATCTAAAAACCCGTGTCGCCAAATTGGAAGACACGGTGGCGAGCATAGGCAAAATTCCTCCGGTGGTTCGCGATGCGCTGCCTTCCGATGAAGAATTTGAAAAAGGCTTGAGCTACATGGAGAAATTCATGCGTCGTTTCATGGGCATCGCCAAGGAATTCGAGAACGATGACAAGGGCTCGAAGGCAGAACCCCAGAAGACCTGAACCGCACGAATTTCCGCATGATTTTCAGGGGCTGTTTTCCACGGATAATAGCAGATCCTTGCTTCTCGGCATCATTTTGTTCTTGATTTGTTCTCGTAATTATACGACTTTAGTGTTCAATAATTGACGCTGGAGGGACAGGATGAACGAGGGCCCAAGATTGATCGGTGAGATTTCCATCCGGCTTTTTGTGCGCCACGGCGACCAGCAAATGGCCCTGGATTTCTATGAGAATGTGTTTGGTGCGCGAATTGTCGGGCGGCCTTATCTGCACAATGGCGAATTGATTGCCGCTGAAATGCGGATGGGTGCATCAGTGATCATGATTGTTGGTGCAAATCCGAAACGCGACGCGGATGCTTCAATGGGTGGCCCGCGCTCGGTTCACGCCATTGGTGCGACCCCCGTCATGCTCGATATCCATGTAGACGATGTCGATCGTGTCATGCACCATGCCACATCGGAAGGCGGCCATGTGCGCAATGCCGTCGAAGAACTTGACAATGGTGATCGGGTCGGCGTCCTCACCGATCCGTTCGGCCATTTATGGGTGGTTAAATCACGGCGCAAACATCTGGCTGCGTGACGCAAACATCTGCTGTGTGAAGTGGCAACCGGCCGTAATAAGAGCCGATTGCCATAGGTGCCTAAGAAGTAGCAAACTTCTTGGTTGCTGAGATCAATTCATGAACAATGCCCGGTTCTGTGACCGAATGACCGGCATCTTCAACAATCCGTAAATCGGCTTCCGGCCAGACCTTTTTCAAATGCCAGGCGTTCAACAGCGGCGTGCACATGTCATAGCGGCCATGCACCAGAACGCCCGGAATCTCGCGGATCAGATGGGCATTGCGCAGGAGATGATCATCCGTGTCGAAGAAGCCCTTGTTCTGGAAATAGTGGCACTCGATGCGCGCAAACGCGATGGCAAAGTGGTCTCCGGCGAAAGCCTCTTCTCGCGCTGGATCTGGCAAAAGGGAAAGCGCTGAGCCTTCCCACCGTGCCCACAATTTGGCCGCTGCCAAGCGAACGGCCGGGTCCTCATCGGTAAGGCGTTTGTAATAGGCGGCAATCATATCACCACGCTCCGCCTCTGGAATATGCTCCTGATAGGCTTCAAAACGATCAGGATAGATAATGCTCGCACCGTTTGAGTAGAACCACTCAATCTCAAAGCGACGGATCATGAAGATGCCGCGCAAGATCAATTCGGTGACGTGTGCCGGATGCGTCTGGGCATAGGCGAGTGCAAGGGTCGAACCCCATGAGCCACCAAAAACCTGCCATTTCTCGATACCGAAATGCTCGCGGATGCGCTCCATATCGGCCACAAGATCCCATGTCGTGTTCTCACGCAATTCAGCATAAGGCGTTGATTTTCCACAACCACGCTGGTCAAACAGAATGATGCGGTAAAGCTCCGGATCATGCAGGCGGCGCATGGTGGGATTAATCCCGCCGCCTGGCCCGCCATGGATCATGATAACCGGTTTACCGTTGGGATTGCCGCATTCCTCCACATGGATACTGTGCAAATCGGACACAGCAAGCATCTGCTCGGAATAGGGCTGGGTCTCGGGGTAAAGAGTATTGGTGATCATGCATCTTTCTTTCGAAGATTGTCCGTAATGTACGTATGATTGCGCGGGATTATGGTTTTGCCAAGTCAATTCATGTGTTTAGCAGACATCAACGGACAAACCGTATGCGTTTAAAACTTTTGTGCGGACTAAATTTGTCTTGATATATCAGGTAAATGCGCTTTAGTCGAAAGCATTAAAATCAATAAATTACAGTTGCTGATATTTTCGAAATAAGGACTTTTCAATAATGAAATTTAAGTTTGTCATTGTGGACGATCATCCACTTTTCCGCGGCGCATTGAAAGCAGCCCTTGGTATGCAGCCATGGGACGCGGAAATTATTGAGGTAGGCGATCTCGAGAGTGCCAAGGATCTGTTACTCGACGTATTTGATGTTGATCTGGTGCTTCTTGATCTTGCATTGAACGGGGTAAGTGGCCTGACTGGCTTGATTATCTTGCGCGCGCTGTGCCCGACCATCCCGATTGCAGTTGTTTCGGCAACTGACGATCTGTTCACCGTTCGCGCAGCTCTTGCACTGGGCGCATCGGGCTTTATTTCCAAGTCGTCGACGCCCGATAAAATTGGCCTTGCTGTCAGCAAAATATTTGACGGTGAAATCTGGTCGCCGCCCGCGTGCGAGGACGAGAGCTCTCTTGATGCTGAGCATTATGAGTTGATTGCTTGTTTG
The DNA here is from genome assembly GCF_052113785.1 of Phyllobacterium sp. TAF24. Lineage (NCBI taxonomy): Bacteria > Pseudomonadati > Pseudomonadota > Alphaproteobacteria > Hyphomicrobiales > Phyllobacteriaceae > Phyllobacterium > Phyllobacterium sp. TAF24. The sequence continues at coordinate 338,131 of NZ_JBFRDN010000001.1, read as the reverse complement.
CGCCGGCTAACGCCACAGCAGGGGCGTGTTCTTGGCATGATGGCTGGCGGCATGCTGAACAAGCAAATCGCCCATGAGCTTAATGTATCGGAGGCGACCATCAAGGCGCATGTGTCGGCTGTTCTGAATAAGCTCGGTGTTGAAAGCCGGACACAGGCAGTCATTCGTTTTTCGCGTTTCAAGTCCGATACAGCGACCTTGAACACTGAACTTGTTGAATTGCAGTAGACCTGAGCGCAATTTAACTGCAGCTATCAGCTAGTTGAAAGTACGAAAGGAGTGCTCTGAGGGCTGCGGGCTTGACGGGCTTGTTGATAATCGAAACATCGGTGGACATGGCGTGGACGCGCAATTGGTTGGATCGCTCGGCAGTAACGAGCGCAGCCTTTATCTGGCAATCATAGTGGTTGCGTGCGTATTCAACGAGGTCAATACCCGTTGCTTCACCGAGGTTGTAATCGGTAAGGATGACATCCGGCGCTGACGTGTGATTTTGGCAAAAGCTGCTTAAAGCACCGCTGTGGTTCAATACGTCCACTTTGCATCCCCAGCTTTGCAGGAGTGCTTTCATGGCAGAAAGCGAACGCTCATCATTGTCAATGCAAAGAATTGCCAGGCCATCCAATGGACTGGAGTGCCGTAGGGCCGGCATCTTTTTGGCAAGCGCAGATGCTTTGGTTTCTGACACCGGCATCCGTACCGAGAAAACTGAGCCTTTTCCAAGGTTTGAATGAACATCAATAGACATGTCGAGAGTCTTGGCTATGCGTTCAACGATCGATAGACCAAGGCCGAGTCCCTCCGATTCCATCATACCCTCGGAGAGCCGGGAGAATTCACGAAAGATGATATTCAGCTTTGATCTGGCAATGCCAATGCCCGTATCAAGAACCTGAACCTCAAGCATTTGGCCCCGGCGGCGCACCCCGACCAGTATCTTGCCTGACTTGCAGTACTTGACCGCGTTCGAAACGAGGTTTTGAAGCAATCGGCGTAAGAGGTTGCGGTCTGTCGCAACGATGGCCGAACTCGCAACAAGTTTGAGTTCAAGACCCTTCTGGCCGGCCGCAGGCAAAAAATCTCCTATCACTTGCTCTAAAAGTGTGTTCAGCGCAAAGACAGAAACAACAGGCTTCACAGCACCCGCATCCAATCGTGAAATGTCCAGCAACGTGTTGAAGATCGACTCTACTGCCTCGAGAGACGAATCGAGGCTGGCCGCCAACGCTCTCTGATGCGAATCGCCCAATTGCTCGGTCAGTGCGGACGCATAAAGCCGGGCGGCGCTGAGCGGTTGCAGGATATCGTGCCCCGCATCCACCAGCAAACGTGTCTTGCTGTTATTGGCTTCTTCGGCCCGGCGCTGTGCTTTTGCCAGTTCTTCATTTGCATGTGTAAGCTCTGCCGTCCGTTCGCGAACGCGTGCATCGAGATGTGCATTGGTTTGCCGCAAACTCAAGGCATGGATGAGCGGTCGGTCCCTGCTGTTTTCGCTGTCAGCATGCCGGTCAATTGTCTTGGTACGCACATAATGTGCCAGGAGATATAAAAGTGCGACGAGCGCGCCAGTCCAGCCCACCATGGGCCTCAACCTTCCGTTAAATAGCGGCAAATGCCCTCATGAAAATGGATCGATCTCAAAATGGGAATGCGGGAAAATCTGCGGTAGTGAATGCGTATCTACTTATAAAACAAAACTTTTTGTTAATAATTTAGGAACATCTGTTACTGTCAATCTGTGTTGCACATCGCATCACTGGGGACTGACAGCTTCCAATTAACACGGAATACTGGAGAGTGGTATATCATGCTAAAGGAATTCAAAGAATTTGCCTTGAAGGGAAACATGGTCGATCTCGCCATTGGTGTGATCATTGGCGGTGCTTTTGGCAAACTGGTTGACTCGATTGTTAACGACATCCTGATGCCGATTATCGGGCTTCTTACAGGTGGCGTAGACTTTTCCAACATGTATATCCAATTGGCGGGAGCACCCGCTGCTACACTGGCTGCCGCACGCGCTGCCGGTGCAACGCTTGCTTACGGCAACTTCATCACCCTGGTGATCAACTTCCTGATCATTGCCTGGGTTCTCTTCATGGTGGTGAAAGCCATGAACAGGCTCAAGAAGAAGGAGCCTGTTGCCCCTGAAGCTCCTGCTGCGCCGACCAAGGAAGAAGTATTACTTACTGACATCCGCGATCTGCTCGCCAAACGCTGAGGCGTTTCGTACGTATTTGAAAACCCCGGCCCCGTGCCGGGGTTTTTGTTTGTACCTGTCAGGAAGTCGTCAGCAGACTATCAGCGGCGGTGATGGGAACATCACAAATATCCACGTGATTATTAAGTTTCGTTGCGTTACGTCTGGCCTCTGGCATTGGAGAAAATCATATGGGTCTGATCGAACATTTGCGCCACGAAGCCGCTGTCGCTCCCGAAAGCGGCATTGTTGCCGTGATGAACCACGGAAGGCGGCAGGAGGGTGTCATTCCTTTATGGGCGGGCGAAGGTGATCTACCGACACCGGATTTCATCCGTGATGCTGCAAGTGCTGGCTTGGCCAATGGCGAGACCTTCTACACCTGGCAGGCAGGCATTCCCGAATTGCGGCAGGCGCTGGCTGATTATCACAAGCGCCATTTCAATGTTGATCTGCCTGTAGATCATTTTTATATCACGGGCTCCGGCATGCAATCGATCCAGCTTGCGATTCAGGCCACTGCGGGGGCAGGGGATGAAGTGATTTATCTGTCGCCCGCATGGCCGAATTTTGCCGCCGCAGCCGGTATTGCCGGTGCAACACCGGTTCCTGTCATTCAGGATTTCACCGGAAATGGCTGGACACTTGATCCCCAGAAAATCCGCGACGCAATCACGCCAAAAACAAAGGCGCTGTTCATCAATTCTCCATCAAATCCTTCGGGTTGGACTGCCGATCTCGAAACACTGAAAGAGATATTGCAGATTGCGCGCCAGCACGGTCTGTGGATCGTTGCCGATGAGATCTACACCCATTTTTATTACGGTGCGCAGCGGTCACCGTCTTTCTTTGATGTCATGGACCCGGATGACCGCATTATTTTCGTCAACAGCTTTTCCAAGAACTGGGCCATGACGGGTTGGCGGGTGGGCTGGATGACCGTCCATCCTTCCCTTGGCAAAACTGTAGAGAACCTCATTCAGTATTCAACATCGGGTGTTGCGCAATTCATGCAGCGCGGTGCCGTTGCTGCGCTTGATCATGGTGACGAATTTATCCGAATGCAGGTTGATCGCGCGCACAAGGCCCGCGACATTCTCTGTGCCAAACTTGCGGCCACCGGCAGGGTGCGTTTGTCACCGCCTGCGGGCGCTTTCTATCTGCTCTTCGGTATTGAGGGTGTCACGGATTCATACCGTGCAGCCTTTGATATTGTCGATCAAGCAAAGGTTGGCCTTGCGCCCGGCACAGCTTTTGGGGATGGTGGTGAAGCCTTCCTGCGACTGTGTTTTGCCCGACGAATCGATCAGGTCGAGGAGGCTGCCGATCGCCTCGCAGACTGGATTCGGAAACGTTGAATCGCATACATCTGAACAATACCCAGGCCACCATTCTTTCCCTTTTCATTGCCTCGGCTGGCGCTTTCAGCGCCGGTTTTGTTGGTCTGCCTATCCCATTCCTACTTGGATCAACGCTCGCGGTTACGGCCGCATCGCTGTCGGGTGTTCGTATTCATTTGCCTGACTGGTTGCGGGTCTTCGTCTTCTTTATGCTGGGCATTCAGGCTGGTTCCGGCGTTTCGCCTGATACGATCAACCAGATGGTGTTATGGCCGGTGAGTTTTCTCATGCTCTTTGTTGCGCTCGTCGCTGTGACGGGGCTCACCTATCTGATGCTGCGCAAAGGGTTTGGCTGGGATGGGCCCACAGCCCTGTTTTCGTCACTGCCGGGTGCGCTTTCCTTCGTGCTGGTTGCGGCGATGGGAACGCAGGCCAATATGGTCAAGATCACCGTGGTTCAATGTATCCGGCTTCTGCTGCTAATCGGCTTTCTCGCGCCACTGCTGGCGATCATCGCAAAGAACGCGCCGCACGTTGTTGTTGAGATGAATTATAACTGGACGGTGCAGGAGGCACTTATCCTGTTTGTCTGCGGCCTTGGCGGTGCGCTGCTTGGCCACTTCACCCGCGTGCCCGGTGGCATGATGTTGGGGGCTCTGCTGGCAAGCGCCTTGCTGCACGGGGCATCGTTGGTGACAGCCGTCGTGCCGCGCTCCATTGCTGATATCGGATTGATTATTCTGGGTGTTCTGATTGGCTCACGGGTTGGTGCGGAGCATCGCACCCAACTCGTGCGTTATCTGCCCGCGGCTCTCTGTGCGTTCATCATCGGAACCGTCGCATCGTTTCTAGCCGCTTTTGCGGTCTGGTACATTCTGGATATCCATCCTGCACAGATCGCGCTTGCCTTTGCGCCCGGCGCGCTGGAAGCTTTGACTGTGATTGCCTTCTCGCTCGGCGTTGATCCATCCTATGTGGCATCCCATCACGTAGCGCGGTTCCTGATGATTGCGCTCGCTGTGCCATTTCTCGCCCGTTGGTTGAGCGGTGCCAGTGCAAACAAATAAGCCCGCCATCTCGAACGAAATGACGGGCCTGTCTAACTTCAGAAAATGGTGTTTCAGCCACCCGCCTTGGATACGGCGAGTGTGACCACGCGTTCGTTTGTTTTGACTGATGGTGTGCTGTCCTTGGCGAAGGGAATGCCAAGAGCGGTCCAGACTTCAACCAGAGCGTCCTTCAATTCAAGCACCAGCTCATCGGAATGGAACGGCGTTGGAGTGATGCGCAAACGTTCGGTTCCGCGCGGGACAGTGGGATAATTGATTGGCTGGATATAGATCCCATGAACTTCAAGCAGCCGGTCGCTTGCCATTTTGCACAACTCGGGATCGCCAACATGGATCGGGACGATGTGCGTTTGCGAGTGCATGACAGGCAGGTTTGCCGAAGCCAGAATATCTTTGGTAAGTTGCGACTGACGCTGATGCAGTCTGCGCTCTTCCTGCGATACTTTCAGATGGCGAATCGACTGGGTGGCAGCCGCTGCAATGACCGGGGGTAGGGCCGTGGTGAAAATAAAGCCGGGCGCATAGGAGCGAACCGCATCGATCACCGTCTTGGCTCCAGTAATATAGCCGCCGAGCGTGCCGAAAGCCTTGGCCAGTGTGCCTTCAATAATATCGATACGGTCTGAAAGGCCTTCCTGATCGGTGATGCCGCCGCCACGATTGCCATACATGCCAACTGCATGGACCTCATCAATATAGGTCATGGCATTGTATTTTTCGGCCAGATCGGCAATCGCTGCAATCGGCGCGATATCGCCATCCATCGAATAAACAGATTCGAACACGATCAGCTTGGCGCGTTCCTTGCCTGCTGCTTTCAACAGGTCTTCAAGGTGCGCCACATCATTGTGACGGAAAATCTTCTTCTCTGCACCGGAGCGACGAACGCCTTCAATCATCGAAGCATGGTTCAACTCATCGGAAAGAATCAGGCAATTGGGCAGAAGCCGTGCGATGGTTGAGATTGACGCCTCGTTGGATACAAACCCTGACGTAAAGACCAGACCGGCTTCCTTGTTGTGAAGGTCGGCCAGTTCGTTTTCAAGCTCTACAAGCGGATGATTATTACCCGAGATATTACGGGTGCCGCCGGCGCCGGAGCCCATGCGGCTGGATGCATCATGCATGGCAGCGATCACGGATGGATGCTGACCCATTCCGAGATAATCATTGGAACACCATACGGTGATTTCGCGTGTGGCATCAGCGGTACGCCAAAGCGCGCGCGGAAATTTTCCCACGATCCGTTCCAGATTAGCAAAGACCCGATAACGCTTTTCAGCGTGCAACTGGTCGATCGCGTCTTCGAAAAACCGACGATAGTCCATGTACTGCTCCTGTATCACAAACTTACTACCGTTTTTGCTGCTTAAAATCCATGATGGGAAGGTGGGCAATTTGCCACGCTTGGTAAATGACAGCGTCCAAGTTCAGCATGCCCTATAGTGCCAGGGATTTGCGAAAGACGGACGCCGCCTTTCGGGAAGATGTTCAGTCCGAGGTGTTCCTGCTGCATAAAGTGTTTTGGCTGAAGAATTTTTATGCTGTCGCTTCAAGGCTTTGCACTCTTGCCGAAATACGGCAAGATGACCGCTGAGAGCTGTATTCATGGTTCAGAGGTTAACAGATGACAGTACTCGTAACCGGCGGTGCCGGATATATTGGCAGCCACATGGTCTGGGAATTATTGGACTCGGGGGAGTCCGTTGTTGTCATCGACCGTCTATCAACCGGATTTGAATGGGCAGTACCGCCGGAAGCCAAACTCATAGTCGGCGATATTGCGGATCAGCACCTTGTCCGTGAAACCATTGAGCGCAATTATGTTGATGCGGTCATTCACTTTGCCGGTTCGGTCGTCGTGCCGGATTCGGTTCGCGACCCGCTCACATATTATGAAAACAACACCTCAAAATCCCGTTCCCTTATCGCAGCGGTCATCAAATCGGATGTGAGGAATTTCATTTTTTCATCAACGGCCGCTGTGTATGGCGATGGTGGTATGGAGCCCGTCACCGAGGATACGACGCTTCAACCGCAATCACCCTATGGTGTTTCCAAACTGATGACCGAATGGATGTTGCGTGACACGGCAGCAGCCCATGATTTCCGTTACACGGCCCTTCGCTATTTCAATGTTGCTGGTGCTGATCCCAAGGGCCGATCCGGTCAATCCACAAGAGGGGCGACCCATCTGATCAAGGTTGCTTGTGAAACAGCCCTTGGCAAACGGCCCTATATGGAAATTTACGGCCACGACTTTCCCACGCCCGATGGTACGTGCGTGCGCGATTATATTCACGTGAGTGACCTCGTTGCAGCCCACCGCCTTGCACTGGACCGGTTGCGCACAGGCGCCAGCAGCCTCACCGCCAATTGCGGTTATGGCCGGGGATATTCCGTGCGCGAAGTGATTGAAAGCGTCGAACGAGTGCATGGGGCACCAATTGACGCTCGCCTCACGGATCGCCGTCCAGGGGATGCAGCATCCATCGTCGCTGACAGCGCACGAGCCAGAAAAGATCTGGGTTGGGAACCGCGTCTCGACAATCTCGATGCCATCGTCGAATCGGCCCTGATTTGGGAAAAAGCTCTGGGAAGCCGCAATTCGGGCCGCTAGCTTACTTTTCCTTGGTTTCCTTTTTGAGCGGCAGCATTAGTCGCAACGTCAGGAAGGTGACGAGGGAGATGATAAAAGCCACATCGTAACTCTCCAGGCCAACAGCAACGCCGATGGCACCGGTCGCCCATATACTGGCGGCGGTAGCCGTGCCGCGCACTGAATCCTTCATTTGCAGGATCGCGCCGCCGCCGATGAAACCGACACCAGTAATCAATCCTTCGATGATGCGCGCTGTAGCTTCCGGATGCTCTCCCATGACACCTTCGGTGCCCTGAATAAAGCCACAGCTGGCAAGTGCGACAAGAGGAAATGTGCGCATGCCTGCACTGCGCTCTTCGATTTCCCGCTCCCATCCGATCGGAAAGGCAAGCACATAGGCAACCGCAAGAGTCAGGACGTGCTGAACGATGGGCAAGGAATTAAGGTACTGAAATATTTCGTACAAAACATACCCCATTGGTCGGAGGAAAGGTTGCATTACAACGCCTGCCGACGCGGACAGTTCCCAATGAGGTAACGACATTTGTCTTTCCGCTGGCCATGCGGCGGAGAGACACATTGTCTTAACGGACATAAGTCTAGAAAAGGGGAACCTTCTTCGCTGGGAAGGTGTTTAAGACCACGAAGTAGCGTTTGGAGTAATGCGATGGACGGCACCAACCGGACCAACGAAAAACAGTTATCAAGAATCCTGCGACGACAGATATCGCAGTCGTCCTACAGGACGGCAATACGTGCTGCCGGTATCTACAAGGTGGAAGACACCGTGCCCGAGAGCTTGCTCGACCAGCTCCGTCGGCTTGATGAAGCCGAACACAAGGCACCGAAGTAGCAGACCACTCATAAGCGGATCGCTCTTCTGTTCGAAAAATCCATTTTATTACATGGACAAAGAGGTGGATTGGTATCCACCCCTCACTGATTTGATCTTTTAGGCCGCAAGGGCCAAATGGCTGGTTTGTTCCTCTGCCGTCGCAATCGCCTTGGCTGCTGCTTCCGGACCCATGCCAATACCTTCGATGCGAACAACGTCAACGTCCGTCATGCCAAGGAAACCGAGCACGGATTTGAGGTACGGCGTAGCATAATCCATACCTGAAGCGGGTCCTTCCGAGTAAACGCCGCCCGAAGCGATCACGAGGTAGACTTTCTTCCCGGTTACAAGGCCCTTGGGGCCGTCTTCGCCATAGCTGAATGTCTTGCCCGCACGGGCTATGTGATCGATCCATGATTTCAGCGTTGAAGAGATGCTGAAATTGATGAAGCCTGTCGAAATTACAATGCTGTCTGCTGCAAAGAGTTCGTCGACAGCCTTATCCGAAACGGCAACAGCGCGCTGCTRCTCAAGTGTGCGTGCCTCAACCGGTGTATAGATACCAGCTGTGTATTCCGCGTCGATGTGCGGTAGCGGATGGCTGGCAAGATCGCGGGTAACAATCTGGCTACCGGGCGTTGCCCGCTGCAGCTTGTTTGCAAACTCTTTGGCAACCGCGGTTGAATGCGATGCAGCACCGCGAGGGCTGGATGTAACGAGAAGAATGGATGACATGATTTATGTACCTTCTAAAAGGATGATTGATTTCGTGCCTGTAATTTGGCCCTCGACATCCATTTAGAAAACTGTGAAAATATCTATCAAACTCATCGAAAAAGTAGATAGATCATGCAGCCGAACCCAACACTCGATCAGCTCCAGGTGTTTCTTGCCGTTGCCGACACTGGCAGTTTCTCTGCCGCTGCCCGGCTCCTTAACCGCTCTCAATCGGTTATCAGCTATACGATTGCCAATCTGGAATCCCAGCTTGAACTGCAGCTTTTTACTCGTGTGGGAACAAAGCAACCGCGATTGACCGATGCGGGTCTCGCCATGCTTGAGGATGCGCGGCGCATGGCGTCAGCCCTGCAAAGCTTGAGGGCGCGCGCCGAAGGCCTCAAAGCGGGCCTCGAAGCGGAAATCTCGATTGCCATTGATGTGTCCGTACCCTCTCCGGTTCTCATCCATGTTTTGAAGGCCTTTCAGCAGCAATTTCCGACCGTCAGTCTGCGTCTGCATGTTGGCGCGCTGGGTATGGTGTGGGATCTTGTGTTGAAAAAGCAGGCAGATATCGGCATTGGCGGATCACCGCTTCAGCCAAGCGATGACCTGGTGACAATTCGGGTTGGCCTGATGACGATGACACCCGTCGCGGCACCGGATCATCCGCTTGCCCTTTACAAAGGGCCAGTTCCGCTATCATTCATCCGCGATCACGTTCAACTCGTCGTCACCGACCTTTCCGAACAGACCAAGGGCCTGAATTTTGGTGTATTTGCCTACAAGACATGGCGATTGACTGATGTCGGCATCAAGCATCAATTGATGATTGCCGGTCTGGGGTGGGGTGGTCTGCCCAAATGGATGATACGCGATGATGTTGCCGAGGGCCGGTTGGTTGAGCTTGATCTCGAACCCTATCCCGAGGGGAGTTATCCGCTTTTTGCGCTTCACATGGCAGACAGGCCCCTTGGGCCCGCCGCTACATGGTGGATCGAACGCTTCAAGCAGGAAATGGATTCGTGCAACTATTGATCTTGGAAGATAAGTTGGTTCATGCCTTTTTTTCGATGCGTCCAAGATGGGTGTCCTGAAACGCACTGTAGAATTTCAGGCCGTATCCAAGAGCGCGATCAATGGCAATATGGAACACCCATATCAAACCAATCGACAAGACGAGCTTGGAGCCGGACCACCAGCCTGCCGCCAGAAGAATGATTGGCAGAGCGTAAAGATGCACCGCGTTATAGCAGATCGCACCAATCTTCGGACCTTTGAGATAGGCTAGCATTGAGATATCGGGCACAAGGAAGAGCACAATAAAAAGCCACCAGCTAAGGCCAAAAAGCGAATAAGCTGTTATGGCAAGCGCAGCCACCATTGCTCCTTCAATCCGCAGCAGAATGGTCATAATATCATTTGGCTCCCTTGCATGGGTCAATTTATATCCCGAATTCTGGCGGCGGCAATCCAGCCGTCATCTTGGAGATGTAACCGGTTGCCGAGAATCAAATTATTTTAGTCATTCAGTGATTATTGCGCTGAAAAAGGCACAATTGATATGTCCACTATGCGGGAAGCAGACCTGCTATACCCCTCTTGTTTCAGAGATTTCAAAATGCCCCGATTTTCATCTGAGCTTAGGTAAAATGCCAATACCTATATTGATGTATCATCAGATCGATAAGCCAGCAGGACGGGGCAGCCCATTCCGCTATTTGACCGTGGACCCCGGCAATTTTCAGCGCCAGATGAAATGGCTCAAACGCATGGGCTATACGGGGCTGTCGATGCGCGATTTGCAACCCTATCTCGCAGGTGAAAAGACCGGCAAGGTGGTTGGCGTTACCTTTGATGACGGTTTCCGTAACGTCTATGTCCACGCTCTGCCTGTTCTTAACGAACTTGGCTTCACCGCAACAAATTATTTCGTCAGCCGGCAGATCGGGGGCTTCAATGAATGGGACGTGCCCGTAGGCGTTCCCCATGCGCCATGCATGTCCAAAGCGGAAATGCTGGAATGGGCTGCAATGGGGCACGAAGTTGGTGCTCATACGCTTGATCATGTGCATCTGGCACAGGTCGGTCTTGACGAAGCCCGGCGCCAGATTACCGGTTCACGACGCGAACTCGAAGACATGCTTGGCAGCGCTGTGAATGCCTTTTGTTATCCCTATGGCGATTTGTCCGGTGATGTCAGGAAGATAGTTGAGGAAGCGGGCTTTACGACTGCCACCACGACCCAGCGGGGCCGGGCAACACCCGATGATGACAAACTGCTCTTGCCGCGTAAGATCGTTCGTCGCACCGATGGCTGGCTGAATGTTTTGCGTAAATCCGTGACCGGCTGATCATGGCGGTCATATCCGGAGAAATTACACGCAAGCGTAGCATCTGTATTGGCACGATCACCCGCAATCGTCCGTTGATGTTGCAAAATCTTTTGAATTCCTACGCGCATATGCGCGTGCCGGAGGGGACGCGCATCCGTTTCCTCATTGTTGAAAACAATGATCAAGCCACGCTGCAGGGCGTCGTGGACGCATTTCGCAGGCAGGTCCCGCAATATTCCGTCCGGTATGAGATAGAACCGTGTCTTGGCATCGCCTTTGCGCGCAATCGCGTTCTCGAATGCGCGATTGATGCAGGCGATGATTTGCTCACCTTCGCGGATGATGACGAGATGGTGGAGCTGGACTGGCTGATACAATTGCTTGCCGAGCGTGACACCTATGATCTGGATATTGTCGGATCGCCTGTCCGCCTCGCGCCACCGGCTTCCGATGCAACCCTGTGGCAGAAAATGATCTGGTCCGGCATGGAACTGGCCAACCGGAAGAGCGAGGCAAAATATCTGAGCAAGCGTAATAGCGGTCAGGTGCATCGCATAAGGATCGCAACCGGAAGTTGGATGGGAAATCTGGCGTTCTTCCGCCGAACTGGTGTGCGTTTTGACAATGGCCTTGCCTTGGCGGGCGGCGAGGATTGGCGGCTTTGGGCCGATGCCAGCAAGCTTGGTGCCAATACGGGCTGGACCCCCCAGGCAATTGCCTATGAAACCGTGCCGCAAGACCGGCTAACTTTTGCCTATCAGTACCGGCGCAGCCGCGACATCAGCACTATCGAGATGCGAGCCAAATTGCGGAAAAGACGAATCATAACGCTTCTGCGTTTGCCGGGCTCACTTGTCGGCAGGATATTGTCGGTTTGTCTTTACCTGATTGCTATGCCGTTTACGAAGGGAAGAACCCTGGTGAAGGCAGCCTCGCGTCTCGGCAGCATCGTCGGCCTCCTGCGGGCATGTTTTGGCAAAGATTCATCGCACTACCAGCGCGTCAGCGGTGCATGATATCCACCTGTCGGCCTTGCCGGTCTCATCAAAACTATCTGTGGATTACCTGTGGATAATGGTTCGCGAACAATGATCATTTGATGATCGTTTGCACTTTGATGCTAGCTAAACACCATTTCCAAGAGCTGATCTGCGTCCGCTAACATGCTTAAAATATCGACAGAAGTCAAAGCAGTGAAAGCTGGAATACCGGTGCGAAATCGAGCTAGAAGCGTCGTGATCAATTTCAGGTATCGATCCGCCGCACCATATTCGAGACCGTACGCTTGATGATCGTATTTGTATTCGAACCAATAATTTTGAGCGGCAAGAAGTTCCGCTTCCGTCATTTGTTCAAATGACTTCTCCGGTTTTGCGTCAAGAATTTTCCCACACTCCATTTTTTCTCAACAATCTCACGCCGCTTTGCGGCAATATAGCCCTTGAGCGACAGATTTAGACAAAATACGAAATTAAATTAATTCTATTTTTTATTCTTTGCTGGCGTCGGCGCATCGCTCGAATGGCGATCCCTTGGTGATTTTGTTGCGCTGCAAGTGCCGCCCTCGATCTGCCGACGATTGATTCGATTATCGGTGATTTACTCGCGCGGAGGGCTGAGCAGAAAAAAGTTGAATAGGAGACAAGGGCCGCAGATCAAACGCGCCGCGCCGCTCTTTTTGGCGGTGATCTTGGCGGACTTTATGCGTAGGTGTCGCAAATCGGTGACAGGACGTTACCCAAATGACTATCAAAACTATATATTGGTTAGCGGTACTCGCAACCTGAAATCTCTGATTTCTCAATGATTTCAATTGGTTGCGCTGGTGCTGCGAGAGAGGATTGAACTCTCGACCTCTCCATTACCAATGGAGTGCTCTACCACTGAGCTACCGCAGCTTATTTGCGAACGCGGCGGACTTCTGCCATATCATTGCTTAAATCGCAAGCAAGCAATCGTAATCTCTTGAGCAAAATATCAGGATTCGCCAAAAGCCTAGCATTCCCTGGGAAAATATCGCGATTGGCGGATACGGATTTTGAAAGATCACATATGACATCGCCGTCTTCGAAAAACCCGAATTCCGAGCAAACAAGTCGTGAGAAGCGGCGTTCGGAACAATTACGGGCGAATCTGGCGCGGCGAAAACAGCAAATACGTTCCCGGCGCTCCGGGGCTGCAGATGAACGCGACGAGGGAATCACCGCTGCAGAAAAGACCTCCTCCGATACCCCGTCTTCGGAATCTTGACCGGTCGCGCTGCGATCGAAGCATTTCTTGAACCATTGTCTGCGATGGTTTAGATCAACCGGCTCTGCAAAGGGCTCAACGACAGGACGGGTATATCCCGCGAAAGTGACACATTATGGATCGTATCAAGATTGTTGGCGGTAATAAGCTGAATGGCATCATTCCGATTTCCGGTGCCAAGAATGCGGCCCTGCCGTTGATGATCGCGTCACTTTTGACGGATGATACGCTGACGCTCGAAAATGTGCCTCATCTGGCCGACGTAGAACAGCTGATCCGCATTCTCGGCAATCATGGCGTTGACTATTCCGTCAATGGCCGCCGTGAACGTCAGGATGGCGCCTACTCACGCACGATCCATTTCACCGCTCGCAATATTGTCGATACAACAGCGCCCTACGAACTCGTTTCCAAGATGCGTGCAAGTTTCTGGGTCATTGGCCCGCTTTTGGCGCGCATGGGTGTAGCCACCGTATCGCTGCCGGGTGGTTGCGCCATCGGTACCCGTCCGGTTGATCTGTTCATTGATGGTCTGCGCGCGCTTGGCGCCGAGATCGAAATCGAGAATGGTTACGTCAAGGCAAGCGCAAAGGGCGGCCTTGTTGGCACGCGTTTCACCTTCCCGAAAATATCGGTCGGCGCCACGCATGTGCTGATGATGGCAGCGACCCTTGCCAAGGGCGAGACCATCATCGAGAACGCCGCGCAGGAGCCCGAGGTTGTCAATCTTGCCGATTGCCTCAATGCGATGGGCGCACGCGTCAGCGGTGCGGGTACGTCGACAATTACCATTGAAGGCGTCACCAGCCTTTCCGGTGCGCGTGTTCGTGTGATTCCTGATCGTATTGAAACCGGCACCTATGCGATGGCTGTGGCCATGACCGGCGGCGACGTGATCCTTGAAGGCGCCGATGCCAGCCTTTTAAGCGCGGCACTGGAAACACTCGGCCAGGCTGGTGCTGAAATTTCTGAGACAAATTCAGGTCTGCGTGTCGTGCGCAATGGCCACGGCATTATGCCAGTGGATGTTACCACGCAGCCATTCCCCGGCTTCCCGACCGATCTGCAGGCGCAATTTATGGGCCTGATGACCATGGCCAAGGGCACATCGCACATCACCGAGACCATCTTTGAAAACCGTTTCATGCATGTGCAGGAACTGGCTCGTCTTGGCGCGAAAATTTCACTCTCCGGTCAGACGGCAAAGATCGAAGGTGTGGAACGGCTCAAAGGTGCGCCTGTCATGGCAACAGACCTGCGTGCATCCGTATCTCTGGTTATTGCCGGTTTGGCCGCTGAAGGCGAAACAACCGTCAATCGCGTTTATCACCTCGACCGTGGTTTTGAGCGTCTGGAAGAAAAGCTGTCGCGTTGTGGCGCCGTTGTGGAACGTATCAGCGACTGATTGAGCGCTGTTTTTCCTGTTTGTGCACTTTCGCCCAACAGTAGAATTCCATTTGCCTGAACTTTCCTCTAACAGGGAAGGGAATGTGGCGCGTCCCGCGCGCCATGATCCTGATAAGTCATGCAAAGGGTAGACATGGACACTCTCAAACTCATCGCGCTTGATGAGGAAGATCTGCAAATCCTTTCTGCGCATCTGCAGGATTCCGTGCTGAAAATAGCCGATATTGATTATCTGCCTGCCGAACAGCGTTTGGTTCTGGCGGTGAACCGCTTCGTCTGGGAACTGGCTGCCGATGGCAAACGCCACCGCACGTTTGAACGCCGGCGCACGGCGCTGCATTTTGCGCGGGTGACCAGTCTCAAGGCGACCGGTATCGAACGCCGCTACAAGGACGATGTACTGTCACTTCTGGCCATCCGGTTTATTGCCGGAGACGCCCCTTCAGGGACGATCGAACTGACATTTGCTGCCAACAAGGCTCTGCGTTTTGAGGTGGAAGCGATCGAAGCGCAGCTTACGGATCTCGGACCTGTCTGGGAAACCGAGTTCAAGCCGGAACATGATGCCTGACGGGCAAAAGGAGTGGTTACATTGGCATTGGTGTTGAGGCAGTCCGATCCTGATTTTGAATCCCGGTTTGCCGCGTTTCTTCTAACGAAACGCGAGGTATCGGAAGATGTCGATCGTGTTGTTGCCGATATTATTCATAGAGTGCGGACCGAGGGTGACGCAGCGCTGATCGACTATTCGCAGCGTTTCGACCGGATTGATCTCGTCCAGCACGGTATTGCGATTACATCGGCGGAAATCGATGCGGCAATGGCTGCAGCGCCCTTGGAAACTGTCGAAGCCCTCAAGCTTGCGCGCAACCGCATTCATTCGCACCATCAGCGGCAGATGCCGCAGGATGATCGATACACCGATGCCTTGGGTGTAGAGCTTGGCTCGCGTTGGACAGCAGTGGAATCGGTGGGGCTTTATGTACCCGGCGGCACGGCGAGCTATCCAAGCTCTGTGCTGATGAATGCCGTTCCGGCACAGGTGGCAGGCGTTGAGCGGATTGTCATGGTTGTCCCATCTCCGGATGGAAAGCTTAATCCACTGGTTCTCGTGGCAGCACGGCTGGCTGGCGTTTCAGAGATTTATCGCGTTGGTGGCGCGCAGGCGATTGCTGCATTAGCCTATGGCACGCAAACCATTGCTCCCGTGTCGAAGATCGTTGGTCCGGGGAATGCCTACGTGGCGGCTGCCAAACGCCGCGTTTTCGGTCAGGTCGGCATTGATATGATTGCCGGGCCTTCCGAAGTGGCTGTCCTTGCGGATGGTGGCAATAATCCTGACTGGATCGCCGCTGATCTTCTGGCACAGGCAGAACACGATACCGCCTCGCAATCCATATTGATCACCGATGATGAAGCGTTTGGCGATGCGGTTATCGCGGCGGTGGAGAGGCAACTGGCAAACCTGCCGCGAACTGAAACCGCAAGCGCTAGCTGGCGTGATTATGGTGCGGTGATTCTGGTGCAGGATCTGGAATCGGCGCTGCCACTGGTCAATCGTATCGCTCCGGAGCATCTGGAAATTGCCACCGATGATCCCGAGATTCTGCTTGCGGGTGTGCGCAATGCCGGTGCCATATTCCTTGGCCGTTATACACCTGAAGTCATTGGCGACTATGTCGGCGGCTCCAACCACGTATTGCCAACGGCACGGTCAGCACGTTTCTCCTCCGGCCTTTCTGTGCTTGACTATGTCAAGCGAACGTCCATCCTGAAACTGGGTGTGGAACAGTTGCGCGCTCTGGGGCCAGCGGCGATAGAACTCGCGCGCGCCGAAGGTCTTGATGCGCATGGCAATTCCGTCGCGATCCGGTTGAACCTATAGGACAATAATGACAGCAACGGGCAATACCGATGCGCGATTGATCGATGTGGAGTTGGACGAGACCATCGGCCGCTCCACGCCTGATGTTGAGCATGAGCGGGCCGTTGCCATTTTCGACCTCATTGAGGAAAACAGCTTTCGTCCTGTTAGTGACGAGGGAACAGGTCCCTATCGCCTAAAGCTTTCGCTGATAGAAACACGGCTGGTCTTTGCCATTTCCCGTGAAACGGGCGACGATGTGGTCACCCATATTCTCTCCCTGACGCCGCTACGCAAGGTTGTGAAAGACTATTTCATGATCTGCGAGAGCTATTACGAGGCAATCCGGTCTTCCAGCCCGAGCAAGATCGAAGCAATCGATATGGGGCGAAGAGGGCTGCACAATGAAGGGTCGCAAGCGCTGATGGATCGCCTGAGTGGCAAGATCGAAGTGGATTTCGACACGGCCCGCCGCCTCTTTACGCTTGTATGTGTGCTGCATTGGCGGGGGTGATGGGGCCATTGAGCGTTGAACCGGAAAAGCTCCCCGACGAGCAGGAACCTGCCAAAGGCAGCATGCCCACCGCTGTGCTTTTTATTTGCGGGATGAATTCCATCCGCTCACCTATTGCTGAAACACTGGCCCGCAGCCTTTTGCCGCCACGGGTCTATGTAGCATCGGCAGGTGTGGAAAAGGGTGAGCCAGATCCGTTTGTCGACGCGGTGCTGGAAGAACTGGGGCTAAAGCGTATTTCCGCCCATCCGCGTACCTTCGAAGAGCTGGAAGACGACTATTTTGACCTGATCATCACATTGTCGCCCAAGGCTCATCATATGGCGCTGGAACTGACACGCACGACATCGGTTCATGTGGAATATTGGCCGACACCTGATCCAACACTGGTGCGTGGCCGCCGTGATCAGATCATGGAAGCCTATCGCGACGTCAGGGATAACCTCAAACATCACATTCAGGAGCGTTTCGGCTAGGCAATTTGAGTGTTTGTCAGACCGTGCACAATTGCTTCCAACTCCCTTGTTCACAAATGGCGCGCAATACTATAGGTTCCGCGCAAAATTGCGGTCGAGTGTGACCGCAAATTCCTTTTTTGGAGATAGAACTACGCATGGCGAAAGAAGAAGTACTAGAGTTTCCCGGTCTCGTGACGGAGCTGTTGCCCAACGCGATGTTCCGGGTAAAACTCGAAAATGATCATGAAATTATTGCTCACACGGCTGGTCGTATGCGCAAGAACCGCATCCGCGTTCTGGCTGGTGACAAGGTTCTTGTCGAAATGACTCCATACGATCTGACCAAGGGTCGCATTACCTACCGCTTTAAATAAGTCCTCTTGGCCTCCGGCCAGACTTGTCCGCAGGACACGAATTTCCAGGAAATGCGTTCATGAGCGATCAACACAAACTGGTTCTGGCATCCGGCTCGCCGCGCCGTCTGGCGCTTCTGGGCCAGATCGGCCTGGAGCCTGATCGCCTTTTACCCGCCGATGTGGACGAAACGCCTCTGCGTGCCGAACATCCGCGTTCCCTCGCACGCCGCCTGTCGCGCCTGAAAGCCGAGAAAGTTGCGGGTGAGTTGAAGGGCGATGCCGAGCTTGGCAATTCCTATATCATCGCCGCCGATACGGTGGTGGCGGTTGGTCGGCGTATTTTGCCGAAGGCCGAAATTCTCGATGATGCGACAAGCTGCCTGCGCCTTTTGTCCGGCCGCTCACACCGCGTCTATACGGGCCTGTGCCTTGTTACGCCGAAGGGCAAGATCCGGCAGGAACTGATTGAAACGCGTGTGCGCTTCAAACGCCTTTCACGCGAGGAGCTGGAGAGCTATCTTGCGTCAGGTGAATGGCGTGGAAAAGCCGGTGGCTACGCCATTCAGGGACTTGCAGGCGGTTTTGTTGTCAAGCTGGTCGGTTCCTACAGTAATGTGGTTGGCCTGCCTTTATACGAAACTGCCGGCCTCCTGCATGGCGAGGGTTATCCCGTCTATGCCAATTGGCAATCATCGGCGCATTAGAGCCTTTTCTATTTAAACAAAAAGCTCTGAGGTTTTGGACTGATGGACGAAAACAATAGCTCGGCGAAAGTAACGCCATTGCGGCCGCCACGGCCATGCCCGGAATGCAAAAGACAATCGCAGCGCGAGCATTACCCGTTTTGCTCAAGCCGCTGCCGTAATGTCGATCTTAATCGCTGGCTGAACGGTGCTTACGTTCTGCCTGCTGTCGAAAGCGCTGACGATAGCGAGGATGATTCGGAGCACTGAGGCCCCGCACCCTTAGATTTTGATAACCCGCGTGGTGGCAGGCTGTGCGAGCACGATGTTGATCGCGCGAAGCACGTTGATGCTGTCGCTGAGAGGCATAATCTTCGAGGTTTTCTCGCCTTTGCGCATGGCATTCATCACAGCCATGGCTTCAAACTGCAGCCCACTGCCCTCAAACGGATAGTCTTCGATCTTGCGGCCGGGGAAGGGCAGGCGGTCGAGCAGTTTACCAATCAAACCGAGGGGCCTGTTCAGTGGACCAAATGGGGTTGCGAGAACATACGGCCGGTAAAGCGTCAGCCGTTGCGCCTGTAGAAAATCTGCATCCAGCCGCAATGCGCCTTCTGTTCCTTCGATGACAAAATGATTCGCGCCGTCCCGGTCAAAACCGCAAGATAGATTTGCTTCGGCACCATCATAATGCAGGGTCATTTCCGAACTCATATCGACGCCGCTAGGCGCTACATGCCACAGGCCAGAGACTTTTTGCGGTTGGCCGAGAAAATACATGGCCAGAGACACGCAATAAACGCCGAGATCAAGCGTCGCACCGCCTCCCAATGACCGCTTGAAAAACCGGCTTTCAGGATCGTAGTCATGGGCATAGGCAAGTTCTGCGGTGATTCGCCGGATTGTTCCGATTTCACCCGCATCGATCTTTGTTTTGGCCGCCACCACGGCTGGCAGGAAGCGGGTCCATAGGGCCTCCATGGCAAAGACCTTGGTCCTCGTTGCTTCGCGTTGGATTACCGAGGCTTCAGTGTGCGAGGGCGCAATGGGCTTTTCAGTGAGAATAGCCTTGCCTGACCGTACGGCCTTCAGCGCCTGGGCCAGGTGAACGGAATTGGGCGTGGCGATGTAGACGGCGTCAATGGCCGGATCGGACAAGAAGGAATCGAGATCGATATAAGCCCGCTTTCCGCCGAATGCGTCGCGAAACTGTTCGGCACTGGCAAGTGAGCGGGAGTGATTGGCGACAAGGGCTGCATCAGGCACAAAAGCCAGATCGGCGGCAAATCGCTGGGCGATTTCGCCGCTCCCGATGATTCCCCAGCCAAAATCACTGCTCTTGGCAGCCTTCTCCCCCGTTTCATCCATGCAATACGAATCCTGTCTCTTGATGGTTTAAACAAACGCACCAATGCATGCCGTTTGCAAGAGGCAGAAAAACGGCAAAAAAATCGTTAGTTGATGCTGGACAGGGGGATTTTTAGTGTTATAACCCACCCGCTTCCGACAGAAAGTCAACGCTGTCAGAAAGGCTTGCCGGATAACGGAAATGCCTGAAGTGCCCAGATAGCTCAGTTGGTAGAGCAGCGGATTGAAAATCCGCGTGTCCGTGGTTCGAATCCGCGTCTGGGCACCATTTTCACTCATTTTATCATGCAGAATCGTCAGGCCAGCGTTTGATAAGCTGGGATAAACGATACGCGGAAATGAATTTGCGGCAGGTACTATTCGTCAAACCAGTTCATCCGCATTTTCAGGTCCTATCTTTTTGATCCAATCAGCACTAAAATTTGCCGCGGAATTGATCTAAAGATCACGCGGCAGTCTGGGATGGCTGCGAATCGGGGTAAACCGCGTAAATGGTGTATCAGAGTAAAAAGCGATTTGCGGCAGTGCTTCTAAGCGCTGGCTTTCTTGCTGCGTGCTCTGGCGCTGCCCTTGCAGCCGATACAGAAGCAGTCGCCACCGACGGCAAGCCTGTTAATCCTGCACGCTGGATCGTAACCGTCGGTGCCAGTGTTGAATATGGCAGCAAGTTCGAAGGCGCTCGCACAAGCGGCTTTGGCTTCATGCCTTCCTTTGACATCCGCAGTGCTGACGAGCCCGAGGGCATGAGTGCCCCCGATGACAATATTGATTATACGCTTCTGACATTGGGTGGGCTGGAGCTTGGCCCGGTGATCGGTTTCCGGTCTGGTCGCGACCACTCTGATGACAAAGCCTTTGTCGGCCTGCGCCATATCTCGTTTACTGTCGATGGCGGCATGTTTGCGCAATATTGGCCGATTCAGGATCGCCTGCGTGTGCGTGCCGAGGTGCGGCAGGCCTTCAACAACTCAGGTGGTCTCGTCGCCGACCTGTCAGCCGACGTGTTCCAGCGTTATGATAAGTTCCTGTTTTCGGTTGGTCCGCGGCTGTCGATCGCTGACAGTACCTATATGCGCAACACATTTGGCGTGACGGAAGATGAAGCCCGCCACAACCATCGAGTTGAGGCCTATACGCYGGGCGGCGGCATCAAGTCGTATGGCATCGTCGCTGCGACAACCTATTCGTTCTCGGATGCGTGGAGCGTTCAGCTGTTTGGCCGCTACGACAGGCTGGCCGGAGATGCAGCTGAAAGTCCTGTTGTGCCAAGGCTCGGGTCCAAGGATCAGAAAGCCGTGGGCATTACCTGGAATTACTCGTTCGGTATTGGACACTAAAGCAGGCCGTTATCGGCCTGCCCAAACAATGTGACATTCAAAAATACGGATGATTGCTTAACTGCAGGCTTGCCATGCGACGTGGCGGATGTCCGAGCGCGCAATGCCAAGATCAGCAAGATTGCGATCGGTGCACAGCCGGAGTTCGTGCAGATTCTGACGGTACTGGCGCCATTTTTGGATGCGATTGCGAAGGCTCATTTGGTATTCCCCTTAATTATAGTTGCCCTCCCAAGGGGAAATAGTGCGGTGCGTTGGCTGTCTTGAAAATTGCCAATGTTGCATAGCAGCAATGATCATGCTGCATAGCAATATTACCGGTCTCGGTAGCCTTCTTTTGATTTTCGTGTCCACCGCGTTATAGACATGGCAAGTCATATTTTCTGAGGGGGAGATGCCATTGTCCCGGTCAACCGTATCCGCACGCGATAAACTGGAGCAAAGCTTGGCAACCATTGCCGCTGGCAGCGGGCATGCGTTTGTAAAACTCTACGCCGATACTGCGCGGGAGGAGGCAGATGCTTCGGACCGGCGTGCGCGCGACGGGCGCCTGCTTGGGCCATTGGACGGCAAGATCGTTTCAATCAAGGATCTGTTCGATGTGGCGGGGGAAACTACGCTCGCCGGTTCGATCATGCGCCGAAATAGACCATTAGCGGTCAAGGATGCAGTGATTGTTGAGCGTCTGCGCAAGGCCGGTGCGGTCATCCCAGGCAAAACCATCATGACGGAATTTGCCTTCACAGCTGTCGGGCTCAATCCACATTACAAGGTAGCGGGAAACGCCGTTGATCCCAGTCGCGTTGCCGGTGGGTCATCGACTGGCGCGGGCATTTCCGCGGCCGATCGTACAAGCGACATTTCGATAGGCTCGGACACGGGTGGGTCCATTCGTATTCCGGCATCACTCAACGGCGTCGTGGGTTTCAAACCCACAGCAAAGAGAGTGCCGCGAGAGGGTGCGTTCCCTCTATCACCAAGTCTTGATTCCATTGGCCCCTTGGCGCGTTCTGTTGCCGATTGCGCTCTGGCAGACGCAGTGATGGCGGGTGAGGGTATAATCCTTCCCGAACCCGCGACTTTGACCGGTTTGCGCATAGCCGTGCCACGGGGAGTGGTTCTTGATGCAATGGAACCTGAAATCGCCAAGGCCTTCGAACGCAGTCTGCAACTTTGCGAAAAATCAGGTGCTATTCTGGTTGAATGCACACTGGATGATCTGATCCGCGAAATGGCCGAAGCCACATCGGTTGGTTCAATCGCAGGCATAGAGGCCAGCCGTGTTCACGCTGATTGGCTTAATGATACGGCGCTCGATGTCGACCCGCGTGTTCAGAAACCCTTGTTGCGGCGCTTGGCTGTATTGGAAGCGGACTATATCGAGCTCATGCAAAAGCGGCGCGACCTGATGCGCAAGATGGATGGGTTCATTGCGTCCTATGATTTTCTCGCCATGCCCACAGCGCCCATCACAGCTCCTTTGATCGCCTCCGTTGTCGAGGATGATGAATTCTACAAACAGACAGAAGGCCAGTTGCTGCGCAATCCACAGATCGCCAATCAATTCGATCTGACGGCTATCAGCCTTCCCATGCCCGATCTGGCATTGCCTGCTGGCTTGATGCTGTTTGCGCGCCATGGTGCGGATAACAGGCTTTTATCGATGGCCATGTCTGTCGAGCGATTGCTTGGCTAGGATATTTCGGAAGAAGCAGAATTAGCGCTCGCAATTTCCGGTAATCCCGTCAGGATGCGCCTCGACCATTCGACCAATAGGAAAGCTCCCCGTGATCCGCCATTGTGTTTTCATTCGTTTTCGCGACGAATTCCCCGCTTCTGATCGACAACAGATATATAGCAATCTTGAAAATCTCTGTGGCAAACTGCCGGGAGTATTGTCGTTCGTTGCGCGGCCAAACGTCAGTCCGGAAGCGGGCATGGACAAAGGCTATTCGGAGGGCTTCATAATCGATTTTGCCGATGCGGTTGCCCGTGACACCTACCTTGAGGATGCGGAGCACAGAGCCATCGGCGGGCGTATCGTTGCCTCTGCTGTAGCGGGGGTTGAGGGTGTTTTTGTTTTTGATCTGGATATGTGAAGCGAATGCAGGACAAGGAATTTTTCATAAAGCTGTTTCAGGCTGCCGTTGAGGCTGCTGACCCGCAACACACGATCGCCGCGCATTTGCCCGCCAAGCCCAAGGGCCGCACCATAGTGGTTGGTGCAGGCAAAGGGTCTGCGCAAATGGCCAGCGCGTTTGAAAAGGTGTGGGATGGCCCGCTCGAAGGTGTGGTTGTTACACGCTACGGTTTTGGTGCGCCGTGTGAGCACATCGAGATAATCGAAGCGTCCCATCCGGTGCCGGATGCGGCTGGGTTGATCGCCTCAAAGCGTCTGCTTGAAACGGTCTCGGGCTTGAGCGCGGATGATCTGGTCGTGGCGCTGATTTCGGGCGGCGGCTCGGCATTGTTGCCATCACCACCTGATGGCATGACGCTTGACGATGAGATTGCCGTCAACAAAGCGCTGCTTGCCTCAGGGGCGCCAATTTCCGCGATGAATGCGGTGCGCAAACATCTCTCCACCATCAAGGGCGGAAGGCTCGCTGCCGCGGCCTATCCCGCGCGGGTGTTCTCACTGATTGTTTCCGATATACCGGGCGATAATCCCGCCTTTGTTGCTTCCGGTCCGACAGTTGCTGACGAAACAACCCGTGAAGACGCATTGCGCATTGTCGAACGCTATAATCTCGATCTGCCGGGCGCTGCCTTGAAGCATTTGCAATCGCCAGCCGCTGACGCGCCAAAACCCTCCGATACGGAATTTGCCACGCATGAGCACCGGGTCATCGCATCAGCTGGCGTTTCACTCGAGGCATCGGCCAAAGCTGCGCGCGCGCTTGGTGTTGAAGCCATTGTGCTTTCCGATGCAATTGAAGGTGAGGCGCGGGAAGTGGCCCATGTGCATTCAGCTTTGGCCAAGCAGGTACTGAGCAAAAACCAGCCCTTCTCCAGACCTGTCGTCATTCTTTCCGGAGGTGAAACGACGGTCACGGTTCGTGGCAAAGGCAGAGGTGGGCGCAATAGTGAATTTCTGCTGTCGCTGGCCATTGATATTGATGGCTATGATGGCATCACCGCTTTTGCCGCCGACACGGATGGCATTGATGGCTCGGAAGACAATGCCGGCGCTTTTGCTGACAGCAGCAGCATAACGCGGTTATTGGCAAAGGGACTTGATGCGTCGGCCTATCTCAATGGCAATGATGCATGGTCGGCATTCAACGCCATTGATGATCTCTATGTGCCCGGACCAACAGGGACCAATGTCAATGATCTCAGGGCAATCCTTATCCGGTAGAAAGCCACGCGCCTTTTTCAAGGACAAGGCTAACGCTTTATTTGGCCCGTAATCGCCATGATTGGGTGGTCAACGCTCTGCGATTGTCTTAAATGTCGCTTGGGCGGCTCTCACATGTAAACGAAGGAACGTCGTATGCGCATTGCATTACCCATGGCTATCTTGTCCCTAATGGTCCTGACGGCCTGCAATACAAGCACAGCCACAAGCACAGGCACGAGCAAGAGTTCAAAACCGCAAGCTTCCGCCATGTCGCCGGCAAAGGACACGCATTTTGTTCCACCACCCAAATCTTTGACCCAGAAGGCCACGCCGTCGAAGGTTCCGGAAACGCCCGGTGCACAGAACGCCGTTCAGTAATCGGTTGAAACGGGCACTATCCAGATTACTATTTCAAACACCGTTCCAATGCAGATGATGCTTGGGGCGGTGTTTTTGTTGATGCGTAAAGTTTGTGGGCTCTTCGGAGGGGAGGCTGGAAACAACAAAACCCACCGCGGGAGGAGGTGCGGTGGGTTTCGTTGGTTATGGAAGGTCTTCTGGGAGGAGAAGAGACCGACCGTTTCGACAGAGCCGGGAGGAGGTGACGCTGTCGAAAATTCCTGATCTAAGAATAACTCCATTAGTCTGATTTAATATAGATAATATTGCATAGCAGCATTGCGTCTGGTGCAATGCAGCATAAACGCGTTCAATTATCACGTCCGCATCACAGCCTGTTGAGAGCTGGCGGGGAACTTCTACGCTGTCTGATTCGTTAATACATCCTGAAGAGAGAGGCCGTTTATCGAGCTGTCGGGCCTCCGCAATCGAGGCCAAAGTGATGCGTAAATTATCTGCGTCAGTCCTTATAACGGCAATTGTGGCGTCTGCGTTATCAATTCAGCCCGCCGGAGCCTTCAGTATGAAGGGCCAAATGGCTGCTCCATCGGAGAACAATGACATCAGCAACAAAAAATTTGAGAAAGCTGCGCTGCTGGAAGCACAAGCCTATATTTGCGGAACGGATGGCGATGCTAGTTTGCATGCTATGCGGGCCGGGATGGCGGAAACAGGTTTGCCGGAAGATATTGCCGTCGAAGTGGTTTCAGACCTCGCATCCGGTCTAATCGACAAGGCTGTGAAGTCTGGTTCAAAAGAAATCTGCGGAAAACCACGCGTGCAAATCTCGCGACTTTGACCGGTAATCTACCGCTGGAATTAAATAAGCGAATGCATTCATGGCGTTGTGTATAGATCGATAGAATTTTAAGTAAATTTGAATCAAACCAAGAAACTTATATCAAAAGTTGTGATCGCTTCGGGGCTTTCCAAGCGTTGTATTTTGCTACTAATGTCGGATGGAAACTTTCATTATAATCTGCAAGAACAATTAACTACCGGGAAAAATATCCACCAAATGCGCGGCGGAATTTGTTAATCCTGCCGTCTGCAACATGGATTTTTATCTGCAATAATGTGAATGTTTCAAAGAAAAAGAAAATAGTAATGCCGCTCGTGGGACTTGGAGAGAGAAGCATGAACAAGAGAGTTCAGACGCTGAAAGTATTGAAAACAGAACTCTCGAAGTTGTGTGCCATTGCCGATGGTGAAGGATTTGAAATGATTGCCTATTTCATTGAAACGGCCATCCGCGAGTCTGACGAACAATTGTCTCAGGAAACGCGTGCTCTTGTGGGAATGGAATTACGCGCCGAAGCTGCCGGATTACGTGTTCTCAAGAACTGATTGGTAATTGCACGGACCTATCTATTTCTTCCATTGAACAGAACTTCAAATTTTGTGAATCAGGAATTGTTTGCCATGCATTGCGCGTGGTGACCGAGCGCCTATATCTAGGCAATGACCCCGCTCTCAGTTCTCGACCTTTCGCCGGTTCCCGTTGGCAGTACGCCCGCGCAATCACTCCGTAACTCGCTGGATTTGGCACAGAATGCCGAACGGCTCGGCTACAATCGACTGTGGCTCGCCGAGCATCACAATATGCGTGGCATCGCGAGTGCCGCCACGGCTGTTGTTATTGCGCATGTTGCCGCTGGCACATCGACCATTCGCCTTGGTGCGGGTGGTATCATGCTTCCCAATCACGCGCCGCTGATGGTGGCCGAAGCTTTTGGTACCCTTGCTGCCTTGCATCCAGGCCGGATTGATCTTGGCGTTGGCCGCGCTCCCGGTACGGACCAGATCACCGCCCATGCCTTGCGCCGTAATCTTGAACAGGACATCAATGGCTTTCCGCAGGATGTCGTTGAACTCCTGAGCTATTTCCGCGAACCGGAACCGGGCCAGAAGGTGCAGGCTGTACCGGGCGCCGGGCTTAACGTTCCCGTGTGGATACTCGGCTCAAGTCTGTTTGGTGCGCAACTCGCGGCGGCGCTGGGATTGCCTTATGCCTTTGCCTCGCATTTTGCCCCGGCCGAAATGGAAAGGGCAGTCGAGATTTACCGTGCAAGGTTCGAACCATCCGAGTATCTGGCAAAACCCTATGTGATGTTGGGGCTGAACGTCTTCGCAGCCGATACGGATGCCCAAGCGAATTTGCTGAAAAGTTCGCAGCAGCAAGCCTTTGTCAATCTGCGGACAGGCAATCCGGGGCCATTGCCTGCACCGCTCGAAGGCTATGAAGAGACACTTGATCTCCACGCGCGGGCGATCTTACGGCAATCATTGTCCTGCACGATCGCGGGTTCGCCTTCTACTGTCAAGGCAGGCGTCGAAGAGTTCATCCAGCGCACGGGTGCCGATGAGATCATGGTGACAGGCCATATATTCGATCACAAGGCGCGCATTCGCTCGTACGAAATTCTCGCAGACGCGATGATTGCTGATAGTCAGGCAAAAGCCACGAGAGCGAGCGCCTAGGCGGCCTCTCTGAGGCCACCGGCTGCTTCGATAAATGCGATCACTTCATCAAGGCCATTGCGTCGCAACATATCGGTGAAAACGTAAGGCTTTGCGCCGCGTTGAACCTTTGTGTCCGCCTCCATGATATCAAGATCGGCACCCACATAGGGTGCCAGATCCTTCTTGTTGATGATCAAAAGATCCGAACGGGTAATACCGGGGCCGCCTTTTCTCGGGATCTTTTCACCTTGGCAGACCGAAATGACATAGATGGTCAGATCAGCCAGATCGGGTGAGAAAGTCGCCGCCAGATTATCACCGCCGGATTCAATGAAAACAATGTCGAGATCGGGGTGGCGCTTGTTCATCTCGGCTATTGCCTGCAGATTGATCGTCGCGTCCTCGCGGATGGCCGTGTGCGGACAGCCGCCTGTTTCCACACCCATGATCCGGTCCTCGGGCAGTGCCTGCAATCGGTTGAGGATCAGCGCATCCTCCTTGGTGTAGATGTCATTGGTTATAACGGCGACTGAATAGCGGTCGCGCATCGCCTTGCAGAGCATTTCGGTGACAGTGGTTTTGCCGGAACCAACAGGCCCGCCAATCCCGACGCGAAGTGGTCCATTTTGCGAGATCATGACCGGAAAATCCTCGAATATTGCGTTTCATGTTGCATGGCCATGATATCGGACTGGATTGCCGCTGATCCGAGGTCATCAAGGCTTGATACGGCAGCGTGTTGCGCAACCGCGATGATTGGTTTTTCAAACGCTGCCATCAGCGCGACACCGTGGCTTTGGCCAAGCGGTATGAGTCTGACGGCACCTTGAATGAGGTTGGACATGACCGCATGCAGGAAGGCTGCAAGTCCGGCTTCCAGACCAACGCCATTCCGTGCCGCGATGATTGCAACTGCAACGGGGTAGGGTATTTCATGGACAGGTTCTGAACTGCCTGCATCCCAATGCGCTATGGCTTGCAGAAACGCGCTGCCTTGCAACATGGTTTCCATGTGGCGTTCTTTCGAACCCGCCATGGCTTCGCCAAGAGCCGAAATGCGCTCGTAATCACCGTCTCGCGCTACTTCCTGCCAGCTGGCGGTAAACAGCACTGCGTCATTCCAGATGGAGCCATGGTGCAACAGATCGCTCAGCCAGTTTTGCAGCGAAGTCTTGTCATGGATCAATCCATTGTGGACCGCCCGTTCGACGCCATGACTGTAAGAAAACGCACCGACCGGAAAAGCCGGAGACAGCCAGGTCATCAGGCGCAAGAGCGCTGTGTTTGAACTCAGATCAGTCATGGGAATGGTGATGGTGTCCATGACTATGCCCGTGACTACCATCGCGGTGGTCATCATGGTGAGCATGATCATGCGCATGGCCATGACCGCTGTGATAGGCACCGCGCAGCGGATGGAATGGCGCGACGATATCAGCAACCTTGGCACCCAAACCTTCGAGCATGGCCTTGATGACATGATCGCGCAGGATGACGATGCGGTCTTCTTCCAGTTGCGCAGGAAGATGGCGGTTGCCTAGATGCCATGCAAGCTCGGAAAGATGCTGCCGGGTGCGCGGGGTGACTTCATACAGCACCTCGTCAGCCGCAATGATCTCAGCCATACGCCCATCCTCCAGAATGAGGACATCGCCATGGGTGAAAGCAATGGGGTCGGGCAGATCGATGAGTATCTGTTCGCCCTTTTGCAGGGTCAGCACCTTACGGCGCAAATGCCGCTCGTCATGGGCAAGGACAATCTGGTCAAATGGTGTGCCGTGGTAGTGACCGGCATGGTCATGGCCTGTAACGCGTTTCATGAGTTCATTCTCCTCAGAACAGGAAGTAGCGCTGCGCCATGGGCAGCACTGTTGCCGGTTCGCATGTCAGAAGTTCGCCATCCGCGCGCACTTCATAGGTTTCCGGGTCAACTTCCACATGCGGCGTGGCATCGTTGTGGATCATGGATGCCTTAGAAATGCCGCTGCGGGTGTTTTCGACGCCGATCATCTGCTTGTCTGTGCCCAAAGACTGGCGAAGGCCCACTTCAATCGAGGCCTTGCTGACAAAAACAACTGACGAATTGCTGACGTTCTTGCCAAAGGTGCCGAACATCGGGCGGTAGTGCACCGGCTGCGGCGTCGGGATCGACGCGTTGGGATCACCCATCGGCGCGGCGGCGATCGATCCGCCCAGCAACACCATATCGGGTTTGACGCCGAAGAAGGCCGGATTCCACATTACCAGATCGGCGCGTTTGCCCACTTCGATCGAACCGATATGTCTTGAAACACCCTGCGCAATCGCCGGATTGATCGTATATTTGGCGATATAACGTTTCACGCGGAAATTATCATTGTCGCCGGTTTCCTGCGGCAGGCTTCCGCGCTGGCGTTTCATCTTGTCGGCGGTCTGCCATGTGCGGATCAAAACTTCGCCGACACGGCCCATGGCCTGACTATCCGACGAGATAATCGAAAAGGCACCGATGTCGTGCAAAATGTCTTCCGCGGCAATCGTCTCCTTGCGGATACGGCTTTCGGCAAAGGCAACATCTTCCGGGATCGATGATGACAGGTGATGACAAACCATCAGCATGTCCAAATGTTCGGCAATGGTATTCTTCGTGTATGGCCGTGTCGGATTGGTTGATGATGGAATGACATTCGGCAGGCCGCAAATCTTGATAATATCCGGCGCGTGACCGCCGCCCGCACCTTCCGTATGAAAAGCGTGGATCGTGCGGCCTTTGAATGCCGCAACGGTATCTTCAACAAATCCGCTTTCGTTCAGTGTATCCGTATGGATCATCACCTGCACGTCGAACTGATCAGCCACGGTGAGACAATTGTCGATGGCAGCGGGGGTCGTCCCCCAGTCCTCATGCAGCTTCAATGAACAGGCGCCGCCAAGGATCATCTCTTCCAGTGCCTTGGGTTGTGATGTGTTGCCTTTACCTGACAGGCCGAGATTCATCGGAATGGAATCAAAAGCCTGAATCATCCGCCCCAGATGCCAAGGGCCGGGCGTACAGGTTGTTGCCAGCGTCCCATGGGCCGGACCGGTCCCGCCGCCAAACATAGTCGTGACACCTGACATCAAGGCTTCATCGATCTGCTGTGGGCAAATAAAGTGGATATGCGCGTCCATGCCTCCAGCGGTGAGAATTTTTC
Source organism: Phyllobacterium sp. TAF24 (assembly GCF_052113785.1). NCBI lineage: Bacteria > Pseudomonadati > Pseudomonadota > Alphaproteobacteria > Hyphomicrobiales > Phyllobacteriaceae > Phyllobacterium > Phyllobacterium sp. TAF24. The sequence continues at coordinate 307,416 of NZ_JBFRDN010000001.1, read as the reverse complement.
CCTCGCTGGCAATGATTTCCGTGCCCGGACCGATGATGATGGTAACACCCGGCTGAGTGTCTGGATTACCCGCCTTGCCGATGGCGGCGATCATTCCATCCTTGAGCCCGACATCCGCCTTGTAGATGCCTGTGTGATCGACAATCAGAGCATTGGTGATAACGGTATCAACGGCACCATCGGCCCGTGCGACCTGACTCTGGCCCATACCGTCGCGAATAACCTTGCCGCCGCCGAATTTCACCTCTTCGCCATAGACGGTAAGATCTTTCTCCACCTCGATAAATAGCTCCGTATCGGCAAGGCGGACCTTGTCACCCCTGGTTGGGCCAAACATGCGGGCATAGGCGGAGCGGGTGATTTTAGCGGGCATGATGTTTCCCTCTTGAACTGTATGTCTTGCATGGGGCTAGAGCCGTCCGTGACCGCCACATTTCTGCCGCGATATAGCCCCGAAAAAACCCGATCATCGACCGCTTGAGATCGAATTCGGCATGTGAACTACACCAATCATCAAGCGATGATCGTTCGCCAATCATTTGAAAGGAAAAACGATGCGAAAACTGATGATTCTGGCCCTTTGTGCCGGTTTCCCGCTGGCAACTTCGGTCGCCTATGCCCAGACCGCTGCGCCAGCCACACCAAGTGCCCAGCAACCGGCAAGCAAGGGCGAAACGCCTGCACAGTCCGACGCGGTTCCCATCAAGACGATCAACATTGTTGATATCAACGAATTGCCCGAGGGGACGAAAACTCAGGTTAATGAGGCCGTGGCCAAACGAACCGATAAGGATATGACGCAGTTGCGCACCTCGATCGACGCTTCGCCGCAAGTCTCGGCTGCGTTGAAGGAAAAAGGGCTGACTTCCGCTGCGGTGGTGGTTGCGAGCCTTGATTCCAAGGGTCTGCTGACGTTGGTCACCAAGAAACCAAGCTAATCCCGCTGCATAGGACGATCTCGTCAATCCAGCTTTAAACAAGCGGGAACGACCGGAAATTTGCCGGTCGTTTGCTTCGCTGGATTTCCGGGAAGGCTGACTGGTCAAAGCTTTCCCATGATCTTTTGCTGAAATCCGTAAACGATCCTGTTGCCACCGAGCGGGACGAGTGTCACGTCACGCTCTTGGCCCGGCTCGAAGCGCACGGCAGTCCCTGCGGCAATATCAAGTCGCATGCCGCGTGCCTGAGCGCGGTCAAAAATCAGCGCGTTGTTGGTTTCAAAGAAATGGTAATGCGAGCCGACCTGCACGGGACGGTCCCCGGTATTGGCGACCTTCAACGTCACGGTGATCGCACCTGTGTTCAGTTCAATCTCGCTCTTTGCTGGGATGATTTCACCCGGGATCATATCGTCTCCTAACGGATTGGTTCATGCACGGTGACAAGCTTTGTCCCGTCAGGAAAAGTTGCTTCCACCTGAATGTCGTGGATCATCTCAGGAATGCCTTCCATCACCTGATCGCGGGTGATGACGTGGGCTCCGGCTTCCATAAGGTCGGCAACAGAATGGCCATCGCGCGCACCTTCCACGACAAAATCGGTAATCAGAGCAATGGCTTCGGGATGGTTGAGCTTTACGCCCCGTTCGAGACGGCGGCGGGCGACCATAGCCGCCATGGAAATCAGGAGCTTGTCTTTTTCACGGAGTGTCAGATTCATTTTGTCCTCTTGGCCATCCCATGTTTGTTATGTGTGACTAAGATCCGATCCTAAATTGACCAGACTTTAGGCACGCCTGCCTTTTGATTCAGCAGTTCGATCAGTGGTATCAGCCGTTTCCGCAGGGAATAGGCATCCTCGTCCACCAGCCTCGCAAGAAGCTTGCCAGACCAGACGGAAGCCCCGCCTTTTTCGCCAATTATTTTTCGCGTGCTCTCCAGATGACGTTCTGCGTCAGGATCGAGCAGCAGAATCGTCGCCATTACACGCATTTCGCCAAGTAGCGCGGGGCGGGCAAGCATCGTTGCCGTATCAGGGCCAATCGTAAAATCTTCTGCGTGTACAAGCTTGTCTTGCCGGTAAATGCGCCAGCGATCGCGGAAGAGGCAGCTCTGCACGTCTTCGCCCATGGCTTTACGGCCAAAAACCACCGGCTCAACGATCAATGCCCGGCTTGTTTCGGCTAGATGCACCGTCAATGTCCGTTTCAAAGCCGAACGTTCAAACAGTATGGTCTCTTGAGGGAGCCAGGCAAGGCTGGCGTTCTCGCCGATTGAGAGCGTCGTCTCCACATTGGCAACGGCTGATGAAGCCTTGTAGATGCGCTCGCAGGCTTGTGTGGTTATCTGCGCATGGCAATCATTACCCGCATCGAACTGCCAGCGCATTTCATCGCCGCCGGTAAGACCGCCGGATGTGTTGATCATCACGGCTTCCAGCGTGCTATCGTCCCTGTCAGGCAGACGAATTTTTGCGCAACCCTCCTGATAAAGCGTTGCGATGCGTGTACGGCCGTTGACGGTTTTAACGGCAAGCCGCGCATGCCCATAGGCGCGCTGCGGCTTGGCTTCAGGCATCAAATCAAGCGACGGGTGAGCGTTCATACCTCACGCTAGCGCAGCCTGATGAGCTGTGAAAGCTCAAACTTTTCCAAGCTCAATGGCGCGCTGGTGCGCCGCATGCACGGCCTCAGTCAGAAGGTTCTTCAACCTGTCCTCGCCCATGAGCACGTTCAAAGCCGCAGCCGTCGTCCCATTCGGACTGGTAACCTGCTCACGCAGCGTTGTTGGTGTATCGGAACTGGCCGCTGCAAGCGCTCCCGCGCCGTAAACCGTCTGCATTGCCAGAAGACCGGCGATCTCGCGCGTCAGGCCAGCGGCAACCCCGGCTTCCGTCAAACCTTCGATGAAATGAAACACGTAAGCCGGGCCGGAACCGGAAACAGCCGTCACCGCATCAATCAGGCTTTCATCGTCCACCGATGCAACGGCTCCGCTTGTTTTCAAAAGTGCATCCACAAATGCTGCATCACTGTCACCAACATTGGGATTACGGAAGGTGACGATCATACCCTTACCAATGGCGGCTGGTGTGTTGGGGATCGTGCGAATAATGGCCGTATGACCACCAAGGCGCTGTTCGAAGAAATTCACCGTAATCCCCGCAGCAACACTGACGAATGTCGCCTGTTCGGCAAAGCGCCTGTAGGCAGGCAGAACATCGCCCATCACCTGCGGCTTAACGGCAACAAGGATCACGCGAGGCTCAAGATCGGCGGCAAGCGATGCTGCATCGGCGACAGCGTGGACGCCAAGCGTCGCTGCACGGTCCCGCAAAGCATCGGTCGGCTCGACGACATGGACCTGTTCCGGCTTCAATATGCTCGCATCCAGCCACCCCTTGAGCATGGCAAAACCCATATTGCCGCAACCAACCAGAACCACGCTATCAACCATTCTTCTTCTCCCAAATCACGTGGCGGCACTTTGATCTGCTCGGCCATGCCGGGTCAACCGTTTCAGGGAGATTTAGCTGCGGGTCAGGACGGGAACGCGTGCCGTCATGCGCAGACCGAACGAGGCCATGACGACCAGAAGCCACACGGGATCAACGCGGCGGAAGAAGAAGCTCTCAAGAAACGCGTTCATGAGCGAGAAGGTCAGTACCATCATGAAGAAGTCGGAGAGATAGATATTCTCCCGTTTCTTCAGGCACCGGGCATAATCAATCAGCGGAAAAATCACGAGGATGATGATGCCAGACACCATTGCCGGATAGCCCATGCCGACGGCGATATCGAGATAACCATTATGCGCATGGACGATGCCGCGCACGTCCCAATCGAGATAGTAGCTCGGATTTTCCGCCTCGCGCACGACGGGCGCTTCCCAGAAGCTTTCAAAACCATATCCACGCCACGGCGTGGCTGAGAGCTTCTCCAGCGCAAACGTCCAGATGGACGTGCGCCCGGTAAATGTTGGGTCTGTTCCGAGATCTACAAGAAGATTGTGACTGGCGGGTATGAAAAGGCTGCCTATTGTGAAGACGAAAAAGCCGACGAGAGCGGCTGCTATCGTCAGTGATGCCAGCACGCGAAGACCGAACAGACCGGGGAACATGACAAGAAACATAACCAGCGGAACAAGCGCCGTGCTGGTCTTGGACCCGGTGTGAGCCACAAACCAGAGTGCGAGAATGAGTATCGTCCAGCCTACGATGCGCCAGCCTCGGCGGATCAGATAAATGCCGCCGAACGAGAACGCCGCCATCACCGGCCCGGCAATGTTCTTGTGCGCATAAATGCCTCGCCAGAGACCCGCATGTTCGGCTTCAATCTCGCTGGCCGTATGTTTTGCAAGGTCAGGCACGATAACAAGACCAATATAGGAGAGAATAAGCACGGCAAGCGCTGCGATAACAAAGGCGAGCGAAAAGCCGTCGGCATCGCGCGGCACAGACAGGACTGCCAGAACGCAGATAATACCGATGAGCGTGAAAATGACGGCTCTTTGCGCCGATGAAGGATCGACAGCAATGAAAGTCGACAGAATGAGAAAGCCGAACATGACAAGCCACATCGGGCTGATCAGCGCCAGTAATGTGCGCGGTTCGGAGAGTGTCAGCATCGCAAGAGTGGATACAACACCAAGAGCGCCAAATCCCAGCTGATTGACGATATCGCCGCCGCCATCGGTGCCTGCCGCGCTCACGGCCTGAAATGGCCGGAATGAAACCAGCAGGCAACAGAGGATAACTGCCGCAGCAAAGCTGGCTATGAGGCGGACAGGCAGGTCCCTGATCGTGTCAGTTCTTTTCAGGTTGCCGATACTGCTCATTGGAATATCCAAATTCCGCGAGAATGCGGCCAAGGCCAATATAGACCTGATAGAGCCCGATGGACAACGAGCCGGTCTGGGTAATTTTGATGATCGCGCGGAAGGGCGACAAGGCCAGCAGGGCAACGCTTTTCAGCACTGTCTTCAATCCGCCAAAGGGCTCCTGTGCCCGCTTGCGTTTCTCGATCAGAGTAGAAATTACACCATTGCGCAGCGCCCGGGCCCTGATCCAGTCCGCTTGCACGCGCCGCTCGGGAATGGTTTCGAATACAGGCGCTTCGGCGCACCAGGCGACGGTGAAACCTTTAACGACGCTCCGGCTGATAAAATCAGAATCGCCGCCACCCATGAAATTGAAGGCAAGGTCCAGAAACGGAAATGGCATAGCGTCCAGCACCTTGCGGCTGACAAGAAGATTGCCCGATGAATAAATAATCGGGACACGACCAGTCTGCGAATAATGCGGGCTGAACACCGGATGTTTAGCCCAGACCTGATGCTCCGGCTTGGCGAAGACAGGAACCTGCGGCCCGCCGACAAAATCGACACCATAAGTTTCCTGTGTTCGCAGCAAATTTTCCAGCCAATCCGGATCTGCTACTTCATCATCATCAACGACAAGCAGTGATTTGAATTTGGGAAATATTTTAAGCGCCGTCAGCCAACCTGCATTGTAGGCGTTACAATTGCCGCGATCATGCGCAATGATAACAAGCCCATTATAGTCGCCACTTTCGAACAAGGGTCCAGCAACCTTTGCACCGTCTTGCTCTTCTGCCTCGTTTTCCATGACGATAATTGCAAAATGACGTGCGGTGTTCTGCTCTTTCAGCGAGCGCAGCGTCTTCAACAAATGCTCAGGGCGTTTGAACGTTGGCAGGGTGACGACAACGTCAATTGACTCAGGTGCAAGCCCGGGGGAGCGGGCAAAAACCGTTATGTTGTCTGGAAGGTCAATTGCCATAAATGGATTTGTGCCCGTTGCCTGATATAATCAACCTATACGTGTCATTTGTTCAAGATTTCATTACATTGTTCATACAATTCCATTAGTGAGAAGCCAGACCTCAGCTTGGGCCAGTCATGCATCTTCTATTTGTAACATCGCTGGTTCCTGATGGAAAACCAACCACAGGCTATGAGATCGCCAATGCGGCAATCATTGATGGATTGGTGCGGGCTGGGATCCATGTGACGGTATTGGGTTTCATCTGGCCGGGCAGTTCACCATCAGACCCGGACAACACCATCGTTCTTGGTGAAGTCGATGTGCGCAACGACACGGCAAGCCTTACCCAGAAGCTGCGATGGCTTGGCAAAGCTCTTGTAACAGGACTGACTGTCTCTTCGGTCAAGCTGCGGATCATATCGCAAGACAAGTTGCGCGCCGCCATCGGATCATCAGGCAATTTCGATGCCTATGTGCTGAACGGTGTGACGCTTTCAGGTGCATTTGAAGGCTGCTTTGCTGACAAGCCGCAAATCTTCATTGCTCACAATGTCGAACATCATTCGGCTTGGGAGAATGCGCAGGCAGCCACCAGTCTCGTGCAAAAGATTCTGTTCCGGCGCGAGTCGCGTTTGCTGGCCGGACTGGAAGGACGTTTGTGCCGCCGCGCTTCTTTTGTATTCACATTGGCTGAACAGGATATCAAGGCATTGGGCCTTGCTGATACTGGCCGGGCAGCGGAACTTCCTCTCGTAACCGGCGCCGACACCGGTAAAATGGCCCATCGCAAAATCGAGCATGACCTTGGTTTGATTGGCACATGGACGTGGCAACCAAACCGCATTGGCCTTGAATGGTTCCTGCGCGAAATTGCGCCGCACCTCGACAAGGACATCGGCATTACGGTTGCTGGCAGTATACCGGCTGATTTGAAAGCGGCCTGGCCAAACGTCAATTTTGCCGGTCGTGTGCCGGATGCGGTCGAGTTTGTTCGCTCTTGCGCATTGATCCCGCTGGTGAGCCGTGCCGGAACGGGCGTCCAGCTCAAGACCATCGAGACGTTCGAGATGGGACTGCCCAGCGTTGCGACATCCCTGTCGGTGCGCGGCATTGCCAGTATTCCGGAAAATTGTGCTGTCGCGGATGATCCGCAAGCCTTCGCCAAAGCGATTGGGGCTATGGTGGCGCGGGTGCGCGCCGGTGAGGATTTGACTTGTTCGGGTGAAGCGTTTCGCGCCGCGCAATTGGCGCGGTTTGATTCACAGCTTCGTCTCGGACTTGATGCGCTTGGCGCTTCTTTGGGAAGAGTTGGACCATGAGCCCGGCTCTTCTCTCGGTGCACCACGCGCTTCCGCAGCACATTATCCTTGGTGTTTCCGTGCTGGCGCTGTCATGGGATGACGCCATCCAGCATCTGCACACTTTAATTGATGAGAAGCGCTTCACACTGATCACATGGCTGAACGCGCACAATTCCAATCTGGTAGAAGACGATATTCGTTTTCGCAACGCATTGGACGAGTTCCTCGTTTTGCCCGATGGCGTCGGTGTCGACATTGCCGCGAAGCTGCTTCATGGCAAAACCTTCCCCAACAATTTGAATGGTACGGATTTCACGCCCGCATTGCTCCGGGCACTGACCCGGCCTTTGCGTATAGGGCTCCTTGGCACACGCCCCGGCGTGGTCGAGAAAGCGGCGGAAAGCTTGAAAGAAAACGCCCCGCAGCATGAGTACCGCGTTATCAGCCACGGTTTCTTTGCGCCATCCGATGAGCCGCGCATTCTGCAGAGCCTTGCGGAATATCATCCCCACATCCTGCTGGTTGCGATGGGTGTGCCGCGTCAGGAGCTTTTCATGCGGGAAAAGTTGACTGCGGAACATTGTGCCCTCGCATTTGGCGTTGGAGCACTCTTGGATTTTCGTGCCGGAGCAGTGTTGCGGGCACCACGCTGGATGCAGAAACTGCGTCTGGAGTGGCTGTACCGGTTTTCACAGGAACCGAAACGGCTTTGGCGTCGCTACGTCTTGGGCAATCCGCGTTTTCTGTTCAGGGTGCTTCGCACGCTCGTGACAGGCGTAAGGGTCAGTCGATGAGAACTGCAATCGTCACAGCCAGCTATGCGCCGGATTTTGAGCGCTGCAAATTGCTTTGCGAGACTATTGATCGGTTCGTGAGCGGCTATACGCGCCACTATATTCTGGTTGAACATCGCGATATGGCATTGTTCCGCCAGCTCGAAGGGCCGCGCCGGATCATTGTGGATGAGAACGATCTGTTGCCGGGCTGGATCAAACCATTTCCCGATCCGCTCAGCTTTGGCCGCAAGCGCATCTGGCTGTCGCCGCGAACAATGCCATTACGTGGCTGGCACGTACAACAGTTCCGCCGCATTGCCATTGCCTCCCATGCCGATGAAGACGCCTTCTTTTATGTGGATTCCGACGTGGCTTTTCTGCGCCCGTTCGATTGTGCGTCCAACTGGCACGGCGATACTTTGCGGCTGTTTCGGCGGGATGGTGAATTGTTGCGCCCCGTTGCGGACGATCAGCGCATCTGGTCGGAGCAGGCAGGGCGCTTGCTCGGGATCGAACCCGTAAGCCCCGTTGGTCATGATTATATCAGCACATTGATTGCCTGGCGCCGCGATGCCCTGCTGTCCATGTGCGACCACATCCAGAAGCTATCGGGGAGGCACTGGATCGCCGCGATTGGTCGCCAGCGCCGTTTTTCCGAATGCTTGATTTATGGCCGCTATGCCGATGAAGTGCTCATGGCAAAGGGGCACTACCATGATAGTACCGAGTTCTGCCGGATATATTGGGTTGAGCCAGCCCCGACAGAGGAAGAGTTTCAGGCCTTTGTCGAAGCCATGACGCCAGAGCAGGTCGCCATCGGCATACAATCCTTCATCGGCTTTGATACCGCCCGCATCCGCAAATTGGTCAACAGTTAAATCATACCCGCCGCGCCGGCTTCCGGATGGCTCGATAGGTCAGCCATGTGGAGAGCAGGTAAATGGCTGCGAACATGGCATTGAGCCATACCAGCCAATCATTGACTTCTTTGAATGTGACCAGCAGCCATGAAAGCAAAGCCGCCTTTGCCAGCGCGAGCAGGCCAAGATTGAGCGCGCGCAAGCCAGATTGTCCGCGCGCATAAAGCAGCTCAGCCTGATATTCAATGAGATTGCGCAGTCCGGGAACCAGAACAACGAGCGGCAAAAGTGCCACAACTGAAGCAACGTTCGAGCCCAGCGCGCGTGGAAAAATATACAGAAATACGGCAAGGGCAATCAGTCCGAATGTGGAAACGGCGAAAACGCCAGCCTCTAACCCGCCGCGAATTTTCAGCGATCTCAACATATCAGGCGTGCGCATCAGTTTCTGCACCAGCATCATGTTGAAGGACCGGACGGGCAGGGCCGTCAGGTCCACAAGCCGCATGATGATGGCATAGACACCTGCGGTCTGTGGTCCGCCCACGGCGAGCACCAGAAGCTTGTCGAGCTCCATCTGGATATAGAACAGGATTTCAGCACCCGCGACGGCAAAGGAATCCGCGAGCCGTCTGTAATAGAGTTGCGGTATGAGCCGCAGTTTCACCCTCGGGTAGAAGACCAGGACGGCGATGATGAGTGCGATGCCATTGGCGCCCGCATACCACCAGCTCCATGCGCCCAGAGTAGTCAAACTGGAGAATGCAAAAAGAACCGCCGCAATCGCGCGCAAGGCAGTGCCAATGATAACGAGCAAGGCTGCCCGGCCAAAACGGTTAAGGCCATTATTGACGACCACGACAACCTCCAGCGAACGCCAGAGCAGGGCCTCGGTTGCAACGATGACGGCAAAAATCCCGAACGCCAGATCCGCTCCGAAAAACACCAGATGTGTGAGGAAAGCCGCCAGCGCAAAAATCGGCAGGGAAATGACGACCGCCGCCAGATAGCCGCCGGTATAGGCACCAAGCAATTGGGGTTTGACCGTCGAAATACGGTAAAGCGGTGATACGAACCCAAACGACACCAGCCGCGACAGGACCACACCGGTTGCCGATGCCGTGGCAAAGAGGCCAAATTCAGCAATCGACAATGTATTGGCAAGCGCGACGAAGTAGGCAAGGGAAATAACAAGCCGTCCCGCTGATCCGCTGATCACCGAGAAATAATTGCGAATGAGCCCCGCATTGGCCTTCACATGACGCGCTATCAAATCTTTCCCCCTGCGGGTGTTAAACGTCCCGCACAATCATCAGCCGTTCTATACTGAAAAGCCTTAATGGCTCGTGTTGGAACGGGAAATCGCGGTCTGATTAAAATGGGTGATAGCAGAGTGTTTCATGGATGATTAACGATTTATTTTCCATAGAACTTTAGGTTGGGTTAACCGTGGGCCGTTCGCTCGGGGTTGAGCTGTATTGAACGGTTGTTTTGGAGTGCGGATAAACATGGGTGATCGGGACAACGAGACAGGAAAGCGGCCTCGACGCTCGCTTCTCTCGTTCGCCAGCCAGCCGGAGACGGCGGGTGAGGCCTCCCCGCGTGCCGATTTTATCGAGCCGGACCAGACACCAAGGCGGGTCGAGGATCTGGAGCATTATCAGCGCATGCGTGCCCTGCGATTGGCGGCAAGCAGTGAAATCACACAGCCACCTGCGATTGAACCTGAACACACGTTGAGAGATGAGGAAGCCGAACAGGATGCGGTTAACCGCATGCGCGCCGATATGGCTGCTATCAAGGCCGAACTCAATCGGCGCATTGACGACAACCCATCAACCGAGCCTGTTGCACCCGCTGCGCCTGCGCAAACAACTGTCTTGCGGAATGAGGCACCGGTAAAGCCTGCGCCCACAGTCGTTTCCGTCGCAAAGCCTGTGCGCCGGGTTGAAAATGACAGCGACGAATGGAAACCGCTGGTTGATCCGCGTATTGTTCTTACTCGCATCGTCAATTCCAAAAAGCTGATCATTGCGACGACGCTTATCGGCGCGCTGCTGGGCGCCGGTTATGCCATGACCGTGCCAAAACTCTATTATTCCAATGTTGAATTGCTTGTTGATCCGCGCGATCTCAAATTGACTGACAAGGAAATCGCCCCGGGCCAACTGCCTATTGATGCGTCGCTCGCCATTGCCGAAAGCCAATTGCGGATTATTCAGTCGAGCAGCGTTCTTTCCAAGGTGATTGATCGTGCAGGTCTGGCCAAAGATCCTGAGTTTAATGGTGACCTCAAGGATAAGGGCATATTTGCCGCTCTCCGCGAGCTTTTCTCGACCGATAGCACGCCCGACGCTACAGCCCGCGAGACGCTGCTTCTACGCAATCTGAACGAACATATGGATGTTGCGAGGAGTTCGAAAAACTTCATTTTCAACATCACCGTCAATTCGCGTGACCCGGAAAAATCTGCATTCATCGCCAACACGGTTTCGGATGTTTTCAGGGAAGAGCAGGGCAATATCCAGTCCGACTCGGCCAGACAGGCGACGGATTCGCTCACGGCCCGGCTCAACGATATGCGCCTCGGTGTGGAATCGGCTGAAAACGCTGTTCAGAAATACAAGGCGGAGAACGATCTTGTCGACGTACAGGGTCGTCTGATCAGTGATGATGAGGTTTCAAGAACCAGTGACGAACTGACCGCTGCGCGCAACCAGACCATAAAGCTCAATGCACAGGCGGCTTCCATTCGTGGCACATCGGTTGAAGGTGTTCTTGGCAACAATACGCTGCCCGAGGAATTCCGCTCCGGCGTCATCGTTGCGCTTCGCTCGCAATATGGCGCGTTGAAACAACAGGCCGACGGTCTGGCAACCAAGCTTGGCCCGCGCCATCCGCAATTGATCCAGGCGCAGACGCAGGTTGATGGTATCCGTAAGGAAATCCGCAATGAACTTGATCGCATTGCCTCCTCGGTACAGGTCGAGCTGAAGCGTTCGGTGCAGCAGGAGCAGGACCTCGCGAGCAGGCTGGCACAGTTGAAGTCGCGCATGGCTGGTACGAATGAAGATATGATCAAACTGCGCGAGCTTGAGCGGGAAGTCACCGCAAAACGTGCCGTTTACGAGGCTTTCATGCTGCGCGCCAAGGAAACCGGCGAGCTTGAAGGGATCAACAGCACCAATATTCGCGTCATTTCGCCAGCGCGTCCTGCTCTCGAATCCACGGGTGGTTCGCGCAAGATCATCGTCATTGGCGGTATTCTGGCGGGGCTTCTTGCCGGACTTGGCATCGCAATGCTGCGCGGAATGATCGATAGTTTCCGTGGCAATGGGGAATTGAAGACAGCCCGCACCGAGAACGATGCGCCTTTCGATCCGGATTCGCCCTCAGGCGGAAAGCGACGATTGCCCAGCGAAGCCGATACGCCAGCACCCCCATCGGAGTCGCGCCTCGGCGCTGCAATCAAGCAGGCGCAAACACGGAGTTACGCTTCGGATTTCGACGAGACATCAGATGGGGACGAAACAACGCCGGATGACGATCAGGTGGCGGTTGCACAGTTCCTCTATGAATATGCGGATCTTCAGGTTGCCAAACGCCAGCATGCCAATTCCAATATTGAGGATATGCTCGCGGACATCGCTGAAATTCGCGATGTCCTGCGGCAACGCTCCGGCGAATGATGCTAGTGCAGGCGGGGGGTTGGTCCCATGCCTTTGTCGTCGATGACATAGCCCCGATAGAACCGGTCGAGTGTAAACGGCGCTGATAGTGGATGCGGCTCGTCCTTGGCGATGGTCCATGCAAAGCATTTGCCCGAGATGGGTGTTGCCTTGAAGCCGCCATAGCACCAACCGGTGTTCAGATACATGCCCGGCAGTGGTCCCGTCGTGATGATGGGCGAGCCATCCATGGACATATCCATGATCCCGCCCCATGAGCGCAGCAGCTTGACGCGGGCCAGCGCTGGCATGAGCGCGACGAACTCACTCATCACATCTTCCACCACAGGCAGGTTGCCGCGCTGCGCATAGGAATTGTAGCCGTCAATATCGCCGCCAAAGACGAGGCCACCCTTATCCGATTGGCTAAAATAGAGGTGTCCACCGCCGAAGGTCGCAACCGTATCAACCACCGGCTTAAGCGCTTCAGAAACAAAAGCCTGCAGGACATGGGATTCAAGCGGTAGCCGGTCAACACCCGCCCGGCGCATCAGTTCGCTGGTATGCCCTGCCACGGCGCAGGCGGTCTTCTTGGCATTGATCGGGCCACGCGTCGTCATGACGCCGGTAACCTTGTCGCCGTCTTTTATAAAGCCGGTGACTTCGCAATTCTCGATTATATCAACGCCGAGCTGGTCTGCCGCACGGGCATAGGCCCAGACGACGGCATCATGCCGCGCTGTACCAGCACTGCGCTGCATCAAACCGCCAATGATGGGAAACCGCGCCGATCCACTGATATCGAGGCCGGGAATAAGTTTTTCCAGCTGCTTGGGGTTCATCAACTCGCAATCAATGCCGTTGAGCCGCATCTGGTTGCCGCGCCTGACATACACATCAAGCTGCGGCAGATTATGCGCAAGATTGACCACGCCGCGCTGCGAGAACATCACATTGTAGTTGAGGTCGTGGGACATTGTTTCCCACAGCTTCATCGACGCTTCGTAGAAATGCTGGTTCTCGGTCAGAAGATAATTAGAGCGCACCGCAGTTGTATTGCGGCCGATATTGCCGGAACCGAGCCAACCTTTTTCCACAACTGCAATATTGCGAATGCCGTGTTCCTTGGCGAGGTAATAGGCCGTTGCAAGTCCGTGTCCGCCGCCGATGATAACCACATCATAGGCTGGTTTCGGATCGGGTTTACGCCAAGCAGGCTTCCAGTCCTTGTTGCCGTTGAGGGCGTTCTTCAGAAGGGAGAAAGCGGAATAGCGCATCGACGAATCCAGTTTGCAGGCGGAATAGTGTGATCATGCGTGGATTTGGCACATTCGCAAGCCCCAGCGTGCTCCTTGGGTCACATCATCGCATTGCCCTTATCGGCTGCTTTCGTTATTGCGTCAGTGAACGCCGTTCTGGCGGTATTGTATTGCCAAAGAATCCTCAGAATGACGTCCATTCCCGAAGCGAGATGCCCAGGAGCAGCACATGGCAGTGACGATTGATGGCAAGCAGATTGCCGAGGACGTGGTTTCCAAGGTCAAACTATCAGCCGCCGAGCTGATTGAGGCCACCGGCGTTACGCCCGGTATTGCTGTGGTGATCGTGGGCGAAGACCCGGCCAGTCAGGTCTATGTCGCCAATAAGGGGCGCAAGGCGAGGGAATGCGGCTTCCATTCCGTCCAGCATACCTTGCCTGAACAGACAGGCGAGGAGGAACTGGTCAAGCTGGTGGAAACGCTGAACGCCGACCCGGCGATTCACGGCATTCTCGTTCAGCTGCCTTTGCCCAAGCACATCGATTCCGGCCGCATCATCCAGACCATCTCACCTGACAAAGATGTCGATGGCTTTCACTTCATCAATGTCGGCAAACTCGGCACTGGCGAACTCGAAACCGCATTCGTTCCCTGCACGCCTGAGGGATCAATGCTGCTGATTGATCGTATTCTGGGCCGCGATCTTTCCGGTCTGAATGCAGTGGTCGTTGGCCGCTCCAATATTGTCGGCAAGCCGATGTTCAATCTGCTGCTGGCGCACAATGCGACTGTTACGATCGCCCATAGCAAGACAAAGGACCTTCCCGGCCTTTGCCGCAATGCCGATATTCTGGTGGCCGCCGTTGGCCGCCCGCAGATGATCAAGGGCGATTGGGTCAAGCCCGGTGCGACGGTTATCGACGTGGGCATCAACCGCATTCCTGCCCCCGAGCGCGGAGAAGGCAAGACGCGCCTCGTTGGCGATGTCGATTTTGCCGACGTGGCTCCAGTGGCAGGCGCACTGACCCCGGTTCCCGGTGGTGTTGGACCCATGACGATTGCCATGTTGATGGCCAATACGCTGGTCGCCGCCCATCGCAGTGTCGGTAAAACACCTCCGCGCTTCTAATTCATTGGTTTATAAACGGATTGTCGTTAGAACAGCATATGCCCGAAGCCCTCAAGGTCAGTAGAACCTTCGCTTTTCTGCTTGTCGACAAATTTCCGATGTTCAGCCTTGCCGCTGCCATCGACACGATGCGCACGGCCAATCGCATGGCGGAAGAGCCATTCTATGCCTGGACAACCGTATCTGCCACGGGCGCGGCGGTTACCGCGTCGAATGGCTTGCAGATCAATGTGCAATATTCACTGGCAGAGCTTCCCGCTGCCGACATTTTCTTCATCTGTGCCGGATTGACCACGGAGTTTGAGGAGAAGCCCAAGGTCATTGCGACATTGCGCAATCTCGGACGACGCGGCGCTGCTCTGGGTGGCTTGAATATTGGCAGTTACATCCTTGCCGAGGCAGGGCAGCTGGAAGGCCATCGCTGTACGATTCACTGGGAAAACCGCGCTGGTTTTCAGGAGCGTTTCCCGCATATTGAATGCACCGGCAATGTCTTCGAGATCGACCGCAAGCGTTATACCTGCGCGGGCGGAACCACCTCGATCGACTTGATGCTGGAAATCATCCGGCAGGATTTCGACCCAAGTCTTGCCAATGAAGTCGCCAACCAGTTTCACCACGAACGCATCCGCTCGCAAACCGATCGTCAGCGTATCGGGCCGGAACGGGATCTGACTGGAAAATCCGAAAAACTGCGCAAGATCGTCGAGTTGATGGCCGATAATCTCGAGCAGCCGAAATCAGCGGTGCGTCTTGCCAAAGCCGTCGGCCTTTCGGTTCGGCAGGTGGAGCGGCTGTTTCTGCGCCATCTCAATATGACACCGGGACGCTACTATATGAGCCTGCGGCTCGAACGGGCGCGGGAACTCCTGCGGCAAACCCATTCGCCCATTCTCGATGTGGCGCTGGCAACGGGCTTCACATCCCATTCCTATTTCGCCCAAAGCTACCGGGCGCAGTTCGGGCGCTCACCTTCCGATGAGCGCCGCACCACCTATTAAT
This sequence comes from Phyllobacterium sp. TAF24, assembly GCF_052113785.1. Taxonomy (NCBI): domain Bacteria; kingdom Pseudomonadati; phylum Pseudomonadota; class Alphaproteobacteria; order Hyphomicrobiales; family Phyllobacteriaceae; genus Phyllobacterium; species Phyllobacterium sp. TAF24. Next base: position 291,697 of record NZ_JBFRDN010000001.1, on the reverse strand, counting down.
CAGCTGAAAACCGAAGCACCTTCATCGGCACGGCCAACGACATTGCGGAACGCTGCAAACAATTCGCGGCCCATGCCGTAGCTGTTATGGCTGAGGTCGACGACCGGATCGGGGCGAGCCGCGAGAACGTCAGGATCTTCAAGCACGTCAAGCGTTCCGATTTCCGCATCGAGCCGCACGATATCACCATCGCGGATCTTGGCGATGATACCGCCGCTGAGTGCTTCCGGGGTCACATGGATTGCCGCAGGCACTTTTCCCGATGCGCCGGACATGCGCCCGTCCGTTACCAGCGCAACCATATGGCCGCGATCCTGCAAAACACCAAGCGGTGGTGTCAGCTTGTGCAACTCAGGCATACCATTGGCCTTGGGACCCTGAAAGCGGACGACGGCCACGAAATCGCGATCCAGTTTTCCTGCTTTGAAGGCATCCTGCAGAGCGGCCTGACTGTCAAAGACAATGGCGGGTGCTTCGATGATCCGCCGTTCCGGCTTGACCGCCGATGTCTTGATCACGGCGGTGCCGAGATTACCCTTTAGCATCTTCAGGCCGCCGGTAGTCTGAAACGGCTCTTTGACTGTTGAAAGAACCTTCTTGTCGGCGCTTTCCGCCGGGATGGGATCGCGCTGCACGGCGCCGTTTTCGCCGAGCTTGACCTCGATCGTATAGGCGCGCAGGCCTTGGCCCCAGACGGTTTTGACGTCCTCATGCAACATGCCGGCATCCAGCAATTCGCGGATGATATAGCCCATGCCGCCAGCCGCATGGAAATGGTTCACATCGGCAAGACCGTTTGGATAGACGCGGGCAAGCAGCGGCACCACATCGGAAAGATCAGAAATATCCTGCCATGTGAGCTTGATGCCCGCAGCCGCAGCCATCGCAACGAGATGCATCGTGTGGTTGGTGGAACCACCCGTTGCGTGCAGACCGATGACACCGTTGACGATTGTCTTCTCGTCAATCATCTCACCAACTGGCGTGTACTCATTGCCAAGCGCCGTGATGGCGAGCGCGCGTTTCGCGGCTTCGCGCGTCAATGCTTCGCGCAGCGGCGTGCCCGGATTGATGAAGGATGAGCCCGGCGTATGCAGCCCCATGATTTCCATCAGCATCTGGTTGGAATTGGCGGTGCCGTAAAACGTGCAGGTTCCCGGTCCATGATAGGATTTGGATTCCGACTCCAGCAGCTTGTCGCGGCCAACCTTGCCTTCCGCGTAAAGCTGGCGCGTCTTTGCTTTCTCGTCATTGGGAAGGCCTGTGGTCATCGGTCCGGCAGGGATGAAAACCGCGGGTAGATGTCCGAATGTCAGCGCGCCAATAACAAGGCCCGGCACGATCTTGTCACAGACACCAAGATAGACAGCCGCGTCGAACATATCATGTGAAAGACCAACAGCGGTTGCCATTGCGATCACATCGCGGGAGAACAATGACAGGTCCATGCCCGGCTGTCCCTGTGTGACGCCATCGCACATGGCGGGAACGCCGCCCGCAACCTGCGCCACGCCGCCCGCTTCCTGTATCGCTGCCTTGATTAGTTGCGGATAGTTTTCAAAGGGCTGGTGTGCCGAAAGCATGTCATTGTAGGAGGTAATGATGCCGATATTGGCCAGCACATCGCCAGCCAGCGCCGCTTTGTCGGAGGGTCCGCAGGCGGCAAATCCATGGGCAAGATTGGCACAGGCAAGGGCAGTGCGTTTTGGCTTGTGGGAAGCAGCCTCGCGCAGACGGTCGAGATAGACATCGCGGGTCGGGATCGACCTCTCACGGATGCGGTTGGTAATGCTTTTGACCCTTTGCAGGACGGTCATTGGTTTTCTCCTTATGGAGCCCAGAAAATCTCAAGATTGATCGGCGTGTGGCGCAGGATTGCGCGAATGGGCATGTCTTCGGTTGCCCCACCACCAAGCGCCTTATCCAGAACGGCCTTTTTGCCATCGCCTTCAATGTGCAGCACCACGAAACGGGATTTGACGATAACCGGCAACGTCAGGGTCAGGCGCGGCTCACCGGCACCATCAGCCTGCATTGGCAAAACAAGCGCTGACTGCTCAGGCGAAATTGCCTCGGCAAGGTTGTCACCACCCGGGAAGAACGAGGCCGTATGGCCATCGCCGCCCATGCCGAGAATTGTCACATCGAAAGGCTGGCCCAATGCGGCAACGGCTGCGGTTGCTGCCTTCACCGCTTCATCCGTATTGGCAGCGGGGTGATAGAGGCCGACGAAATTGGCTTTTGCAGCCGCGTTCTGCAGGAGTAGTTCTGTCACGAGCTTCTGGTTGGAACGGTCACTGGATGGCGGCACAAAACGCTCATCCACCAAGGTAACAGTGATCTTGTCCCAAGGCAGGTCCTTGCCCGACAAAGCCTTGAAAAAGCGGGCAGGTGTTGTTCCGCCCGATACCGCCAGAACTGCCTTGCCGCGCGCATCGCACGCGGCTTGCAAATGCTCCGCAACGCTTGTTGCCAAGGCTTCGGCAAGAGCAATTCCATCGGCAAAGCTGTTCAATGTCTGTTGCATGATCATGTCTCGTGCCATGTGCGTCCGTCGCGCTCAATCAAGGCGATAGCGGCGGATGGCCCCCATGTTCCGGCTGTGTATCCAGCGGCAGGCTGGTCATTATCCGTCCATGCCTTGAGGATCGGATCCACCCAACGCCATGCTGCCACCACTTCATCGCGCCGCATGAACAGGGTCTGATTGCCGCGCACCACGTCCATCAGCAAGCGCTCGTAAGCATCGGGGCTGCGCACCTGAAACGATTCTGCAAAGCTCATATCAAGCGGAACGTGACGCAGGCGCATGCCGCCCGGACCCGGGTCTTTAATCATCATCCACTGCTTGACGCCTTCGTCTGGCTGCAAGCGGATAACCAGCTGATTGGCAACCACGCGGCCTGCGCCCTCACCAAAAATCGAGTGTGGAATGGGCTTGAATGAAACCACGATTTCCGATGCGCGCGTTGCCAGCCGCTTGCCAGTTCGCAGATAGAAGGGAACACCAGCCCAGCGCCAATTGGCGATTTCGGCTTTGATGGCGACAAAGGTTTCAGTGTTGCTTGTGGAGCCCAATTCCTCCTGATAGCCCTTGACGGGGCCGCCAGCCGAAGCACCGGCGCGGTACTGGCCACGGACGGTTAGCTCCTCGGCGTTCTTGGCATCAATGGGGGCAAGGGAGCGCAGCACTTTCAGTTTTTCATCGCGCACCGCATCGGCATCCATGGATGCGGGCGGCTCCATCGCAACGAGACAAAGAAGTTGCAGCATATGGTTCTGCACCATATCGCGCAGTGCGCCTGCCGTGTCATAATAACCGGCGCGGCCTTCAAGCCCGACCGCTTCCGCCACGGTGATCTGGACGTGATCGATATGAGCCGAATTCCACAGCGGCTCGTAAAGCGCATTGGCAAAGCGCAGCGCCATCAGATTTTGCACCGTCTCCTTGCCGAGATAGTGATCGATACGGAAAATCTGCTGTTCGTTGAAAACGCTACCAATTGTGTCATTGAGCGCGATAGCGGATTTAAGGTCACGGCCAATCGGCTTCTCAACAATGATGCGGGTTTGATCGGTGATGAGATCATATTTCTTCAAACGGCTGGCAATGTCGCCGAAGAGGTTCGGGCTGACGGCGAGATAAAAGGCCCGGATGTTCTTGTTTGCATCGCCGATTGCGACTTTCAGATCATCCCAACCATTGTCCGATGTCGCATCAACCGCGACATAGGCGAGGCGGGCGAGGAATTGTTCGACCTGCTTCTTGTCGATCTCTTCGGGCTTCACATGTTCCTTGATCGCGGCTTCCGCAAATTTGCGGTAGTCTTCGTTGGACATGGCGGAACGCGATGCACCGATAATGCGGGTAGGCTCGGACAACTGACCATCCCGTTGGCGCTGATAGAGCGCCGGGATCAGTTTGCGCTCGGCAAGATCGCCGCTGCCGCCAAATACGATGCAGTCGAAAGGGTCAACCGGGATAATCTGACTTGTCATAAGAATGAGTCTCGCTATGCCAAAATTACGCGTCTTCGGATGCAGGTCTGTATAATCTAATCGATTTAAAAAGGCCAGTCCCGATCCGACTTCTGCGTCAAAATGCATTCCCAAGCGGGCGCAATTCCAATACGATTGCTGTGAAGCAGGAAGCAGTCATGGATCAGAATCTCTCCAGAATCGTCGCTCAGGACAAGAATTTCCTGAATGTCATTAATGGTCGGCGTGTCGCCGCACTCTCGCAAGAAACGATCACTGTTTTGTGTCCGTCCGATGGTTTGCCCTTCGCAACCATCCCGGCAGGCAATGCCAGTGATGTGGACCGTGCCGTCCGTGCCGCACGGGACGCATTTGAATATGGCCCGTGGAGCAGAATGCCAGCCTTTGAGCGTGGGCGGTTGCTGACACGGCTTGGCCAGCTTGTTGAAGAACATGGCGATGAACTTGCCGCGCTTGAATCGCGTGATACCGGAAAGCCCGTGCGTCAGGGCAAGGCGGATGTTGCAGCGACCATGCGCTATTATGAGTTTTACGGCGGTGCCGCCGACAAGATTCACGGCGATACGATCCCGTTCCTTGACGGCTTCACCGCGCTCACCCTGCGCGAGCCGCATGGCGTGGTTGCCGGTATCATCCCATGGAACTATCCGATGCAGATCATGGCGCGCGTGGTTGGCGCAGCGCTGGCTATGGGCAACACGCTGGTTATCAAACCGGCTGAGGATGCGTCGCTATCGGCCATTCGCATTGGTGAACTCGCCATTGAAGCGGGCTTTCCCGATGGTGTTCTCAATGTCATCACCGGTTATGGCCGGGATGCAGGGGCGGCGCTCTCATCGCATCCCGGCATTGATTACGTTACCTTCACCGGCTCGCCTGTAACCGGCACGGCGATCCAGCAGGCCGCCGCCACCAACAATCGCGGCGTGACCATGGAACTTGGTGGCAAATCACCGCAAATCCTGTTTGCCGATGCGGATGTGGAAAAGGCTTTGCCGGTTCTGGTCAATGCCATCATCCAGAACGGTGGCCAGACCTGTTCGGCGGGCAGCCGTATCCTGATCGAACGCCCGATTTACAACGACGTCGCCGCAGCACTTGGCGAGCGTTTCGGCAAGCTGGTCGCCGGGCCGCACGACATGGACCTTGATCTCGGGCCCATGGTCAATCCGGCGCAGAAGAACAAGGTCGAGAATTTTATCACTGCCGCCGCAGCGACAGGTATTGAAGTGGTTGCCCGTGGCTCCATTCATGTCGATGCGCCTCTGGAAGGCTATTACGTCGCGCCGGTGCTTTTCGGTGCGGTTGATCCCGCTTCTGTTCTGGCGCAGGAAGAGGTGTTTGGGCCGGTTCTGTCGCTCTTTGCATTCGATGATGAAGCCGATGCTATCAGGCTTGCCAATAGCACTGAATATGGCCTTGTCGCCGGTATCTGGACCAAAGATGGCGCGCGCCAGCATCGCGTTGCCAAAAAAGTTCGCGCCGGTCAGGTTTTTGTCAATGCCTATGGCGCTGGCGGCGGTGTGGAACTTCCCTTCGGTGGTTTCAAGAAATCCGGCCATGGACGCGAAAAAGGCTTTGAAGCGCTCTTCGATATGTCCGCAACCAAAACGATCGTGTTCCGGCACGATTGATTGGACCCGCTCCCCGATAATCAATCCAAGATCACAAGCATGAGGAAATGACATGGCCCGTTTGGCAGGCAAGACAGCAATTATTACTGGTGGAGCATCCGGGTTTGGTGAAGGCATGGCGAAGCGCTTTGCCGAGGAAGGGGCAAATGTTGTTGTCGCCGATCTCAACCACAAGGGCGCTGAAACTGTTGCCACCGCCATTGGCAAATCAGCGATTGCCGTTCAGGCTGATGTGTCACGCAAGGAAGACGTGGACGCCATGGTCGCCGCTGCCATGGATACGTTCGGCCGCGTCGATATCATGGTCAACAATGCGGGGTTCACCCATCGCAATGGCTCCATGCTTGATGTGGATGAAAGTACGTTCGATCTCATTTCAGCAGTCAATATGAAGGCGATTTATTATGCGACGCTTGCTGTCGTGCCGATCATGGAAATGCAGGGCGGCGGTTCCATCATCACCACAGCTTCCACGGCGGGTCTGCGCCCGCGTCCCGGATTGACCTGGTACAACGCATCCAAGGGGTGGGCGATCACCGCAACCAAATCCATGGCCGTTGAACTTGCGCCCAAGAATATCCGTGTCAACTGCCTCTGCCCGGTCGCGGGTGAAACAGGGATGCTCAGCCTGTTCATGGGCGAAGATACGCCGGAAAAGCGCGCGCAGTTCAAAGCTTCGATCCCGCTCGGTCGCCTCTCCACGCCGCTTGATATTGCCAACGCCGCGCTTTGGCTAGCGTCCGACGAAGCCGGGTTCATCACTGGTGTAGCGCTTGAGGTGGATGGTGGGCGCTGTATTTAGACTTGGGCAACACCGTTGTGCAGCGGTTCGCCCGTCGACAAGCTCAGGAAGCTCACCATGAGGAGATAACTCTCCCCGTCATCCTCGGGTCAAGCCCGAGGGTGACGGAAATGGGTGGATGTAGGGAGCCAAGTTCTGCAATGCTGGCGATTAGCGTTGCATCCTCACTCTCCCTCATGGTGAGCTTGTCGAACCACGCACCACGAACCCCACACCACAGCAATCTGCTTAAGGGTATATACTCAGCGTTAAATCACACGCTTTTGTCTTGAAACGGGGCCATACTGGCCTACATCAAAAATGTCGTCCAATTCACGCAATGGCTGCTTTTGGTTGATCGCACGCCGATCAACGGGGCAACCCATCTTTCAAGGACACTGTCATGACATCGAAACCCGTCTGGTTCATCACTGGCTGTTCAACCGGTTTTGGTCGCGAGCTTGCGCGCCATACGCTTGAACTCGGCTATCCCACCATTATCACCGCACGCAACACGGCGCAGATTGAAGATCTGGCCAAGGGCAATGAGGAGAATGCCCTTGTTCTCAAGCTTGACGTGACCAAGGCCGAGGATATTGCGGCTGCGGTCAAGGCGGCAGAAGCCCGCTTTGGTCGCATAGACGTGCTCGTCAACAATGCCGGTATTGGCTACTTCGGCTCGCTCGAAGAAAGCGACATCGATGAAGTCCGCAAAATGTTCGAAATCAATGTCTGGGGCCTGGTCAATATGACCCGTGCTGTTCTGCCCGTCATGCGCAAGCAACGTTCCGGTATGGTTGTCAACATTTCGTCGATCGGCGGTCTTGTGGCCAACCCTGCCGTCAGTTTCTACAACGCAACCAAATTCAGTGTCGAAGCGATTTCGGAATCCCTGTCGAAGGAAACGGCCCACCTCGGCATCAAGGTTTTGATCGTTGAACCCAGTGGCTTCCGTACGGATTGGGCCGGACGTTCGGCGAATGAAGCACCGAGAACCATCGAAGATTACCGTGAGACATCGGATCAGCGGGCAGAGCAGATCAGAAATTCCAGCGGCAATCAGCCGGGCGATCCAGTACGCGCGGTAAAAGCCATTATTCAGGCGGTCGAAGCGAAGAAGCCGCCGTTGCGGCTGTTGCTCGGCAAGGCGGCGCTGGCTGGAGCGCGTAATAAGATTGTCGAACTCCAGCGCGATTTTGTTGCTTGGGCTGACGTTACGGAAGGCGCCGACGCGCCAAAGGAATAAAACAAAATGGCCGGCAAATGCCGGCCATTTTTAATTTCGTGCGCCTAGATAATATGGCGCAGGATCAGAAACAACGTGAATGACAGCGCGATGGAGACGGGGAGCGTCAGCACCCACGCCATCAGCAGGTTACGGACTGTTGACATCTGCAAGCCCGAACCATTGGCAACCATCGATCCGGCAACACYCGATGAGAGGATGTGGGTCGTGCTGACGGGCAGACCCAGCGTATCGGCGGTGAAGATGGTTCCCATGGCAACCAGTTCAGCGGACGCGCCTTGCCCGTAGGTGAGGTGCGTCTTGCCGATCTTTTCGCCGACGGTCACGACGATACGCCGCCAGCCGACCATTGTACCAAGGCCAAGGGCCAGAGCCACGGCAACTTTTACCCATGTCGGAATGAACTTGGTCGCGTTGTCGATGGCCTGATGATAGGTCTTGATGGTGGCAATGTCGGCAGGCTGCATTGGCAACAGCTTGGCCTTGTCGATCAGTTTCAGCGCTTCACCGGTCAGATACATGTCGTTACGTGTATTGCTGACCATGCCAACTGGAACTGACGATGCGGAACCGTAAGGCGAAATGCTTGTATTGGTCTTTTCGATGAACTGGCGCAGCGCAACCGTAGTTTCATCGCTCCATGTCTTGCTGCGCACCGCATTGCTGACCACTGCATTGGCATCGGTCACGGCGATGCCGGGTTTTTCATAGGTGCGCAGTGTCGTTGCTGCGGCGGTTGCTGCAGATTTATAAGCTTCGAGATAGTTGATGTCAGGGGTGCGGTTCAGCGCAAAGGAAGTGGGCACAACACCGATCAGGATCAGCATGATCAGACCCATGCCCTTCTGACCATCATTGGAGCCGTGGGCAAAACTAACACCGGTGCAGGTGAAAATCAGCAGGCCGCGAATCCACAAAGGCGGAGGTGTCTGGCCCTTCGGCGCTTCATAAAGCGCCTTGTTCTTCACAAGAACCTTCATCACGATCAGCAGCAGCGCGGCCATGCCAAAGCCGACAAGTGGCGAAATCAACAGGGACATGCCGACTTCCGTCGCCTTGGACCAGTCAACGCCGCTGGTGGCAGTGCCGGAAGGTGCCATAAACTGATTGGCAAGACCAACACCGACGATCGAACCGATCAGTGTGTGGGAGCTTGAGGCCGGAAGGCCGAGATACCAGGTGCCGAGATTCCACAGGATGGCTGCCGTGAGCAGCGAAAACACCATGGCAAGGCCAGCACTGGAGCCAACCTGCATGATCAGTTCCACTGGCAGAAGGGAGATGATGCCAAAGGCGACAGCACCACTTGCGGTCATGACCCCGAGGAAATTGAAAATGCCAGACCAGATAACGGCGATCTCGGCAGGCAGGGAATTGGTATAGATCACCGTTGCGACGGCATTGGCCGTGTCGTGGAAACCATTGACGAATTCGAAGCCGAGTGCGGTGACGAGTGCAAGACCGAGAAGAATCCACGGTACGGCAACCGAACTGGTCAGATCCTGGGTGAGAGAATATCCTACATAAAAAAGGCCGCCGATCAGAATGGCAACCACAGCATAATTCGGCCAGTTCCCTAAATTGTTTGGTTTGTCGAGCGGGTGTTCGTCTTTCACCAGACGTGCATCAGTCGCATTGCTTACCGTCATTAGAAAATCCCCAGTATTGAATTCAAACACCGGGGAAAGCTAAGACTCGCCCGTGAACTCTTGATGACAGCGCAAGATAGCTTGCGCGGGAACAATTGAGCGTCTAACGCTTGAGACAGATAAAAACTATGGAAACGCCATGCATAAGGTCGTCATAAGCGGTACCGGTGTGTTTACGCCGGAACTCTCCATCAGCAATGCCGAGCTCGTCGAGGCATTCAATACCTATGCCACCAGGCAGAATGAAATCCATGCCGATGAGATTGCGGCGGGCACGCGGGCGCCGCTGACCATGTCCGCCGAAGATTTCATTTTCCGCGCATCCGGCATTGAACGGCGCTTTGTGCTCAACAAATCAGGTATTCTCGATCCTGAGATTATGCACCCTGTTTTGCCCGAGCGCAGCGACGACGAAATATCTGTCATGGCCGAAATGGCTGTTAAAGCTGCAACCGATGCTTTGGCCAAGGCAGGCCGCACTGCCGCCGATGTGGATGCAGTGATCTGCGCCGCTTCCAATCATGAGCGTGCCTATCCGGCCATTGCTATCGAAGTACAGGAAGCCTTGGGAATTCAAGGTTTTGGCTTTGACATGAACGTCGCCTGTTCATCGGCGACATTCGGCATTCAGGCGGCTGCCGATATGATCCGTTCGGGTTCTGCTCGGGCAATCCTGATGGTCAATCCGGAGATTTGTTCAGCCCACCTCGAATGGCGTGACCGCGACTGCCATTTTATTTTCGGCGATGTCTGCACCGCCGTGCTTCTGGAACGTGACGATCTTGCAACGGCATCTGATCGTTTTGAGATCATCTCGACCCGCTGCCTCACCCAGTTTTCCAACAATATCCGTAACAATAACGGTTTCCTGCGCCGCACCCGCGAAGGCCACATGACCGACCGCCGCGATATGCTGTTCCGTCAGGAAGGCCGCAAGGTTTTCAAGCAGGTCGTGCCGATCGTGTCTGACCTTATTCTCACCCATCTTGCCGATGAGAACATTGCACCCGCCCATGTTTCAAGGCTGTGGCTGCATCAGGCTAATAAAGGCATGAACGATCTGATCGGATCAAAGGTATTGGGCCGTGAGCCCGACGCTGGTGAACAGCCGAACATTCTGCAGGACTATGCCAATACATCCTCTGCGGGTTCCATCATCGCTTTCTCAAAATATTCCGACGATCTCGCACCAGGCAGTCTTGGTGTCATCTGCTCCTTTGGAGCGGGCTATTCCGTTGGCAGTGTGATTGTGAAGAGGCTTTAGCGGCTGGGTCAACTTAAAAGCGGGGTGGGCATGTTTGGCAAATGGTCGAAATGGTTCAGGGCTCCAACGCCCTCTCGGCCAGTTCCAGGCGTCACGCCCGATTCCGGTGAATATTTGCCGTTCACAACAATATTTGATGAGATCATCGACGCTGATAAGATTCCCGCTGTGCTGGGAAATTCACTTCCAGGTGAAGTGACAAGTTTTGAAGATGCTGCCAGACGTTTTGACAATGAATTTCGAGGCGAGCGCATAACCATCGGTGCAGCGGCTGGTCGTCTGGTTGCGCACCTGCATAAAGAGCTCGGCGGCGAGCAGAAATCGCAAACGGTTGTTTCGTTTCTCATTGACCATTCTGGTTCAATGCGTGGTCTGAGGATGTTGTCCGCTCTTCTTGCCGTTGAAGCCGCCACGGGCGCGCTGGCTCAGCTAAATATCAAATCGGAAATACTTGGCTTCACGACGACCACCTGGAAGGGTGGGAGGTCTCGGCGTTCCTGGGTCAAGGCTGGTAAACCCAGAAATCCGGGCCGCTTGTGTGATCTGAGGCATATTATTTATTCCAGCGCGGATTCCATCAACGGTTTTCCCTGGCATGTTCGTCATGCGCTTCGTTCGGATCTACTTCATGAGAATATCGATGGCGAAGCATTGGAATGGGCCGCGTCCCGTTTGGATGCAATACGTTGGAAAAATCGTATTATATGCGTTGTTTCCGATGGTGCACCCGTTGATGATTCGACGCTACTTGCTAATGACAACAGGAACATTCTGATTGATCATCAGAAAAAAGTTGAAACAGAACTTAAACAACAAGGGTTCGTCGTCGGCTATTTGCTGGTTACAGATGAGCGCTATCGTGAGCCTGAACTGATCGAACGGGCCATTGAACCTGAAGCTTGCGCACTATCATTATTGGTGCTGGTACAACGGGCATTGACGAGCGCCTTGGCTGCGGCACCTGCCGCCTCGACATAGCTGGCGTCGCGGTGAACGAGCATCACGGAAAAGGCTCCGTCCATCAAAAGAACGATTTGACGGGCAAGGAGTGATGGCTCGTTTGATCCGGCAATATCCAGAATCCCGGCCAGCCATGCCTCAAATTTCTTCTTGTGCGCCGAGCCGATCTTGATAGCCGGATGTCCGGGCATGTTTGCCAGTTCAGCAGCCGTTCGCAGAAAACCACAGCCTTTCCATTTCCTGTGCCGCGCGGCTTTGGCCAACTGGATGAAGATTGCTTCGACCCTGTCAGCAATTGTTCCATTCGCTTCGTTGAACCATTTGGCAAAGAGCACAAGGTTTGGTTGATCGCGCGCCTCCAGATAGGCTGCGATCAGATCGTCCTTACTTTTGAAGTGGTAATACAGCGTACGCTTCGTCAATTGAGCGGTTTCAGCAATGGCATCGACACTCACAGCACGAATACCTTCCGCATAAAACAGGCGGTTCGCGGCATCAAGGATACGCTCGCGGGTTGGGTCGGATGTCTTTGGCATGTGAGAAAAGTATACTAACAAGTGAATATACACAATCCCTGTGTCGTTCTAACTTTTCGGGTGAGGCCTCCATTATGAAAGGTTAAACCCATGTCTGATCCCGTACTGTTTGAAATGAAGGGCAATATCGCTTTCCTGACCCTGAACCGCCCGGAAAAACTCAACGCCCTCAACTATGCGACCAATGATCTGCTGCTGCAGTTTCTTGACCGCATTGAAGATGATCCTGAAATCCGCGCCGTCATCATCACAGGTGCTGGCGATCAGGCGTTTTCCGCCGGGGGTGATATCCACGAATTCTCTGGCAGTATCAGCGAGGGAGTAGAAGTTGCCGTCAAGGCGTTCGTGCGACGTGGGCAGGCTATGACGGCGCGGATGGAGGCGTTTCGCAAGCCGATTATCGCTGCGGTCAATGGTATAGCCTTTGGTGGCGGCTGCGAAATCACCGAAGCGGTGCATCTGGCCATCGCCAGCGAGAGGGCTGTTTTTGCCAAGCCGGAGATAAATATCGGTATCCCGCCAACATTTGGCGGTACTCAGCGTTTGCCACGCCTTGCAGGGCGCAAGCGGGCGCTGGAACTTCTGCTCACCGGTGACACGTTCTCGCCCATAAAAGCTTTGGAATTGGGGCTGATTAACAAGGTCGTACCGCATGACGAACTGCTACCTGCAGCAGTTGAATTGGCCAACCGTATTCTTCGCCATTCTTCGGTAACGGCGGCGGGCATCATCACCGCCGTTACACGCGGATTGAATGTGACAATCGCTGAGGGGCTGCAGATGGAAAGCGAACAATTTGCCCGCATTGCTTCCTCGCGGGATACGCGCGAAGGGCTGGATGCATGGATCGAGCGGCGAACCCCTATTTATACTGGCAATTAGATCCGATCCATCAAGGCATACCAGCTCAATGCTAGAAACAGCAGCGGCGCGCGGAATGTACGTCCGCCGGGAAATGACGGTATTTTCAGCTCTTCCAGCAATTTCAGGCGGTCGCGATTGCCCGCAACCGTTTCCGCATAGAGCTTGCCGACATAGTTCGACAGCATCACGCCATGGCCGGAATAACCGCCCGCCGAGATGACATTGGGCATGACCTCACGCACAAAGGGCTGGCGAGGCAGGGTGATGCCGACGGAGCCACCCCAGGCTTGCGTGATTTCCACGTCCGCGAGTGCCGGATAAATCTCGGCGATCTGCCGACGGATATGTGTGCTGATATCGAGCGGGTTGTCGGCCGTGTAGGCTTCGCGTCCGCCAAACAGCAGGCGGCCATCCTTCGAACGGCGGAAATAGCGCACGACGAAGCGGGAGTCGTCAACGCTCTCGCCACCGGGCAGAACAGGACTGTCACTGCCTAACGGCACTGTTGCGCCGATAAAGGACCGGATCGGCATCACGTGGGAGGCGCTGACCGGTTCAAGATTGCCGCCATAGGCATTAACGGCAATCAGGCATTTGGCGGCTGTCACGCTACCTTTGGCCGTTGTAACAGTGACGCGGCCATTTTCAGAGCTGATGCCTGTCACCTTGGTGTTTTCGTAAAGATGTGCCCCGGCCTTGGCCGCAGCCTTTGCGGTGCCGACAACAAGCTTCATGGGCTGAATATGACCGGTGCCTGCGTCGTAAACACCGCCGAGATAGCGTGTCGAGCCAAGTCGCTCCGCCGTTTCCGTGGCATCCATGTAGTGAATATGGGGATAGCCGAAACGCGTCGTCATCAGTTCCGCGTGGGCTTGGTAGTCTTTCAGATAGCGCTTCTTGTGCACCACGGACATTTGTCCGGGCACGAACTCGATATCAATCTTGTGCGTCTCGGCGAATTGCAAAAGGTGCACCTTGGCTTCCTCGGCAAGGTCGAAAAGTGCCTTGGCGCGGGTAAAGCCATATTGGCCTTCCAGTTCCTCCGCCCAGGCGCGTTGACCCGTGCCAAGCTGACCGCCATTGCGGCCGGAAGCACCGTCGCCAAAGCGATAGGCCTCCAGCAAAACCACATCAACACCCGCCGAGGCGAGATGGACAGCCGCCGAAAGCCCGGTAAAGCCGCCGCCCACAATAACAACATCGGCAGTTCGCGAGCCATCCAATGCCGGATATTCGGTGCGATCATCAATGGTTGATTCATACCAGGAGATGCCGGGGGAGATGGGGGATTGATATGCCATATTATCTTGCAATCTCATTTACCGATCTGCTGCAGCGTCTCACGTGGTACGGTTCGTGGTTCGCCCTTCGACAAGCTCAGGAAGCTCACCATGAGGCCCTTCGACAAGCTCAGGATGAGGGGTGCTAAATTCTGCATCCTTCGCGCTGCAATCTCTGCGATTAGCGGTTGCACCATCCATCTCCCTCATGGTGAGCTTCCTGAGCTTGTCGAAGGGCGAACCACGAATTACAGCGAATTACACATTAAGCAGCAGATATTCACGCTCCCACGRGCTGATAACTTCCATGAACGTCTCGAACTCAGCACGTTTGATGGCCGCATAGGTAATCGCGAAGGATTGCCCCAGCATGGCAGTCAGGTCCTTGTCGTGCTCGAACAATATGGTCGCCTCGATCAACCCGCGCGGCAATTCAATGAGATTGTCATTGACTGTCGTGGAAGCCGGAGCATCAGGCTCGATCTTGTTGTTCATGCCGAGCAGCCCGCAGGCGAGTGATGCCGCCAAAGCCAGATAGGGATTGGCATCTGATGAAGGAATACGGTTTTCCACGCGCCGCGCCGCCGGGTCCGAACGCGGCACACGGAATGCCGTTGTGCGGTTATCGTAACCCCACTTTACGTTAACAGGTGCCGAAGCAGCCGGTGTCAATCGGCGATAGGAGTTCACATAAGGCGCGAACATCACCAGCGAAGCCGGGACATGTTTTTGCATACCGCCGATGAAATGCCTGAATGCTTCGCTCTCCGTACCGTCAGGGTTGGAAAACACATTGCGGCCGGTCTTCTTGTCAACGATCGACTGATGAATATGCATCGCCGATCCCGGCTGACCCTGAATGGGCTTGGCCATGAAGGTGGCATACATATCGTGTTTCAGTGCCGCTTCGCGGATCGTGCGCTTGAACAGGAAAACCTGATCGGCCAGTTCCACCGGATCGCCGTGGCGCAAATTGATTTCGAGCTGCGCGGCACCTTCTTCGTGGATCAGCGTATCGATCTCAAGGCCCTGACCTTCGGAGAAGTGGTAGATATCATCGATCAGCTCGTCGAATTCATTGACGCCCGCGATGGAATAGCCCTGACCGCCGCCAATGGCGCGGCCCGACCGACCAACAGGCGGTGTCAGCGGATAATCAGGGTCAGGATTCTTCTTGACCAGATAGAATTCGATTTCAGGCGCGACAACAGGCTTCAGGCCCTTCTTGCTATAGGCGGCCACAACGCGCTTCAGAACATTGCGCGGCGTAAACTCGACGGCTTCCCCATCCTTGTTCACGAGATCGCAAATGACCTGTGCGGTCGGATCGCTCTCCCAAGGCACAACGGACAGGGTGGAAAGGTCTGGCATCAGTTTAAGATCGCCATCATCTTCCGGATAGGAGAAGCCATGACCATCTTCAGGATAGTCACCGGATATCGTTGCCATGAACACGGCGGAAGGCAGCGCGAGCGATGTGTTGGAGGTGAATTTCTTCGACGGCATCATCTTGCCGCGCGCAACCCCGGCCTGATCGGGCGTGATGCATTCAATGTCTTCGATATCCCGCCAGGCCAGCCATTCGGAAGCTTCTCGCCAGTTTTTCACGCCCCGCGTGGCTTTGACATAGGCAGGCGTGCGCCGCCGCGTTGAAGTCCGTGCGGGTTTCTTTTCAGGAGTTTCAGAAGGCATCAATCACCAGAATTTATTGCACTTTTCGGATGATAGATGAAAATTGCACGCTATGGGAGGGTGGGCAAAAGAAAATTGTGAGTGAGAGGTTTGGGTGTTGCGCGGCCAAAATCTTCCCCTCCGTCATCAGAGCCCCCAACTCTCAGTCATCCTCGGGCTTGACCCGAGGACCCATAACTTAAAAGCGCTGAATGTGCGGATTCATCTGGTCTCTCTAGCCGTGGGTCCTCGGGTCAAGCCAGAGGATGACCGAGGGTAGAAGATGACGG
Source organism: Phyllobacterium sp. TAF24 (assembly GCF_052113785.1). NCBI lineage: Bacteria > Pseudomonadati > Pseudomonadota > Alphaproteobacteria > Hyphomicrobiales > Phyllobacteriaceae > Phyllobacterium > Phyllobacterium sp. TAF24. The sequence continues at coordinate 275,523 of NZ_JBFRDN010000001.1, read as the reverse complement.
GAAGTCGGGATATTCACCAGTTTCAAATGCCACCACACGATTACAAATCGGCGAACGTCAATCAACCCAGACTTTAGACTAAGCTACTCCCAAAAACCAAAACCGTCCGCAATTGCTTGCGGACGGTTCAGCGCGCCGTGCTGGTTCCAGACCGAAACCAGAGAAGGCCACGGTGAGCTTATTGCCGGGTCACAACAACCGGGATCAAAAGGTCGCCCCAGTTGCCGTCGCCACCATGGTGGCGGGCAGAGCGAACCAACTCCACAGACACGCCGGCATCCACTGCCTTCATGACGGATTGGTTGAGGCGATGCAGATCATTCGCGACCATGCGAATGACAGCCTGCTGGTCTGCATTCATGGCCGATGATTGCTCCTCGGCCCGTTCCTTCACGCGTGTCTGCGGTGCCATGATCATGCTCCTTGTTTCTGGCGTTGCAGTGAGACAATCAGTTTGACTGTCCCGGGCAATCGAAATGATTGTCCTGACTGGACCGGCGGCATGTAAGGGCCTCGCCGACGGTCCGGATTGAGTGCCGTTATTCGGCTGCCGGGCGGAACTGTGCCGTCTCAGTCGATTCACCCATGGCTGTTGTCGAGGACTGCCCCCCGGTGATTGCCAGCGAAACCGCATCGAAATAACCCGTGCCAACTTCGCGCTGATGCTTGGTCGCGGTGTAGCCGTTTACCTCGGCTGCAAATTCCGCTTCCTGCAATTCGGAATAGGCCGACATCTGACGGTCCTTATATCCGCGAGCCAGCTCGAACATGCCAAAGTTAAGCTGATGGAACCCGGCCAGCGTGATGAACTGGAACTTGTAGCCCATCGCACCCAGTTCGCGCTGGAACTTGGCAATCGTTGCTTCATCCAGATGCTTCTTCCAGTTGAACGAAGGCGAGCAATTATAGGCAAGCAGCTTGTTCGGATGTTCCTTGCGCACGCCTTCGGCAAAGCGCTTGGCCTGTTCCAGATCAGGCTTTGACGTTTCGCACCAGATCATGTCCGCATGCGGCGCATAGGCGATCGCCCGGGCGATGCAGGAGTCGAGACCGTTCTTGACCTGATAGAAGCCTTCCGTGGTGCGTCCGGCATCATAATCAACAAATGGCCGGTCGCGCTCGTCAATATCCGAGGTTAGAAGTTTTGCAGCTTCCGCATCCGTACGGGCGATAACCAGAGTTGGCGTTCCCATGACGTCGGCAGCAAGACGCGCCGCGTTCAGGTTACGAATATGCGCAGCAGTCGGGATCAGAACCTTGCCGCCGAGATGGCCGCACTTCTTTTCCGATGCCAGCTGATCTTCATAATGTACACCGGCAGCACCAGCCTCGATAAAGGCCTTCATGATCTCGAAAGCATTGAGCGGGCCGCCAAAACCGGCTTCCGCATCGGCAACGATCGGCGCGAACCATGTATCAACCGACAGGCCTTTGCCTTCTGCTGTTTCAATCTGGTCAGCACGCTGCAACGTCTTGTTTATGCGCTTTGCAAGCTCCGGAGCAGCGTTTGCAGGGTACAGCGACTGGTCAGGATACATGGAGGATGCGGTGTTTGCATCCGCGGCAACCTGCCAGCCGGAGAGGTAAATCGCCTTAAGGCCCGCGCGCACCATCTGCATCGCCTGATTGCCCGAGAGCGCGCCAAGGGCGTTGACGAAATCGTCTTCGTGGATGAGCTGCCAGAGGCGGTTGGCTCCGTTTTCAGCAAGAGTATATTTGATCTGAACGGAACCGCGCAGCTTTTTGACATCGTCAGGCGTATAGGGACGTTCAATACCATCGAAACGACCTCCAGGGGCATTTGGTACGAGGTTGTAAAAATCAGTCATTATCTTTCTCCAAGCTCTGTTGAGGCGATCGCAGACAGTTCAATTGGGAGTTTCGATGGCTGCGTTCATGTGACTGAATTTACATTGCAGCGCAGTAATTCCAATATATATCGCCATATCAGGCGGATTTATCGAGTTAGCATGTCGCGGCTTTGACAAATATGGTTTGTAAATTTGTAAATTTTGTAATAGTGATTGTTACGGTAGGGTTATGTAAATCTTGTCAATATTGCTGACATAAGGGGCTGATATGGCCGAGGGAAAGATATTTGCCGGTCCACGCATCAGGCGCATTCGCAACGAACAGGGGCTGACGCAGACGGCCATGGCCGAGGCGCTGGGTATTTCGCCGTCCTATCTCAATCTGATCGAGCGCAATCAGCGCCCGCTGACTGTCCAGCTGCTGTTGAAGCTATCATCCACCTACAAGATTGAACTTGATACGCTGCAGGTTGAAACCGGCTCGTCCATGGCTGCGCTGAAAGAGGTCTTCTCGGATCCTCTGCTCAATGGCGAATTGCCCGGTGATCAGGAACTGATCGAGATTGGTGATGCCGCACCCAATGCGGCGGCAGGTATCGTCAAGCTTTATCGCGCCTATCGTGAATCGCTGGAGCGCCTGTCTGACCTTTCAGGCATGTTGGCAAAGGAGGGGCACGCGCCGTCCTTGTCAGCCACCCGTTTGCCGCTCAACGAGGTTCGCGAAGTGCTTGAGCGCAAACCCAACCATTTTGCCCGCATCGAAGGCGAGGTGGACAGCTTTATTCATCTGATCAAGCCGGGCGATGATCTGGCCGGTGCCTTGAAAGCATGGCTGAAGAGCGAGCATGGGATCACCGTCCGCGTTTTACCCGTTGCGACCATGCCCAATTGGCGGCGGCGTTATGACCGGCATTCGCAGCGCCTGTTTATCTCGGAGCGCCTGTCGCCATTCGATCAATTGCGCGAATTGGCCATCGAGGCCGTACTCATTCGCATGCAGGTGGTGATCGCAGCGGAAATACAGGAACTAAAACTGTCTTCCGATGAAGCGCGCCGTATCGCGCGGTTCGAACTTGCCCGTTATGCCGCGCAAGCCTTGATGATGCCCTATCAGGCGTTTCAAACAGCGGCCCTGCGTGCCCGCTATGATGTCGATGTGCTGCGCTCGCGCTTTAATGTTTCCTTTGAACAGGCGGCCAATCGGCTGACAACGCTACAAAGACAGGGCGCAGCCGGTATTCCGTTTTTCATGCTCGAGGTTGACCATGCGGGCAATCGTTTTCGCCGCGCAGGGGCACAGAGCTATCCGCAATCACGCTTTGGTGGGGAGTGCCCGAAGCTGGCGGTGCATGCCGCCTTTGCCCAGCCGGGGCAGATTCTCGTAGAAGCCATCGAAATGCCCGGTGGCGCCGAATTCATGACCATCGCCCGCACGCTGGAAGGCCCGCAGGGCGGCTTCAATGAGCGTCCGCGCCGCACGGCGATCCTGCTTGGCTGCGATATCGGCTTTGCCGATGAAGCGGTCTATGGGGCGGCCCTTGGAGCGAAGGGGATCAGCGCAACGCCGGTCGGCCCTGCCTGTCGTCTGTGTGAACGCTCCGCCTGTCTATCGCGCGCCGAGCCGCCAGTTACCCGCCCGCTGGGACTGGATGAAATGGTGACGGGTCTCAGCGCCTTCGATTTCCAGTGATGCCACTGGATTTACTGGCGAAGACAATGCAAAAAGCGACAATCTCCAGTCGTTTCCCAAGCTCAATAAAAGCTTGAAATTTGGCATTGTGCGCTCATGAGTGTTTCGTCCATCCCGCTGCCGCCTGTGACCGCACCCGACCCCGCCAAAAGCGCATCGGATACGGCGCTCGGCTGTCTGCTGGTGGCGGGCTCTGCGATTGCGTGGAGCACGGGCGGCGCTCTCACGCGGTTTCTGGAAACCACTGACAATTGGACCGTGGTGTTTTGGCGTTCGGTCTTTGCCGCGCTTTTCCTGCTTTGTTTCATGCTCGTGCGGGATGGACCAGTTGGAACGCTACGGCTTTTCCGGAATATGGGGCTGGCGGGAATAGGCGTCGGCATTTGTTTTGCCATCGCCTCGTCTTGCTTCATCGTTGCCCTGTCTTATACGACGGTTGCCAATGTCCTGTTGCTTCAAGCGGCAGTGCCGCTGCTGGCCGCATTGATTTCATGGGTGCTGTTTCGCGAGAGGGTAAGCCTTGCCACTTGGGGTGCGATTGCAGTTGTGATCGCCGGTGTCGCCATCATGGTTTCCGATTCGCTTGATGGTGAGGTTTCACCCATTGGTGATCTTCTCGCACTGCTGATTGCCATATCCTTCGCCTCTGCCACCGTTATCACACGGCGCAAAGCCCATTTGCGCATGACACCAGCTGTTTTTCTCGGGACCGTCATGGCAGCCTGCGCTGCTTCCCTCATGGCTGGATCATTTTCGGTAAGTATGGGTGATTTTGGCTTCCTGATTGCCCTCGGTGCGGTCAATCTCGGTCTTGGCCTCGCGCTTTTTGTCAGTGGAGCACGCCTCATTCCCTCGGCGCTGGCTGCACTGATTGGCACACTCGAACCCGTGCTTGGGCCTGTCTGGGTCTGGCTTTTGCATAACGAAGTGCCCGCCCAGCGCACCATCATTGGCGGCGGGATCATTCTTTGTGCGTTGCTTTTCCATCTCGGCTGGGAATACCGGCGTCAACGTTCGGGTTTGGCGAAAAAACAGGCTGCCTGACGGCCCGTGCGCCAAAATGCTGCATTCAAAATTTCGTTCATCTGCAACTTTCAGCAAAGGAGTTGCTGCAACCCAGTTGACGAAGTGATCGCAATCTAAAAAGGTAGGGTAAACTTGGGAACCCCTGACACGGCTGAAAGATCAGGTGTCAGTAGCATGGAGGCATTTATGGGTATCAAATCCATTCTTTTAACGGCCACTTTTGCCCTTGGGCTTGCCACGGCGGCAGGCGCACAGGAACGCGTCGTCAACGTGTATAACTGGTCCGATTATATTGATGACACTATCTTGGCTGATTTCACCAAGGAAACCGGCATCAAGGTTGTCTATGATACCTTCGACTCCAATGAAATCCTCGAAACAAAGCTGTTGGCTGGCGGCACGGGGTATGACGTTGTTGTTCCAACGGCATCCTTCCTCCAGCGCCAGATTGCTGCCGGCGTTTTCCAGAAACTCGACAAGTCGAAGCTGCCGAACCTGAAAAACACATGGGACCTGATCAATCAGCGCATCGAGAAATACGATCCGGGCAATCAGTACGCCGTCGATTATATGTGGGGAACCACTGGCCTTGGCTACAATGTCGACAAGATGAAGCAGATTCTCGGCACGGACGAACGTCCGAACTGGGACATCCTGTTCAAGCCGGAAATGGCCGCCAAGTTCAAGGATTGCGGTATTCATGTTCTTGATTCCGCATCGGACGTGTTGCCATCAACGCTCGCTTATCTTGGTCTTGATCCGGATAGCAAGAATCCTGATGAACTCGCCAAGGGCGCAGACCTGTTGACGGCGGTTCGCCCGTCTATCCGCAAGTTCCATTCGTCCGAATATATCAATGCGCTGGCCGCCGGTGATATCTGCCTCGCGCTCGGCTATTCCGGTGACATTCTGCAGGCCAAGGATCGCGCAGAAAAAGCCAATGCCGGTGTAAAGGTCGATTATGCGATCCCCTCGCAGGGCGCGCAGATGTGGTTTGACGTGATGGCGATCCCTGCCGATGCGCCGCATGTGGCTGAGGCACACGAATTCATCAACTACATCCTGCGCCCGGAAGTGGCTGCCAAAGCTTCAAATGTCGTTTCCTATGCCAACGGAAACAAGGCTTCGCAGGAGTTCATCGACAAGTCCATTCTGGAAAACCCAGCGGTTTATCCGGATGAAGCCACGCTGAAGAAGCTCTTCACGGTGACGCCTTAYGATACAAAAACGCAGCGGACAGTAACGCGGCTCTGGACCAAAGTCGTAACAGGCCAGTAAATTTCGAGAAAACCCCGGCAGAAAATGCCGGGGTTTTTAACATCAAGACCAAAGAAACTGCCGGGGCAAATCATGAAATCACTGGGAAGCTTTCGCCGTAAATTCGCACCTTGGAACGATCCTGAAGCAAAACCCTATATTTCCTTCGAAAATGTAACCAAGAAGTTCGGCGACTTCACCGCTGTCGATGATTTGTCCCTGACGATTTATAACAGGGAATTCTTTGCCCTTCTGGGCGCTTCGGGCTGTGGCAAGTCCACACTTCTGCGCATGCTTGCCGGGTTCGAAGAGCCGACCTCCGGCCGCATCCTGCTCGATGGGCAGGATTTGCGCGGTATTCCGCCCTATAAGCGGCCCGTTAACATGATGTTCCAGTCCTATGCCCTATTCCCGCATATGACGGTGGAAGGCAATATCGCTTTTGGTCTCAGGCAGGACGGCATGCCGAAGAACGAGATCGAGGCGCGTGTCGCCGAAATGCTGAAGCTGGTGAAGCTTGAGCAGTTCGCCAAGCGCAAACCGCATCAGCTTTCCGGTGGTCAGCGTCAACGTGTGGCGCTTGCCCGCTGTGTTGCCAAACGGCCGAAAGTTCTGCTGCTGGATGAGCCTCTCGGCGCCCTCGACAAGAAGCTGCGCGAAGAAACGCAGTTCGAGTTGATGGACCTGCAGATGAAACTTGGCCTCACCTTCGTGGTCGTGACACACGATCAGGAAGAAGCCATGACCATGGCCGACCGTATTGCCGTCATGGACAAAGGCAAGGTCAAGCAGGTGGCGACACCTGCCGAAGTCTATGAAGCACCAAATTCGAAATTTGTTGCCGACTTCATCGGCAATGTGAACATGTTTGAAGGTACGGTTTCGACTGTGGTTCCCGGCAAAGTCGATATCAACGTTCCTGCCGACAAGATCACCATCCGCACCGACGCAACACGCGATTGCTCGGCTGGCCAGACGGTCGGCTTCGCTATCCGCCCGGAAAAAATCCGCCTCAGCCGCAAAGAGCCCGCTGATACCAGCATCAATGCTGCCCATGGCGAACTCTATGATATTGCCTATTTCGGCGACATGACCGTTTTCCACGTGCGGCTTGAAAGCGGACGCATCATCAAGGCGGCCAGCCTCAATGCGGTGCGCACGGTCGAAAATCCACTTGGTTATGACGATATGGTTTGGGTCAATTTCGATACCGATGCCGGTATCCTGCTGACAGCATAGGGGGCGATGTCATGCAAAAATTGATAGCATCGGTCGTCAGCAGGCTGGTTATCAGCGTTCCCTATCTGTGGATGCTGATCTTCTTTCTCATCCCCTTCATCATCGTCTTCAAGATTTCACTCTCGCAGGTGACGATGGCAATCCCGCCCTATACGCCAACGATTGATATTTGGGCTGGCTGGCAAGGTTTCATCAACAGCATCTCGCAGTTCTCGTGGGACAATTATGTGTTCCTCGGAAGCGATCCGCTTTATGTCAAAGCCTATATCTCCAGCGTGATCATCGCTGGTATTTCGACGTTTCTGACGCTGCTCGTCGGTTATCCCATCGCTTACGGTATGGCGCGGGCCCCTGCCACTGTCCGCTCGACCCTGTTAATGTTGGTCATCCTGCCCTTCTGGACAAGTTTCCTTATCCGCGTCTATGCGTGGATCGGTATTCTGAAGCCCGAGGGCCTGCTCAACCAGTTTCTGATCTGGGCCAACGTCATCGATACGCCGCTGAATATTCTGAACACGAATACTGCTGTGCTGATCGGCATCGTCTATTCCTATCTGCCATTTCTGGTGTTGCCGATTTATTCGACGCTGGAAAAGATGGATTATTCGCTCGTCGAAGCGGCTGAAGATCTCGGTTGCCCGCCGATCACTGCTTTCTGGAAAATCACATTTCCACTCTCACTGCCCGGCGTCGTCGCCGGGTGTTTCCTTGTCTTCATTCCGGCAGTGGGCGAGTTCGTTATCCCCGATCTGCTCGGTGGTTCTGAAACACTGATGATCGGCAAGACGCTTTGGAACGAGTTCTCCGCCAATCGTGACTGGCCGCTATCTTCTGCGGTCGCAGTCGTTCTGTTGGCGCTGCTTGTGGTGCCGATTGTGCTGTTCCAGCGCTCGGAAGCCAAAGCCCAGGAAAGCGAGAAGTGACATGAACACAACCTGGTCCCGCTTTAATATTGTCTCATTGGTCATTGGCTTTGCATTTCTGTATTTGCCGATTGTCCTGCTGGTTGTGTTCTCCTTCAATGAGTCGCGCCTCGTCACCGTCTGGGCAGGGTTCTCGACCAAATGGTACGTGTCTCTGTTCAACAATAAGAGCTTCATTGATGCGGCATGGGTGACCATCCGCGTCGGCCTGATCTCGGCAACAGTTGCGACAATTCTGGGAACACTCGGCGCACTGGCGCTGACGCGCTACACCCGCTTTCGCGGGCGGATGCTGTTTTCAGCGATGATCTATGCGCCGCTGGTTATGCCCGAAGTGATCACCGGCCTGTCGCTGCTTTTGCTGTTCGTGGCTATTGGTTTTGACCGGGGCATCTGGACGGTTACGCTGGCCCATATCACCTTCACCATGTGTTTCGTTGCAGTGGTGGTGCAGTCGCGTCTCGTGACGTTCGACCGTTCGCTTGAGGAAGCGGCGATGGATCTGGGTGCAACGCCTGTTACGACCTTCTTCAAGGTGACGCTGCCGGTTATCCTGCCTGCCRTTGTTTCGGGTTGGATGCTGGCCTTTACCCTGTCGCTTGATGATCTGGTGATTTCAAGCTTCACATCCGGGCCCGGTGCGACCACCTTGCCGATGCGCATCTACTCGCAGGTTCGCTTGGGAGTAACGCCGGAGATCAACGCTGCCTGTACCATCCTGATTGCCATTGTTGCGGTGGGCGTGGTCATCGCGTCGATTGCCAATAAACGCCGCGAGGTGCAGAAGGCGCGCGACGAACAGGCAGCGGCCCGTCATTAAACCCGGCTTCAATTCGCCGGTGCGATAATCGGCGAAATGAACGGGTTGTCCCATGAACCGCCGATAAAGAAACGCGTGTGGTTGAAGGTCTGCACGGGCTTCTGGTCCGCGGGCGCTGCTGGTTGTGGGGTAGCCTCCGCCGGGGCTGGCGTTGTTGCGGGGGCAGGGGTTGTCGTCGCCGGTGCGGGCGCTGGTGTCGGGGCTGGAGCAGGTGTGGCGACTGGCATTGCGTAGTCTCCGGTCAGAGCCAGACTCTTGCCGATCAGCGTGACAATACCGGCAAAGTTCAAAACACCTGATTTCATCTGGACCTGCGCCGTATCGAGCGCCGCTACACCATCCATGATATTGGCCTTTATCTCCATCCGGTCAAATGCCAGCCATGCATCCGTTTTCTCGTTCAAGCTGAAAAACCGGTCTGTTTTGGCCTTGTTGAGTAGGTTGTTAAAATCGAGGCTTTTGATCTGCCCTGTGCCAAAACGCATGCTCAGCGTCCCCTTGGCGTTTTCCATTGCCGATGACCACCGGGTGATCGGGCCTTTAAGGACCACGGAGATTGTGCCTTTACCAAGCTCAAAACGGTTGCCCAGACCCAGCAATGGGGCAATGGATGCGCTGTTCACGTCGGTCCCGTTGAGGCGTAATTCGCCTGTGGCACCGCCATCACCTTCTTCAGCCAGCTGAAAACTCGCCGCGACCGAACCGTTGAACGCCGATGCCTCGCCAATATCAAAAATGGCCCGGCCATTGCGCACCTGCGCCGTTGCCGCAACATTGGTGAGGTTGATAGAACCCGCTGTTGCCTTCTGGGTGGAAACACGCAGATCGACATTGGCCTGTTTAAGAAAACGGGTGTCGACAACCGCATTCGAATTGGCCGAACCATCCGGTAGCGGCATGAAGCCTGACAGAACAGAGCGAAGATCAAGTGTTTCGAAAGCCAGCGTTCCGGTAATGCTCGGCGTCCCATCATTCAGAACGATCTCAATGCCACCCTTGGCCGGATTATCGTTGAGTGTTGCGGTCAGTCCGTCCATTTTCATGCGGTTGGCTGAGCCTGAAACCGTCGCATCAAGCGCAAAGCTCCCGATGGGTGCGCCGGGAATTGACGGTGTTTTCGACCATTCCAAGGTTCGGCGCAGGGAAGGCGAGGTCAGGGACAGGGTGCCCTGAAAAAACTGGTTCTTCGAGATATTAGCTGAACCGTTAAAGGCGAGGGTCAAAGGCGTCGATGTGAGGTTGACCTGAAGCGGGCTCGTGCCGCCTGCCAGAAGCAGCAGGGCCTTGCTTGCCGAACTGTCGATCTCGGTTTCTTCACCATGCCAGATGGCGTTGCCGCGAAAACTCGCAACCCCCGATGTTTGCGGCCATTCGAAAACACCGCTAATGCTGGAAATCTGCTCTTCTGCACCATTGAGCGGGCGTTTGAACGTCACTACTGCATCTTCAAGCCGTATACGGCCGAAAGGCTGTGACGATACATTGCTCATATCCGGTTTTGCCGGATTGGCTTCGATAGCGGCCCGGGCTTCACGCATGACATCGCCAACGCGGCCATCGGTTTTGGCCAGCGATTCGCCGATTTGCGAAAGGCTCTTGATCGGTTCATCGATGACAAAGCGCGGGCGGATAAGCTTGGTCTCGGTGAATTCGGTGCGTCCCATCAGCGCCGAGATCAGCGACAGGTCAACCTCAATACGTTCAGCTTTCATGAAGGGCGTGCCTCCACTCTGCCATGGGTTTCGTATTGTCACGTCGCCTAGCGACGCGGAAAAGACCGGAAAGAAAGAGATTTGCGGCGTTTGGCGGGATTCAACGCTATAGCCCGTCCAGTTGCTGAGTTCCTGAATCAGCCGGGCGCGAATAACATCCGTGCTGACGAGGTAAGGTATGGCGGCAAGGAGACCCGCGGCAACGAGAGCCAATAGAATGATCGTTGCGAGAATGTTCCTCGGCCTGTACCAGGACATGAATATTTCCGATGTCTACACTGCTTCCGGGTGCGCGCCGGAAAGGTTTCACGCTTCACCTTCTACGGTTTAGCGATCATCCGTTGCAATTCAAGGCCTAGGCACTGTTTGCCGCCAATTTGTTGCAGAGCGTTTGCCATCACATTGAGGATTGAATGAGGCAATCGGTGATTGCCTCAAGCTTTGTCAGGCACCGGAGCTAAGCATGTTCGAGAACATTCGCATGGGGTGCCGGTGCGCGTGACAGCCATGACGCATAGGATGCCCCGGCTTTTTGCAGCGTTTCGTCATCCGCTTTCATGGTCTCATACACGACAAAGGGTTCGGTCAAGGGAAGGCCGCAACGGTTGGCCATGGACCGCAAGGGGTTGAGCAATGCACTGACAGGCATCAGGTTGACACCCTGCGGCGTGTAGGCTGCTGGTGTATTGCCCACCGTGGTCGCGATGAACAGGGGCGTTCCCTCAAGCAACCGGCCCTCATTCTCGTAATTGATGTAATACATGCGGGTCAGTACGGCGTTTTGCCATGCCTGCAGGATTGGCGGTGCAGCATACCACTGGATCGGAAACTGATAGACAATGCGGTCAGCCGAAAGCAGGCGCTCGACTTCTGCGTCACTGTCGATGTTCCCGTCCGGATAGGCTGCCTGAACGTCAAACACTTCCGTGCCGGGGATTTGCATTGCTGCGTTGGCCAAAGCGCGGTTTGCGCGTGAGTGTTTGAAATCAGGGTGAAATATGAGGATCAATGTTTTCATGATTGGCTTTCTCCTTTGTCTGGAGAATGCCAATCAGGGTTAAATCAATCCAACAGATGATTTGTATATCGAATTATTTGTCTGATCGATTTCAGTCGGCGAGAACGCGGGTCGACGGGAAGCTGATTTCGACCATGGTTCCGCGTCCGGGCGTTGAGTCGATGGAGAAGCTCGCCCGGTTTGCCTCGGCCATGGCTTTGGTCAGCGGCAGGCCAAGACCAGTCCCATCCGTGCGCGCATGCTTTGGCGTGGTGATCTGCTTATAGGGCCGCAATGCCTGTTCGACTTCCTGCCGCGTCATGCCGATGCCCGTATCCCGCACGCGCAGAAGTACATCGCCGCTGGGCTCGTAGCTGGTCGAGATGATTACCTGTCCACCGGGTCCAGTAAAGCGGATGGCATTGGACAGGAGATTGAGCGCGATCTGCGTGATCGAGCGCTGATCCGCGACGATATCTGGCAGACGCGATGTCAGGCTGGAGCGGATGATTACCCGCTCGCGATTGGCCTGTGGCTGCATAATCGCCACGGCTTCGGTCAGGGCTTCATTCAGCGACACGGCCTGGAAGTCGAACTCAACGGCACCCGCTTCGATCTTCGAAATATCGAGCAGATCATTGACGAGCGACAGCACATGATTGCCGGAACGGCTGATATCATTGAGATAGTCGCGGTAGCGCTCATTGCCGATAGGGCCGAATTTCTCGTCCGCCATCAACTCCGAGAAGCCGATGATTGCATTGAGCGGTGTGCGGATTTCGTGGCTGATCCGAGCCAGAAATTCGCTCTTCTGGCTGGAGGTGCGCTCCGCCTCGCGTTTGGCGCTGACCAGTTCTTCTTCGGCCTGCTTCCAATGCGTGATGTCGCGCAACACGACACAAAAGCCCTTTGACGCGTCAAGCTTGCCAATGGTCATGAACAGCGGAATGAAACGTCCCTTGCTCTCGCGGCCGATAACTTCGCGGCCATCATTGAGAACACTGGCAACGCCATTGTCGGAAAGGCTGCTGACGTAGTCCATCGCGGCCCGCTGGCTTTCGATGGCGAAGAGCAGGGAAAATGCCTTGCCTTCCACTTCTTCCGGCTCATATCCAAACAACGCAGCCGCTGAATGATTGACCGAACGGATTGCACCGGCGGAATCAAGCAGGATAACTCCGTCCGTTGCGGTATCAAGAATTGCGTTAAGCTCATCGATCCGCGTTTGCAGAAGCTGCCGCTCGCTGTCGTCAAAACGCTGTTCCTGTGTCTGGACAAGCGGGGCCTGTGCTTCCGGCGAAAGGGCGAGCATCAAGGCACGTTCGCCGTCTTCGTCCCAGCGCACCGCCTGCAAATGAGCCTGCACGCGCTTGGTTGTGTCGTTGCTGAGGCGCAGGTTCACACCATCAGCTTCCTCACCGCCGGTCTGGTCAGGGGTCTCGGCAAAAAGCGCATTCAGCCCCCCGGCGGCATTAATGGCGTCATGCGATTCATAAAGCGTAGCGTCGAGCAGCGTCTTGTTGGCATAAAGAAGAATGCCGTGGCGATGGATCAGAACGGGAAGGGGCAGCGCCGCCAGAATGGCGGTATCCACACCCTGCCGCGCCTTTGTCCGGATGTTTTCGGCAAAATCTTTTTCCGGCGTGATTGCAGTTGCAGCCTTACCAGCCGATGCGTCGTAACCCGGACCAACAACTTCCGCAGCAGGAACCGGCGGCGCAACTGGCTCCGATTTCGCCAATCCGGCGGCGGGCCGACCTGATGTCACTTCAACATCCGCGACAGCGGGTGCAGGAATAGGGTCCAATTCCTTTGGGTTGTCAGCAAGAACTTCGCGGCGAAGGCGCTCTGCGATTTCCCTGAAAGCATTGCGCTCCGCATCATTCAACCGGCCATCATCGCGTGGAAGACGATTGGTCTTCAGGGGAATGACATTTCCTTCGATCGGTTCGGGTCTGGCTTCGTCGCGTGGTGTTTCGATCTGTGCTTCAGGTGTAACGGCAATAGCAGGTTTTTCGCCATTGAATGCATCCACTGGCATGGCTGGTTCGGGAGCCAGCACCTTGCCGATGGCCTCAGGGTCGGTTGTAACATCGCCCATCCGGGCAACGCCAAAACCACGAAAGCCCATGAAAACCCGCTCGCGCGAGTAGATCGGCAGGGCCGCCAGTTCAATGGGAACGCGCAAATCGGTGCCCTCGATGGGCCATTGGACTGTCCGTCCTGACCACGTGTCACGCCGTTCCAGCAGATCGGCTATCTCGCCGCCGCTATCCAGCCCATAAACCTTGGCGACATCGCGGAAGGACTTTCCGATCACGTCAGCCGAATTGGGTCCGACAGCGCCAACAAACTCCGGCGATACTTCATTGAATTTAGCATCCGCATCCACTTTCCAGACAAACCGGACAGGGGTGTCAGATGGCCTGTATTGAAAAGCACTGCTTTCGGACGCCGTATCAGCCTTTTGCTCGGCTAGCGGTTCCGGGACAGTTTCAGCGATTGGTTCAACGGCATTATTTTGCGGTGCGCCGGTATCTTGTGCGATCACCATTTGCGGTGGGAGAACAGGCTCCGGCAGCTTTTCATCAACCGTTGCTGATTGCCCGGTATTTCGGTTGATGTCCTCAATGGCGAACAGCAGGTGCAGGGCAGGGCTGTCGGTCAGCCGTGCGATCCCTGTTGGCACGAAACCGCCCGATGCCTGTACTGGTCGCTTGACGAGCCTGTTGCGTTCCAGACGCACTTCGCGCACCAGATCGCCCAAAATCTTATCGCTGAACCCGATGGCGCGAAACTGGTCCGATGCCGCCAGCACCTTGCCTGTGGCATCAATCATCGCCGCATGGGTCGTGCTGTCACCAAAACCCTTGATCGCGAGGGTTGCAATGTCAGCTTCCGATGTCATCCGCGATGTATTGGCGATGGAGAGCAGGATGGCCGGTTCGCCGCGCGGCAGGGTCAGATCGCTTGCCTGAAATGTCAGGATGCGGCTGGCCAGTCCAAACGCCACGCGCAGGGAAACCGTGCGGCCATGACCAATGGCGGGGAAACCGTCGAGCGCCATCAGCTGGCGCCGGGCCTGAACGTTGAGTACTGAACCCGCATCCAGAATATCATCAATGGTCGGATAGCCAAGAGCGGCTGCGCCCTGACCATTGGCCCATATGACGCTCTCCAGATCCGGTGAAATAACCACAAGCGCATCGCCATTGGCAAAATGCTCGCGAATTTCATCCAGAACGGCAATATCGATGAATGGGTAGGTTCCAGACGTCATCGGTTGACCGGTGTACTCCACAATGAAAGACCCGCTGTCTGCGGACTGTCTTAATACTCTGTTAATAAAGCTAAGGCGGTCAATCGTCCACTCATACGCATCTACCTCACACGTCTTTCTCTTGGTTTAGTTAACTTCAAAGACGCTCCACAAAAATATTTCGATGGAAAATCAGGCTCTTGATTGTGCGCTGCAAAAGAAATGTTGCAATGCACAATAAATGCAGCTATATACAATCCATGAATTCACAAGCAGTCGCATAAACAGGCTGCAACCGGAAGGAACATATTATGAGCAAGACAACAAAACAGACTGCTGATGCGTTCTCGATCCCTACATTTGATGCGACCGCTGTAACCGATCAGGTTCGCGAATTCACCGAGAAGGGCGTTGCCCAGTCCAAGGAAGCTTATGCCAAGATCAAGGATCAGGCTGAAGCTGCACAGAAGACACTCGAAAGCACTTTCGAAACTGCACAGTCGAACACTGCTGCTCTTTCGCTCAAGGCATTGGCTGCGCTGCGCGCCAACACCGAAGCAAGCTTTGCTCATATCGAAGCTCTGATCGGCGTTAAGTCTTTCGGCGAAGTTATCGAACTGCAGAGCGCATTCGTTCGCAAGCAGGCTGAAGCCCTTACAGACCAGGCCAAGGAATTCCAGACAGTTGCTACGAAGGCTGTTGAAGAAATCTCCGCTCCAGTCAAGTCGGCTGTTGAGAAGGCAATCAAGGACGTCAAGGTCGCCTAATCAGGCGCTTTTGATCAAAAAATACTCCGGCGGCACTCCTCCTCCCAGCCGCTGGACAAGCAAGACCCAATAGTTCCTCCCGTACGGGTCTTGCATTAATGGAAAAGGCCGGATCCTCCCCCGGCCTTTTCTTTTTTGTTTGTTTTTACCTTTCTGTTGCATCGGGTGCTTGCCAAAAGCATCAATCTTACGTATGTGACCCCTGTCGAAAAGAAGACGGTGCGCGGTCGTAGCTCAGTTGGTTAGAGCGCAGGATTGTGGCTCCTGAGGTCGGTGGTTCGAATCCACCCGTCCGTACCACTTCTAAATTTCGCAGCTTTTTCTCTATTTAAATATTTTCATAATTCAGTAACGCGCGCTGCGCTCGCGTTCTCGATTTTGCACTGCCTGCCTGACGCTGACAGCCATCCAAAATTTATAGAACAGAATGTCGGACGCCAGCGCATCCCTACGTTCGGTCTTAAGCCGGATATGACAATATAATCTGCGTATTCTTGCGACATCGACTGCTTTGGCTCCTGCCTTTCACCGCATGACATGGATAATCCAATGCGCATAATAATGCGCATTTTCGTTGCCTTATAGCAGAGGCGTGTGTATATATTGACACATTCAACAAGGGTTGAAATGGAGCGAAACAGCCGCAAGATCATCAAAAGACTAAAAGATGAGGGTTTTGAACTCGTCTCTGTGAGTGGGTCGCACCACAAGTTCCGCAAAGGCAGTCTCACGTTGATCGTGCCTCATCCAAAGCGGGATCTGCCCATCGGGACGGCTCGCTCAATAGCGAAGGATGCGGGCTGGCTCTAACCACACCCTCATACATTGGATGATCCGGGAAGGGTATAAGATGCGTCATTATTTTGCGTTGGTTCATAAGGATGAAGACAGCGCGTTTGGTATTCAGTTTCCCGATATCAAAGGGGTTTATTCGGCTTCGGACAACGCTGATGATATTGTCCACAATGCCGTCGAGGCACTGCGTCTATACGCCGAGGATGCAGAGCTTCCAGCCCCATCCAGCCACGGGGACATTTTGGCACGGCAAGATATCAAGGATGAGCTCGCGGCCGGAGCCTATCTGGTTTTTGTGCCGCTGATTGACAATGACACCGCGGTTGTGAGAGCCAACGTCACATTCGAGCGCGGCCTGTTGCGCGCTATTGATGATACCGTCAAGGCGCGCGGTACAACGCGCTCTGCCTTTCTGGCCAGTGCCGCCAAGCGCGAGATCGAGGCTTAGAGCATCAAAACAAGAAAGCCCCGGTAGCAAGCGCGGATTCGATACCGCCCCGATCCCAATTTGCCAAGTCTGCGTCATCTTCATTGATCCCGAAGGGTGTTCATGCCAATGAAAACCATGCGCATATTGCTGGTTGAGGATACGCATGATGTGGGGGAGGCTATCGCCAAGCGTTTCGAGGCGATCGGCCATGCTGTGGATTGGGAAACCAATGGCCGCGATGCTGCCGAGATCATCGATTTCACCGAATATGCGCTGATCATTCTCGATGTCATGCTGCCTGATATGGATGGTTTTGAGATTCTCAAGCGCCTGCGCAAATCTGGTAATACTGTTCCTGTTCTCGTGCTGACGGCGCGGTCAGAGATTGAAGATCGTGTCGGCGCGCTCGATCTTGGCGCCGATGATTATCTTGTCAAACCTTTCGATTTTCGTGAGCTTGAAGCGCGCGCCCGCGTGCTGATCCGGCGTCGCACCGGCGGGGAGGCGACCAATCTGATCAAGTGCGGCGATATCGCTATCGACCGGGGTGCGCGCTCTGTCCATGTGGGTAAGCGCGAAGTCCAGTTGAAGCGCCGAGAGCTGACATTGCTTGAGGTGATGGCTGCACGCCCCGGCCGTGTTTTCAGTAAGGATGAATTGCTCGACCAGATTTTTGGCTTTGACGAGGCCGCTGCCAACGCCAATGCGATCGAGCTTTACGTGGGCCGTTTGCGCAAGAAACTGGAAGGCGCACAGGCACGCATCGTGACGGTGCGCGGGCTGGGATATCAACTGGTGGCCGGCGATGCAGCATGAACCGTCACTTTTCGCGCGGCTGGCCCGGCGTATTTCGCTGGTGCTGGGCATCGGCGCGGCATTGCTGGTCAGCGCCGCCTGGTATTACGCGGAAACGGCTGCCGACAAAGCCTATGACCGGCTTCTGGTTGGTGCTGCCCTGCAAATGGCCGAAAGCCTTTCTGTCGAAAATGGCGCTCTCAGTGTTCGGTTGCCCACATCGGCGTTCGAATTGCTCGGCCTTGCCGAGCGCGACCGGATTTTTTATCGCGTTATCGATACGAAGGGCAAAACCGTTACTGGCTATGATGATCTGCAAAGCCCCGAACCTCCTGATGGCAGCCGGGATGCGCTTGATATCAGCGAAGGCACCTATAAGGGCGAGGCGGTGCGCATCGCCCGCGCCACGCGTGTGCTGGCGGACCCGTCCGTCAGTGGGCGTGCCTATGTCATCGTGGCGCAAACCAACGAGGCACGCTCTGCCTTGACCCGCGAGCTTACTCTGCGTGCCACGATCCTTGTTCTGATCATGAGCCTTCTCGCCTTTGCCGGTGCGATGCTCGCCATTCGCTATGCGCTGCAGCCGGTCGAGCGGCTTGGCGCGGCGGTGCGCCGCCGCGATCCGCATGACCTGACGCCCGTCACGGTGGATGTTCCACGCGAGCTTGATCCGTTTGTCAGCTCCATCAATCATTTCATGGGGCGTCTCGATGAGCGCGTGGATTTGCTGCAACGGTTTATCGCCGATGCGGCCCACCAGATAAGAACCCCGCTGACGGCCCTGTCGGCTCAGATCGATCTTCTTGGCCATGACAAACTCGACAAAGCCGGACGTCAGCATTTTGAACGTGTGCAGCAGCGCACCGGCGAGTTGGCGCGCTTGACCAACCAGTTGCTCAGCCATGCCATGGTCATCCATCGCGCCGACTCGATCCAGCTGGAGCCGATCAGCCTTGTGGACGTAGCGCGCCGCGCCTATCGCGCTGCCATTCCGATCACCGTTGATCCGGATATTGTTATCTCGTTCGAGGCGCCCGATGACCGGCCCTTTGTGCTTGGTGATGCTGTCAGCCTGCGCGAAGCCATCGTCAATGTCATCGACAATGCTTTGCGTCATGGTACAGATCAGCGGCTTGAGGTGCGGGTGCGTTCCGATGCGATTGATGCCTATGTTGAGGTGGAGGACGATGGCCCCGGCATTCCACCGGAAGGTTGGGAGAAAGCCACCCAGCGTTTTGCAACATCAAAATCCCACGAAGGCAGCTCCGGTCTCGGCTTTGCCATTGCACAGGAAGTGGTGAACGCCCATGGCGGTACACTTGGCTTTCGCGCACGCGATGAGAAAAGTTTTACGGTGGTTCTGACATTGCCGTTATACAAAGGGGCCGTAAAATGATGAGAGCTTTCACGGCCATCCTTGCTATCATCTTCGGTGTATTTCCGGCTTTCGCCGCCGAAGACAACCGCACGCAGTTTCCGTCGCTCCAGACCGAAACCGGCAGGCTGACAATCTATTCAACCACTGATCTGGCGGCGATGAAGCCGCTCATTGATGATTTTCAGCAGTCCGCGCCCGGCATAACCATCGATTACATCGAGTACCTGACCAATGAGCTGCATGCATTGGCCAGTGAGGCCTGCCGTAAAAACCAGCCTCTCGGCGATCTCCTGTTGTCCTCATCCGTTGATCAGCTGTTGAAACTGGCCAATGATGGTTGCGCGGCCTCCCATACATCGCCGGAGACGGCTCGGGTCGCCGATTGGGCCAACTGGCGTGACGAGGTTTTCGGTTTCACCTATGAACCTGCCGTTTTCGTCTACAATACCCGCAAGGTGCCACCAGCCGAGGTTCCCCGAACCCATGTGGAGCTTGCCGACCTGTTGCGTGAAAAGCTTGATTATTATCGCGGCCGTGTTGGCACCTACGACATCCGCCTCTCCGGCATCGGCTATCTGCTCGCTTTCAATGATGCGCGGCAGACGAACACCGTCTTTGGCCGTCTGCTGGAAAGCATGGCGCGCGCTTCTGCGGTGGCGCGCTGCTGTACCGGCGAAATTCTTGAGGAAGTAGCCAACGGCCGCCTTTATATCGGCTATAATATGCTTGGTTCCTACGCCTATGATGCAGCGCGAAAGCATCCAGACCTCCGGGTCGTCGTGCCGCGGGACTATACATTGGTGCTGAGCCGTGGTGCGCTGATTCCCGAATCCGCCAAGCGTGGCGATCTGGGTGCGCAGTTTCTCGATTACCTCCTGTCGGAACGTGGCCAATTGGTTGCCCGGAACAATGCTTTCTATTTTTCCGAGACAGGCAGCCTTCCGCCCGATGTCGATGGCCCGCAAAACCTGAAGGAGTCAGGTATTGCCCAGCCCATTCGCATTGGCCCGGCACTGCTCGCCGTGCAGGATTGGGCGCAGAGACAACGCTTCATCGAAGATTGGTCGCGCTCGCTGATCGAACTCAACAGCCCGGAATGGACACGGGAATAGGGAGAAGCTGATCCGATCTAGTTTGTAGGCGGTGCAATCTGAAAGACGACGAACTGCGTAAACTGTGCCGGATTGAAATTGTTATCGGAGGCAACCACAAGCGTTTTACGTCCGTTGATTTCAGGGCCCCAGGTGATGGACTCGATATTGTCGATGTCGAGACCAAAATCACCTTCACCCAGTTTCAATAGGAGCACCTTCTTGAGGGGCGAAACTTGCTTGTCCTTGAGCGATGCCTCTCCATTGACGTTGGTCGCCCCGTTGAAGCTTGCACGGTAGATGTTGATCTGATTGCCGACACCCATCGCAAACGCGCGTTCAACGGTCAGAAGATCGTCGCCAGCGGCAACGAATTCTGACATGCCATTGTCGTTCCAGTAGGGCGCCTGTGTTGCCTTGGCAAAAATCGGGCCGGTGTCATAGGCATATTCGGCAGTTGCGTTTCCCGATGCAATATCGATGGCGAGAATACGGGAACGGCTGCCAGCATCAAGCGTGGCTGCCTCGCCGTCCTGAACGAGTGCATTTTCTGTCCCCACCAGCAGGTTTTTGCCATCAGGGGAGATAATCATACTTTCAAAAGAGAGATTGTTTCGCACGCCGCGCGTCTTGAAAAAATTGGGCAGATAGGCATCTGGTAACGCGAACTCACGGATAAGCGTGCCATCCGTGCGGGATTCGCGCACGGCTGGCTTGCCATTCAGATCACCCTCGCTTGTCCAATAGAGGGTGCCGGTTGCCGGATTGAAGCGGATGGATTCCGGATCGACGTCTTTGATGGCAAATGGCTTGCCCCCGGCATCAAGCAAAGTCCGGGTCGAGACGATGTCGAGGCCATTGATACCTTTTTCATTCATCGCGATCTTGAGCGTGTAAAAGCGTGCGGGAGCCTTCTCCGAACGGTCATCTGAAATGGCATAGTAGATGTCGTTGGCCGCATCATAGTCGAGCCCGGAAATGCCGCCAAACTCGACACCCGCGATTTTGAGGCCGGTGGGCAGAACGACCTCGCCCAGAAGTGAAAGTTTTCCGAAGTCCTCGGCAGAGGCAGCGGGCGCTATTGCAGCCCAAAGCAGGGCTGCGGCGCAAATGGAGACTGTCTTCATCGTCGGCACCTGAGGTTAGGGTTGATGCAGTCGTCCTAACAGCCGGATTTGACGGCTGGATGAATGTTTCGACCCAACTGACTCATACTTTAGGCTAGAAAAGCGAACCCTGATCAGTGCCCGGCACTGGCGGTTTTTTGGCTGGCGCGGGGCGCTCCGGCTTAGGCCGAACAGGATTGGCATCGCCTTCACTGGCAACAGCCTGCACATCCCCATCCTGAAAGCGCAGGGTCAGATTATCGCCACTGGCAACCGCCGCTGCGCGCTTCACCGGCGCACCTGATGTGTCGAGCACAATGGCAAAGCCGCGTTCGAGCACGCTTTCATGCGAGAGTGTTTTCATCAGCCGTTCGAGTTCGCCGCCACGCCGCCTGGCGCGGTCAAGGGTGAGGCCGATAGCCTGATCCTGACGGCGCTCCAGCTGGGTGAGGCTCTGGCGGCCTCGCACCGCAAGACGTGCAACGGGTTCCGGTGACAGGCGATGTGCGTAGCGGACGAAAACCGCGCGGCGATCCCGCAGAAAAACGGCGAGGCTGCGTGGCAGGCGATCACCGAACACTGTCACTTCCCGCTGCTTTTCACGGAAGCGCTGCTGCAGGACGCGCGGTGACAATTGCCGGGCGCGTCCGTCAAAATGGCCACGTTTTTTCTGGGTGTTTGCCTGCAAGGCGCGGCCAAGCCGGGCGGCGGTTTCGTCAAAATGCCGTCGCGGCAATGCCAGCAACTGGTCAGCCGAGGGCAGCGCCCGTGCAAGAGCCCGCTGCGCCTGACGGCGATTATCGAGATAGCGCGACATGCCAGCCGCGAGTCGAGCGCCATAAGCAGCAATATTGGCCTGCAGGTCTGCCCGCACAGGCACGGCCATTTCTGCAGCACCCGTTGGTGTTGGGGCACGGACATCGGCAGCAAGATCAATCAGCGTCCAGTCCGTCTCGTGACCAACCGCTGAAATGACAGGGATGTGAGAGGCCGCGACCGCACGCACCACGATCTCATCGTTAAAACCCCAGAGATCCTCAAGACTGCCGCCGCCGCGCGCGACGATGAGCACATCAGGCTGGGGCAATGCACCGCCGGGCTGCAAGGCATTGAAACCATTGATGGCTGCGGCCACTTCCGCGCCTGATGTTTCGCCCTGCACGCGCACCGGCCAGACAAGCACGTGCAGCGGAAAACGGTCGGTAATGCGGTGGATGATATCGCGAATGACCGCGCCAGTCGGGGAGGTGACCACCCCGATGACGCGCGGCATGAATGGCAGCAACTGCTTGGAAGCCGGATCAAACAGACCTTCGGCGCCGAGCTTGCGCTTGCGCTCTTCGAGAAGCGCCATCAGGGCACCTGCGCCGGCTGGCTCCATCTGCTCAATGACAATCTGGTATTTGGATGAACCGGGATAGGTGGTCAGCTTGCCCGTGGCGATGACTTCCATACCTTCTTCAGGCTGGAATTTCAGACGACTCATGCTGCCGCGCCAGACGACTGCCTCGATGCGGGCCTTGTCATCCTTTAGCGAAAAATAGGCGTGGCCTGATGAATGCGGGCCGCGATAACCGGATATTTCGCCGCGCACGCGCACATGGCCGAACGTATCCTCAACAGTACGCTTTAGCGCTCCGGAGATTTCGGATACGGAATATTCAGCGACATTAGACGTCGATTCGGACTTTTCGGTCATTTCCTATTCCTACCGGGGTGGTGGATGGCGTCAAGTCTGGGAGGCGGATGTTGCGGGGATGAAAAGGGGAATGCTATGACCGGACGTATCAGTCTGCGCCACTATCTCATGATCGGCGCTGCGATGATCGCGCTTACTGCCATTATCCTGCTGTTGATGGGGCGTAATCCTATGTGCACCTGCGGTACGGTCAAGCTCTGGGTCGGCGAAGTCAATTCGTCTGATAATTCCCAGCATATTTCCGACTGGTATTCCCTGTCGCACATCATCCACGGTTTTCTGTTCTATGGCATTCTCTGGCTTGCCGCCCGCAGCAAGCCTGTGGGTTTCCGGCTGCTCTTCGCCATAGCTGTTGAGGCGGCATGGGAGATTTTCGAGAACACCGATATGGTCATCAACCGCTATCGCGAAGCGACGATTGCGCTTGGCTATACTGGCGACAGCGTGCTGAACTCGGTCTGTGATATCCTGTTCATGGTAATAGGCTTTTTCTTCGCGTCCCGTGCGCCGCTGTGGCTGACGATCATGATCGCGATCTTCTTCGAATTGCTCGCAGGATATGTCATTCGCGACAATCTCACCCTCAACATCGTGATGCTGGTCTATCCGCTTGATGCCATCAAGGCGTGGCAGGGCGGCCTCTAAGGATTACCAGCCGGGCACCAATTCGGTGGAGCGCACCTGCCGCAGGCGCTGATTGACGAGGTTAGGCGCAGCCGTTGTTGCCATGCTGACGGGTGTCGGCATGGACAGGTTATCGAGGCTTTCCACGATATGCTGGGCGAGCGCATCGACAATGGCCGACGGCTTGGTGTGACCGCGCATGATGCCGATACCAAACTCCGGCAGGCGGCCAAAACCATCCGCTTCACCAAGCACACGCATACCGGGGCGCAGGGCACATTCCGGCAGGATCGACACCGCAAGACCTGCCTGCACCGCCGCCGCGAGCACCGTTGCCGACCAGCTGGTGAACAGAATGCGGTAGTCGTGATGCATGGTGTCGAGCACATCAATAGCTGCTGCACGCCAGATACAGGTTGGGCGGCCAACAGCAAGCGGCAGAACCTTCTCTTCATGCACCGTGTGGTGCGCCGATGTTACCCAAAGCAACTGCTCGCTTCGCACCACTTCCGAGCGACGCATATCATCGCATTGGGTGACGAGCGCGAGATCAAGCTGACCCTTACGGATCATCTCGTCGAGATTAACAGTGGGCTCGCAAACGACCGATAGTTCGACACGGGGATTGGAGCGGGAAAACCGCGCCATGATCTCCGGCAGGAAACGATCGGCGTAATCATCTGGGGTACCAATGCGGATATGGCCCTGCAATTGCGTATCGTCAAAGGCGGCGATGGTTTCGCCATTGAGCTGCATCATGCGCCGCGCATAAGCAAGCAAACGCTCGCCATCTTCTGTCAGCTTGTTGGTGCGACCGTCGCGTTCAAACAGCGCCTTGGAAACGCGTTCTTCCAGCCGGCGCATCTGCATGGATACCGCAGATTGTGTTTTGTTGACTGCATCGGCGGCTCTGGTGAAGCTGCCGCTATCGGCAATGGCAATAAATGTCTGCAATTGGTCAAGATCAAGTGGTGCGCTCATGGCGTTGCTCCCGACACGGTTCGATCCATCATTATTATTGAAGCTTTACATGAAAAACATTCGTTTGAATAATCAATTTTTGTGGATCATTCTACAGATGTTCAGGAAACGCTGGTGTTGAAACGATACCAAGCGTGATGCGTAGAAAATAGTTTCTGCGTGATTCAACCCTTCTGATCAGCGCCATTTACAAAAGGAGTAGGGCGATGACGACGACAACGAGAACGACTGAAGTAAATGGATTTGTGCCCGCGATCACTTTCGCGCTGGTTCAGGCCGCAGGCTTTGTCACCCGAATGATCGTCGCCCGCCGCAATCGCAAAACGATTTTGAGCCTCGGTGAGTGGAACGATCAAATGCTGCATGACATTGGTGTCACGCGCGGTGATCTGCATTCTGCCCTTGGCACGTCGCTGCTTGAAGATCCGAGCGAGAGACTGGGCGCATTGGCCGATGTCAGGGCCCGTGTGCGTGCAGCACGCTCGATCAGCTAAGCACCGATTTTGACTGTTTAGCAGGCGTCCCATTCACACCGGAATCCCCTCCCGGTGCCCCGCCTGCCCACTGCCCGGCCTTCTGGCCGGGCTTTTTCTTTATGGGGATTAGAATTTATTTGTTGCGGTCCATCCCGCGCAGATACTGGTCAAAAATGGTTTCCATGCCCTTTTGATATTGTTCGCTGGTCTTGCGCCCGGTTTCGAACATCTGGCCGAAAATATCTTTGTAGGGATTGTCAGGTGAGGATGGGGGAGCAGCCGGTTCATCCGGCTGTTTTGGCGCCGCTTGTGGCGCCGACTGCCGCTGTGCGCCGCCGCCGAGCATTTCCTCGAAGATTTTGCCGAACGGATTGTCGCCGAACGGGTTCTGCGCCTGCGCATTTCCTGTGGGTTGCTGACCCTGCGGCGTGGCACCGGGAAACCCGCCGCGCGTCATTTGTTCCAGAATCTGGCCAAGCGGATTGTTGTTGCCCCATGGATTACCCTGACCCTGCGGCTGTTGCGGAGCGGCAGCACCGCCACCGAGCATGCTTTCCAGAATTTGCCCCCACGGGTTGGCAGCGCCCGACTGGTTCGGAACAGTCTGCCCGCCGATCCCTCCGCCCATACCGCCGCCCTGGCGCATCATCTGTTCGATGAGATCGCCAATGACATTGCCGCCGCCAAGACCCGCCGCTGCAAACTGGCCTGTCGACTGTTTGTAAAGCCCACCCATCGTCATGGATGCAAGGACGGGGAGCATCTGCTGCAAGGTGCTGACCGCAATGCCAGTCATCCGCGCGGCATGATCGGCAACCGCCCGTGACAGATCCTTGGAGCCGAAAAGATTATTGAGAATGGCATTCCCATCGGCAATACCGGCCGGGTTGAAGGCCGCCTGCGGGTTATCAAAATAATTGACGTGTTGGCCGGATGAAAGCGCCTGAATGAACGCGCCAACGCCCATGGGATCGGCCGTGTTGCGCTGCAAGCCTTGCGAAAAGGCTGGCATCAACGCCTCGATGGCTGCGATTGTCTGTTGTTGCGAAAGCTGAAACTGGCGCGACAGCGCCTCAACAGCCTGCCCACCCTGTCCCTTTAGGAACATGTCTACGAGATTCATGGCGCCGATCCTCCTTCGGGCTAATGCACGAAGAAAGAGTAGCCTTGCTGGTATTCAAAGTTCAATCTTTTTATCGGGTTAGGGTGTTGAGGACGTTGATGAGGCTTCACCCCCCTCTGTCCTGTCGGACATCTCCCCCACAAGGGGGGAGATCAGCTAGCAATGCTGCTTTCGCCAATCTCCAACTGTGCAAGGTAAGCGAAAGCGTTCATGTCAATGTGATCTCCCCCCTTGTGGGGGAGATGTCCGACAGGACAGAGGGGGGTGAAACCTCGCCCAGCGGCACAATCACCACCTAAAAATACTGTGCCAAATTCCCGCGAATACGCTCCAGCGGATTAACGGACGGATCACCGGGCACAAACGTCTCGCCGGTAATCGTTTCATAGGCCTGAATATAGACCTTGGTTGTGGCGTCGATCATATCCTGTGGAATTTCAGGAATATCGTCCTTGTATGGATCACAGCGCTCGACCACCCATGTGCGGATGAAATCCTTGTCGAAACTAACCGGACGCTTGCCCGGCGCATAGCTGTCGGCAAACCAGTAGCGGCTGGAATCCGATGTGTGGATTTCATCGGCCAGAACGATATTGCCATCCGTATCGGTGCCGAACTCATATTTCGTATCGGCAAGGATAAGTCCGCGGCTTGCGGCAATTTCCTGTCCGCGTGCAAAAAGCTTGAACGCATAGGCGGAAACCGTATCCCACTGCTCCTGTGTCAGCAGTTTCTGATCCAGTATTTCCTGTACGGTCAATGGTTCATCATGGCCGCCATCAAAGGCTTTGGATGTTGGCGTGATAATCGAAGCGGGCAGCTTTTCATTGTCCTGCATGCCATCCGGAAAAGTCGTGCCATACATGGCGCGTTTGCCCGCTTTGTACTGCGTCAGGATTGATGTGCTTGTGGTTCCGGCGAGATAGCCGCGCACAATGATTTCAACCGGCAAAATATCCAGCCTGCGGGCAACCACGACATTCGGGTCAGGATAATCAAGCACATGGTTGGGGCAGATATCCTTGGTCTGCTCGAACTGATAACGCGCCATCTGCGTCAGCACTTCGCCTTTCAGCGGAATGCAGGCGAGAATCCGGTCAAACGCACTGATGCGGTCGGTGGCGATAATGATGCGCCGCCCGTCGGGCAGATCATAGTTCTCGCGAACCTTGCCCCGGTAATAGTTCGGCAATTCGGGAATGAAAGCTTCGGTAAGCGCTTGGTGTTTTGGCATGGGCTCTGGAATCCGCGTCAGACAATCTGGCTTTCGCATAACACATAAGTCTGCCAACGGGAGTCAAATTCTGGCCTAGCGCCCGCCTGTTACATCAAGAAGTGCGCCAGTGACATAGGATGCGGCATCGCTGAGCAGCCAGACGATGGATTCGCCGACTTCCTCAGCCGTGCCGGGCCGTCCGAGTGGTGCGGACACGCCGAGGCGTTGGGCGCGATCAGGCTGACCGCCGCTGGCATGAATATCGGTTTCGATCAGACCGGGGCGAATGGCATTGACGCGAATRCCCTCTGGTCCCACTTCCTTGGAAAGACCTATGGTGAGCGTATCCATCGCGCCCTTTGATCCGGCATAATCGACATATTCCGATGGACCGCCAAGCCGTGCAGCGGCTGACGACAGAATGACGATTGATCCACCCCGGCCACCGCGTGAACGGGCCATCCGGCGCACGCCCTCGCGAGCGCAGAGATAGGCACCGAGAATATTGACATCGAACATGCGCTGCAGACGCGCAATATCCATATCCATCAGCTTGGATGCAGGCGCAACGATGCCGGCATTGACCACAAGCCCATCCAGCGGACCAAGTTCTTCGCTCTGCTTGAACATCGAGATAACATCGGCCTCGCTGGCAACGTCACCCTGAATTGCTTTTGCCTTGCCACCGGCAGCGATGATCGTGGCAACCACTTCATCGGCGGCAGCCTTATTGCCCACATAGTTGACGCCGACGGACCATCCCTTTTTACCCGCAAGAATTGCGGCCGCCCGGCCGATACCACGGCTTGCACCTGTGATCAGAATGGTCTTGGTCATTACGGCGTCTCCTTAGTAGGCGTACTCCAGAAAGGCGGGTTCCACCGAACTGCCCCAGACGGTGTTATATTGGCTCAGCATCTGTTCGGCAGACGTCGTGCCGCGCGCGACAACTTCCTCCAGCGAGGCGAGATAATGGGTCTCGTCAAAGCCTTCACTGTTGAGCAGGGCGCGGTTTTTCAGGCCTAGCCGCGAAATCGCCAGCACCTCGCGTGCGATTTCATGCACCGAGCGGTTGCGCAGTGTGGCGCGCAGGCCCTTTGCCGGTACGTCATCGCGCAGTGCCTGCACCTCAGGATAAGTCCAGTCGCGGGTGAGTATTTCGGCTGCATCCAACGCCTCGGCATCATAGAGAATGCCGACCCAAAACGCCGGGAGCGCACAGATGCGCCGCCATGGTCCGCCATCGGCACCGCGCATTTCAAGGAAGCGCTTCAGGCGCACTTCCGGGAACAGCGTCGAAAGATGGTTGGTCCAGTCGCCCATATTGGGCGTGCCTTCGGGAATTGAGTCTTTCAACGCGCCGTTCATGAACTGGCGGAAGGTCACATGGGTGCAATCATGGTAACGGCCATGGCGCAGGACGAAATACATCGGTACATCGAGCGCCCATTCAACGTAATCAGCAAAGCCGAAATTCTCGTTGAAGATGAAGGGCAGTACGCCTGAGCGGTTATTATCCGTGTCGCGCCAGATATCGGAGCGCCACGAAAGCAGGCCATTGGGCTTGCCCTCGGTAAAGGGTGACATTGCAAAAAGCGCCGTGGCAATGGATTGCAGTTTCACCGAAACCTGCATCTTGCGGCGCATATCGGTTTCCGAGGCAAAGTCGAGATTCACCTGAATGGTACAGGTGCGATACATCATGTTCAGCCCGTCCTTGCCGACTTTCGGCATGTAGTTGGACATGATGTTGTAGCGGGATTTCGGCATGCGCGGCGTTTCAGCCAGCGTCCATTTCGGGCTGCCGCCAAGGCCAAGAAAACGAATACCCAGCGGCTCGGCAATTTCACGCACCTGTGCCAGATGCGCATTGGTTTCGCGGCAGGTCTGGTGGATGGTTGAAAGCGGCGCGCCTGATAGTTCGAACTGACCACCCGGCTCAAGCGAGATTGCGCCTTGGCCGGTGGGTTCCACGAGGCCGATAATATTGCCCTCGTCAATAATAGGTTCCCAGCCAAGTTTCGACTGCATGCCTTCAAGGATCGCCCGGATACCGCGCGGGCCATCATAGGGAACCGGGCTGTTATCTTCGGTGTAGAACGGGAATTTCTCGTGCTCGGTGCCGATGCGCCACGCGGATTGCGGCTTGGAACCCTGAGCTAGATAGGTCGCCAGTTCTTCCGCGCCGGAAAGGGGCGTCTCGTCTGTTGTGTCGCGCGCCATGGATGGTGCTTCCCCACTAGAATGTTCTTAACTGAGGCGTGATTGGCTGTTTTCGGAAACGAGCGCAAGCAAATTTCTCTGATGCACTCATCAAGAGAATTTGTATCTCACCAATCACCGATCGTCGCCTGTATAAGAGCGAGTGCGGCAACGGCAGCAGTATCGGCGCGCAGAATGCGCTGACCAAGCGGAATGGCACTCACAAACGGCAGTTTGCGCAGGGTCTCGCGCTCTGCATCGGAGAAGCCGCCTTCCGGTCCAATGAGCACGCCAAGTGGCCCACGCGGCAGGCTTTGTAAGAGCGGCAGCGGGTTATGGGTATCATGACCCTCGTCGCAGAAAATCAAGCGCCGCTCGGGGTCCCAGCTATCCAATAACTTGTCGAGTTTAACCGGTTCGCGCGTTTGCGGGATTGCCAGAACACCACATTGTTCCGCCGCCTCGATCGCATTGGCCTCGATCCGGTCCGTGCCGATTCTGGTGACCTGTGTGTGCTGGGTGATGACAGGCTGCAAAACACCAGCTCCCATTTCGACAGCTTTCTGCACGAGGTAGTCGAGCCGCCCCTGCTTGAGCGGCGCAAAGCAATAGAGGAGGTCAGGCGAAACAGGCTGCTCCCGCGTCAGTTCAAGGGGTTCAAGCGCCAGTTTCTTTTTGCTTTCAAAGCGCAGGGCGGCGCGCCATTCGCCGTCACGGCCATTGAAAACGAGGATTTCATCGCTCTCTTTCATCCGCAGTACGTTGGCGAGATAGTTGACGGCTTCAGTGGGTACTTCAGCCCGCCTTCCTGCACCAAGATCCGCGGTAATATAGAGCCGTTGCATTTTGTAATTTGCGCGCATGAATGATGGATGCCAGAGAGGAGACAGGGTGGTCAAGCCGGGCGTGTCAGCTTAAGGGTGGCAGGCGTCGTTTCACCGGCGATGTTTTGACGATGGATGTATTGGTTTCCGCCTTTTCCGCCAGCCTGTCGAGCAATGTGTCCAACTGCTCCATCGTGCGGAAATGGATTTTGCCGATAAAGCAGTCATCGCCCGTCACCTTGTCGCATTCGGTGATTTCAGGGGTTTCCTGTATCAGCCGTTCGACAATGTGCAGCATACCGGGCAGGGGTCTGACGCGGACAATAGCGGTCAGGTTATAGCCAAGTGCTGCCGGATCAATATCGACGGTAAAGGCGCGGATGACTTTCTTTTCTTCAAGCCGCCGCAATCGTTCGGAAACGCTGGGTGAAGAAAGCCCGACTTTCTGGCTGAGTTCCTTCAGCGAGATTCGCGCATCTTCGATAAGAATACCGAGGATTGTTTTGTCCATTTCATCAAGCATATCCGTCTCATAAGGTGGTTCATAGAATCTGCCTTTATTAAATAGGCAAAGCGCACACTACGCCTTTTTCTATGTATATCAAATTCCCCTTCCTCCGAATAGTCTTACCGCACGAGACAACAGGGCGGATGACATGGAACGGGATATTGTAAGAGGCAGTGTCGAAATGACCGCTGCGATGATGATTTCAGGAACCATTGGCTGGTTTGTGCTGATGTCGGGTCAGCCTGTGCTGTCGGTTGTGTTCTGGCGCTGCGCCATTGGCGCTCTCACATTGCTTGGCGTCTGTGCTGCAATGGGTTTGCTGCGCCCCAATGTGATTTCATGGAAGCTGTTCGGTCTTGCCGTGCTTGGCGGCGTTGCTATCGTTCTCAACTGGGTCCTGCTGTTTGCCGCCTATTCCCGGGCTTCCATCGCCATCGCGACAACAGTCTATAATGTGCAACCATTTATGTTGGTTGGGCTTGGCGCCCTGATTTTCAAGGAAAAGCTGACGTTCACAAAGCTGTTCTGGCTCGCCGTCGCGTTTGCCGGAATGATTCTCATTGTTCAGGCCAAGCCGGGTGGGACCAGCTACACCGGCACTGACTACATGGCGGGTATTGGTCTGTCACTGGGCGCTGCCTTTCTTTATGCCATCGCTGCCATCGTGGCGAAGCGTCTCAAGGGCACACCGCCACATCTGATTGCGCTCATTCAGGTCTGTGTGGGCATCGTGCTCATGGCCCCCTTGGCTGACTTCAGCGTCATGCCAAATGGCGCGGTCCAATGGGGGAGCATCGTCACGATAGGCATCATTCATACGGGTTTGATGTACATTCTGCTCTATAGCGCGATTCAGAAACTGCCGACGCATCTGACAGGTTCGCTCTCCTTCATCTATCCAATTRCCGCCATTCTGGTTGACTATTTTGCCTTCGGCCATCAGTTGCAGCCAATTCAGTTTGTCGGGTCGGCGGCCATCCTGATTGCTGCCGCTGGCACCAGTCTTGGTTGGAAGCTGGGCAGGTCGGTGCCCTCAAGCGTTAAAGTGTAAGGTATTTCGCCCTGTCATTTGCCAGATTTTGTTTTGCTCTATATGTGATGAAAGAGCATGAACAATTCGGCAAATACAGAGCAGAAACATGGAAATACGCGCACTTACCCGCGAACAGATCGAGCAGATCTGGACTATCGACCGTAGCGAAATCATCGAGAATATCTATCGGTTGCAGGATGGTAAGCTGGTCCTGCATCCGGACTTTTGTGACGCGCCCGGATGGGAAGAGGGCGAGGCGGAAAAATATACGCCTTTGCTCCAGCAAAGTTTTGATCGCGGCGGCAAGTTCTTTGGCGTTTTTGATGATGAAAAACTAGCCGGGGCCGCTGTTATTGACAGTGTCTGGCTCGGTTCCAAGCGCGACTTGCTGCAACTCAGCTTCCTGCATGTCAGTAACGTCTATCGCGGTCAGCGCCTCGGCGTGCGATTGTTCGAGCGCTGCAAGGAAGCAGCGAAATCGCTGGGCGCAAAAGGCCTTTATGTCTCCGCTACTCCTTCCGAGCATACGGTGCATTTTTACCAACATCTCGGCTGTGTCGTGACCAGCGCACCTGATCCTCAGCTCTTCGCAATGGAGCCTGATGACATTCATATGGAATGCTTTTTCAAAGGCAATAATACATAGAAGTCTAGAAGGCAGGTATATATCCTGCGCGCAGGGCCTGCACAGTCGATGGCGGTGTCAGAAGACTAACATCCTCTGTCGGTGGCGTGTGGATCACATAACCTTCCCATGACCAAAGAGAGGTCTGGCCGCCGCGTATGAGATAAGCATTATCCCCGGAGGCGATCATACTTCCGTCGGGTAAGTCCTCGATGGAACTGGTGAGCGGATGACGCCTCTTGCCAC
This sequence comes from Phyllobacterium sp. TAF24, assembly GCF_052113785.1. Classification (NCBI taxonomy): domain Bacteria; kingdom Pseudomonadati; phylum Pseudomonadota; class Alphaproteobacteria; order Hyphomicrobiales; family Phyllobacteriaceae; genus Phyllobacterium; species Phyllobacterium sp. TAF24. The sequence goes on along the minus strand of NZ_JBFRDN010000001.1, from coordinate 242,870 downwards.
CCGTGGTGTCAAGGCGCTCCTCGTGAAGGACCGTATCCATATCAGGTGCTGATTGCTTGGAGACACCGTTACCATCCGCCCATGCAGCCTGAAATGCCTTTGCCCTTTGCCGCTGGCAGTAAAAGCAGGGCCTATGACCGGCACTCAAAGCCGTTGCTTCATCAAGGAAAAACAGCTCGGTCCAGCTCTGCCGCGCCATGACGTCACGTCTGACATTCTTGAACTGACAGACGCAGATGATCCACGCCCTCGTCGTCCAACGCCGTTTCAGGAGAGTGCGCGTGGATGGATCGTGAATGATACCGCGATTACCCATGAATGATCCGCGCTGGGGAACAGAGACGATATCGCCAAAGGGTGTGACACGGTTTTGCAGGGGCATTTGGTGGCTTCCGGCTGTGGGAGGTCCATGCTATCGCAAGATCATCTTTAATGCGATCAGTGGGCAGGCAGAATGCGGGTTCTTGTCATCCAGAATTATAAGCATACCGGGCTCGGGCTGGTTGGCCGGGCTCTGGCGGAGGCCGGTGCGCAGATTGATCTTGTGCAGGCACATCTTGGCGAAGCGCTGCCCTCCGATGATACCGGTTATGATGCGCTGATTTCGCTTGGCGGCGATCAGAATGCGCTGGCGGATGAACAGTTTCCTTATCTTCCCTTGCTTGCCCGCCTGATCAGGCGTTTTGGCGATGCTGATAAGGCCGTGCTTGGCATTTGTCTCGGCAGTCAGCTGGTTGCCCGGGGCTATGGAGCTGAAAACATTCTGGGACGCCAGCTGGAATTTGGCTGGCATGAGGTTACGGTAACAGCCGAAGCAGCGTCCGACCCCGTTCTGTCCTCGGTTCCCCAACATTTCCCGATTTTCCACTGGCACAGCGATACATTCACTTTGCCCGAAGGTGCCGTTCACCTTGCTTCAAGCGGCATAACCCGGAATCAGGCATTTCGCATCGGACGAGCCGTTTACGGCGTCCAGTTTCACTTCGAGGCTGATACAACGCTCGTTGAAGAATGGCGTCATGTGTTTGCGGACGAGATCATACGGGACAATGCTGACTGGCTTGAAAACTATCCGGCGCTGGTTGCTGAGAATGGCGTTCCAGCCGATGCCGCAGGTCTCGCTTTGGCACGCGCCTGGGTTGCGCTGATCTGAGTCAGGCGATTCAGTTGCAACTCTGCAACAGCCAAGATTTGAATCAAATTGCACTGTTCGTATTCATGTGGAGCGTGGCTTTGATTCACTTGCTGGAAAGGATTGTGGGCTGTAGTTGCCGGGCCGGTTAGCTGGCATGAAGCCAGGCCGAAGAGACTAATGGAAACGCCCGAATGACTATGAAGAGTGCCGCCCTTTTGACCGTTATGATGCTTGCATCAATCCTTTTCATGGGCGCCGAACTGGTATCTGTTGATGCTGGCGGCCGCACCGTATCAAGCGATGGCTACGGAATCAGCTCCGCTTCGCGTTAACACTTGCTCTAAACAGTCGCTTCCAGAAAAGACTTGCCTTCAGCGTCGATCATAATGGCGCTGAGGCGTCCGCTGGCATAGGCCCCGGTATCAAGATTGACCCGGTTTGGCCGTACTTCCACATCGCTGGCTGGTGTATGGCCATGGATGATCACCTTGGAGTGCAGGTGTGGGTCATCCAGAAATTCCCAGCGAATCCAGATAAGATCTTCAGGGTTTTGTCGTTCGAGATCAACGCCGGGCCGAATGCCTGCGTGGCAGAAGAAGAAATCCCCCATAACGGTTGAGCGGCGCAATCCGCTCAGGAATTCCACATGCTCCGGCGGCATGGCCCGCAGCAGGGCAGAGCGACCTGCTGTTATCGACGCAGGGTCATCGAAATCGATGGTCACGCCATAGGATTGCGCTGTCTGCCTGCCGCCATGCCGGGCAAAAACACCATGCGCGTCGCCTTTGTCGAGGAATTGCAGAAACCCGACATCGTGATTGCCCGCAAGGGTCAGCATGCGATGGGTTTTCTTCTGTGCATTGACGAGATAGTCGAGCACGCCCCGAGAATCCGGTCCCCGATCAACATAGTCACCTAGATGTACCACCACCCAGTCGAAAGGTGGCGACTTCTCGTTTTCCTCAAGAATGCGCCGGTGCATGGCCTGCAATAGATCGAGCCGTCCATGTACATCGCCGATAGCGTAGACGCGCATTCTGTCCGGGCCGCGCGCCCGCTTGAAGTCGATCGTTTTCATGGGCGATCCAATTCCCTCTGGCTGCGGCGCAATCGCGATGTAGCCTGCCAGGCGCTGCTGCGTTCCGCATCCTGCTGGGCCTGTTCTATGAAGTCGATATGTGCGCGCACAGCAGCCCGGGCTTCATCAGGATCGGATGCCATGATGGCATGCGCGATGGCCTTGTGCTGTTGCAGCAGTTTTTCCCGCGCGCCGGGAAAACCGTAGATCACTGTGCGATTATAGAACACATCATCGGCCAGAAGCCGGTAGCAGGAGCGCAGCGTGTGCAGCAGGATGATATTGTGCGCGCACTCACCGATGGTGCTGTGCAATTCGACATCCAGTTCAGCCTCTTTCTTGGAGTCATTGGTCTCGTAAGCCAATTGCATGGCCTCGACGATCCGGGAGAGCAATAACCGGTCATCTTCTGTCGCCCGGCGGGCCGCATAATCGGCCGCAATACTTTCAATTTCCCGGCGATATTCGAGGTAGTCGGCGGCTGCCTTCTTATGACTGGAGATGAGGTCCATCACCGGCTTCGAAAACACCTCGCCGATGACATCGGCAACAAAGGTTCCACCCCCGTGACGGGCAACAAGCAGTCCCTTGGCTTCCAGCGTCTTGAAGGCATCGCGCAGGATCGGCCGCGAGACATCGAATTGCACGGAAAGGTCCCGTTCGCCGGGCAACCGGTCCCCTACGCGCAGAATGCCTTCAAGGATCAGCGTTTCGATCTGGCTGACAATATCGTCGGCGGTGCGCGACGGCTGGATGCGGGCAAAGATCGGGCTGCTCATGGTGAAAGTCGTCCGCAGAAGTGATTTGCGATTGCAGCGTATCGGTAAATCACGAAACTGGTCAATTCTTTTGTCCAGTTGGTCCTCGGTCGGTAAGCGTCGCATAGCCGCAGCGGATTGGCGTAAAGTAGCATTGAAAGGACGGGGCATTGCGTTCACCATCTTGTGAACAGGCGATCAAGGGGCCGATATGAAGGGGAAAAGACTGAAGACCGCGGCGGCGTTTGCGAGCGCTGCTTCAAGTTCTGGCGTCATGGGCTTTCCGGGGCATGCAGAGCGTTCGGTTGCCTTGGGTGAAGTTCATGCGCGCCCCTATCCGCTGGTGGATACACCGCGCCTCCTCATCCAGCTCGCTTTCATGACTGAGGCGGGCTCAACCGTCGATCATGCGGTGCTTGCGGAACTAAGCCGAAGCATTGGTATTACGCCGCCCGCGCGCGATGCCCGCCACCATATTATGCCGTGGGGCAACGGCACATTGCGCTGGGAACGGCATACGGAATTCTCGACCTATCTGTGGGAAGGTCCAGTGCCCCGTACAGGGCAGACCGCACAACATCCCTTCGGCCATGGTTTCAATCCTCCCGGCACCGTCATTGACGGTGTGCGGCTTGAGATCATCCGGAAAGACAATACGGCCGACGCTGTTATCGAGGAATTTGATCCGACCAGCCTTTGCTACAGTGATGTCGAGAATGGGCTCGCCTCGATCATAACGGATTTCCGGCAGGATAAGGATGGGATGACCCGTATCCTTATCCTCGACAATGGTCTGTCGCCCGCCCGTGCCGGTGCCCTGTCCCAGCGGGTGATCGAAATCGAGACCTACCGAACGCTTGCGATGCTCGGGCTGCCGCTGGCGCATTCCTTGTCGCCGCGCATTCGCCGTATCGAGGATCGTCTGGCGGGACTGACGACGGAAATGCGTGCGGCAGATGCGGATAATCATAAGCTTTTGGATGAATTGACATTGCTGGCAGCGGAACTGGAAGCGGATGCTGCGTCAAGCCTTTATCGCTTCGGCGCGAGCCGTGCCTATAATGGTATTGTGCTGGAACGGCTGGCGGCGCTGCACGAAGAGTCTGTCACCGGATATGAGACGTGGGCGGCCTTCATTCAGCGCCGTATGGCACCTGCCATGCGCACCTGTTATTCGGTCAGTGAGCGTCAGGAAAACCTGTCGGAAAAACTCTCTCGTGCGGCAACGCTGCTGCGCACGTCCGTCGATGTGGAACTGGAACGCCAGAACCGCGATCTGCTGAGTTCGATGAACCGGCGCGCGCAATTGCAATTGCGTTTGCAGCGTACGGTCGAAGGGTTGTCCGTTGCCGCGATTTCCTACTACGTGGTGGGGCTGTTCTATTATCTCGCCAAGGGCGTCGAAGCCTATGCGCCGGACCTGCATTCTTCCGTTGTGACGGCGGCATTTGTCCCTGTTGCCATCATCGCCATGTGGTTTGTGGTCAAATCAATCCGCAGGTCCCACAAGGACGAATGATCAGACCCGGTCCCATGGAGCCACGGGCCCGTAAAGCCCAGCGAGATAGTCGATGAACACCCGCACCTTTGCCGGAAGAAACTGCCGGGAAGGGTAGATCGCATAGATGGCGATATTGCCTGATGCTGCGTAATCTTCAAGCACGCGCAACAACTGACCCGATGCCAGTTCCGGGCCGATATCCCATGTTGAGCGCAAGGCAATTCCAAGACCGCCAAGCACCGCCGCCCGCACCACTTCGCTGGAATTGGTCAGGATTGGCCCAGTGGGGCGTAACGATATGCTGCCATCCAGACCATTCAGGCGCCAGGGATCACCATTGTGCGCGGCAAGGCAAACATGATTGTCGAGATCGGCAATGGAGCATGGCATTCCATGTTCGGCGATATAGCGCGGTGAGGCCACAAGAAACCGCCGTACCGGCGCCAGTTTGCGCGCGACGAGACTTGAATCCGACAATTCGGCGATGCGGATGGCGAGGTCATAACCTTCGCCGACAATATCGACAAATTCGTCGGTCAAAATAAGATTGATGGAAAGGTCAGGATTGGCCCGCATGAAAGGTTCCAGATGCGGGGCAATATGCATACGGCCAAAGGTTGTAGGCGCAGAAACTTTCAATTGACCATGCGCCTGCTCGGATCGACGGGAGACGAAAGCTTCCGCCTCTTCAATGCCTGATAGAATGGCAAGCACCCGCTCATAATAGCCCTGGCCCGTTTCGGTCAGGGCTATTTGCCGGGTGGTGCGTTGCAAAAGCCGCGTACCCAACCTTTCTTCCAGCCGTCGCAACCGTTTGGACATGACGGCAGGAGACAGGCCAAGTTCCCGTCCAGCCGCCGACATGCTGCCAGCGGAAACAACACGGGCAAAAATTTCCATATCGTTCAAATGATCCATCAGAGCACTCTTTCTGCCTGATTATCTGAAGGTCAAGCCCTCGAAGCACTTTCGGCATGGCGATAGGCGACGACACGCAGCATCGGAATGCAAAGCACATAGAGCGCTGCACCACAAATCCACACCAATCCACTCCAGTCGGTCCGCGTTGCCGCATAAATCGTCGTGAAGATCACCGGCCCGATAATACCGGCCAAACTGGTTGCGCTGGCCAGAACCCCCTGAACTTCGCCGACTTTGCTCGCATCAACCTGCCGGGTGATGATGGATTGAAGCGCAGGTGTTGCAATGCCGCCCATGGAAAGGAAAAACAGGATGGGGGCAACCATCCAGCTTTGGGTGGCGAATGCCATCAGCAGATAACCGATACAGTCCGTGGCCATTCCAAGGACCAGTGTGCGCCTTTCGCCTATCTTCTCGGTCACAGGGCCCGTCAGCATTCCCTGCACCAGTGCATGCAGCAGACCAAATGCTGCGAGTGAAATACCCACAGTGGAGACGCTCCAGAGAAACTGGTCCTGCGTGTAGATAATCCAGAGGGCACCGGGCAGCTGGCCGACCAGTTGCAGCAGCGTGAACATCGCAACCAGTGGCGTTAGGGTTTTGATACTGGTGATCCACTGGAATGAGCCAATGGGGTTCAGGCTGCGCAGTGAAAAGGGCGTTTTCTCACCCTTGCTGGTTTCCGGAAGGAAGAAGAGAGCAAACAGGAAGTTGAGGCCATTGAGGGCCATGGCGAGCAGGAATGGATAGTGGACGCCGAAACCGCCTGCGATACCGCCGAGCAATGGCCCGGCGATGAAGCCGAGGCCGAAACAGGCGCCGATCATGCCAAAACGTTTGGCCCGGTTCTGTTCCGGAGTGATGTCGGCGATCGTGGCACTTGCCACGGACATGGTGGCCCCGGTGACGCCTGAAATGATGCGACCGATATAGAGCAGCGGCAGCACGGTCGCAAAAGCCATCACCAGATAATCAAGTGCCGCGCCTGCGAGGGAGCCGAGAATAACTGGGCGTCGGCCAAACCGATCACTCAGTGCGCCGAGCAGCGGCGCGAACACAAATTGCATCAGCGCGTATAGGGCAAGAAGAACACCGTAGTGCCGTGCGACATTATCGGAATGAGCGAGCGTCGTCAGCAGCTGCGGCAAAACGGGCATGATCATCCCGATGCCGATAGCATCGAGGGTGACGGTCGTCAGGATCACGTTCAGAGGTTTGTTGAAAGTCATGGGAAACTCTTATTTATCGTTGATAAGTAACTAGACATATCCTTTATCGGTGATAAATTGTCAAGCATGGCAAAACGTAGTGATGTGAAATTGCAGCGCGAGACCGTTATTCGGGTAGCTCTCGATCTGCTTGACGAAACCGGCATTGATGGGCTGACCACCCGGCGCATTGCGACGGCTCTTGGGGTGCAGCAACCGGCGCTTTATTGGCATTTCAAGGACAAGTCTGCCTTGCTTGATGCTTTGGCCGAGGCGATTCTGGTTGAACACCACGGACCGTCCATCCCGGAGACAGGCGAGGACTGGCGGCATTTCCTGATCGAGAACGCGCGTAGCTTCAGGCGCGCTCTACTGGCATATCGTGATGGCGCGCGGATTCATGCGGGTTCGCGGCCAGGTCCGGTGTTCTTTCCGGCTGTAGAGGCGCAAATTCAGTTCATGGTCGCCGCTGGTTTCGATCTGGTGCCAGCAGCACACGTTTTGCGGGTGACAGGGCATTATGTTGTCGGTTCGGTGCTCGAACAACAGGCGTCCATGCCGGGGATCAGTTCGCCAGATTTTACGCCTGAGATGCGCGTGGCATTTCCAATGCTCGCTCAGGCTTTTGTCGAAGTTGAACTCATCTCTCCGGATGAAGGCTTTGAATTTGGACTTGCGGCACTTGTTGCTGGTTTCGAAAAGCTGCGTTCCAGCTAGTCGCGCGTCACTTTGGCTCCATGCCGCCCCATGACGAAGGAACAGCAACAGTTTAGACTGTTTAGAAACTGCTGGTATCACTGGTAAAAATAATTTACCAGTTGGAGCATTGCAGGCGAGGGAGGTTTCATGTCCGGGTTGGTGATGCCGAAGGCCGATGCCGCGACCATGGCGCGCCGCAGCGACATTGTCGCCGCATTGCAAGCCATTGTTCCTGATGAAGGCGTGGTTGATGTCACCAATGAAATGCGCGCGTTTGAATCCGATGCTTTGACTGCCTATCACCAGCTTCCACTGGTTGTTGTCCTGCCGCAGACCGTTCGCCAAGTCTCGCAAATCCTCAAATATTGCCATGAAAACAATGTGAAGGTTGTGCCACGCGGGTCGGGTACATCGCTTTCTGGCGGTGCATTGCCGCTGGAAGATGCGGTTCTGCTCGTCATGTCCCGCTTCAATCGCATTCTTGAAATCGACTATCCGAACCGCGTCGCCGTCGTGCAGCCAGGTGTGACCAATCTCGGCATCACCAAGGCCGTCGAGCATGAGGGGTTTTACTACGCGCCTGATCCATCCTCGCAGATCGCCTGTTCCATCGGTGGCAATGTTGCGGAAAATTCTGGCGGCGTGCATTGCCTGAAATACGGGCTGACGGCCAACAATGTTCTTGGGTTGGAAATGGTGCTCATCACAGGCGAGGTGGTGCGGCTGGGCGGCAAACATCTGGATTCGGAAGGTTATGATCTTCTGGGTCTGATGACCGGGTCCGAAGGCCTGCTCGGTGTCGTGACCGAGGTCACCGTGCGCATTCTGCAAAAGCCCGCGACCGCCCGCGCGCTGATGGTCGGGTTTCCTTCAAGCGAAACGGCGGGGCAATGTGTGGCCGATATCATCGCTGCTGGCATTATTCCGGGCGGCATGGAGATGATGGATCGCCCGGCGATTCATGCGGCCGAAGATTTTGTGCATGCGGGCTATCCGCTGGATGTGGAAGCGCTGCTGATCATTGAACTCGATGGTCCCGCAGTTGAGGTCAACCACCTCATCGATATGGTTGAGAAGATTGCGGGTAAGAACGGCGCTTCGTCCTGCGTGATATCCCAGAGCGAAGAAGAGCGCATGGCGTTCTGGGCTGGGCGCAAGGCGGCGTTTCCCGCCGTTGGGCGCATCTCGCCTGACTATCTGTGCATGGATGGTACGATCCCGCGCAAGGAACTGCCGAAGGTTCTTGCTGGCATGCGCGAACTGTCGGAAAAATACGGGTTGCGCGTCGCCAATGTGTTCCATGCGGGCGATGGTAATCTGCATCCGCTGATCCTCTATGACGCGAATATTCCCGATGAACTGCGCAAGGCCGAAGATTTTGGTGCTGACATCCTGAGGCTGTGTGTGAAAGTAGGCGGGGTTCTCACCGGTGAACATGGTGTCGGCGTTGAAAAGCGCGATTTGATGCCTGAGATGTTCAACGAGATTGATCTGAACCAGCAAATCCGGGTCAAGTGTGCCTTTGACGACAAGCATCTGCTCAACCCCGGCAAAGTTTTTCCGCAATTGCATCGCTGTGCTGAACTTGGCCGGATGCATGTGCATCGCGGTCAGGTGCCATTTCCAAACATTCCGAGATTCTGATCGATGTTGTTCAAGGCACAAACGCTTGAAGCTATTGCACGCGGGGAAGTCGATCTGGCGTTTCGGCGCTGGACCCGTCCGACCGTCAAGGTCGGTACGCGTTTGCGCACGACTATTGGTTCGCTGATCATTGGTGCGGTGGATATGGTCGACCCAGACAAACTGACTGTGGATGACGCCAAACGTGCGGGTTTCGAGAACATTGCTGCTTTGGAGCGCAATCTGCGTGAAGGCGATGGAACGCTCTATCGTATCGCCATCGCAGCTGTTGAAGTCGATGAGAGAACCGCTCTGCGCGAAGAACCATTGTCGCAAGCGGGCAAGATCGCTTTGATGGATCGACTGGCGCGCTGGGACAAAGCGGCTGAACATGTCGGTTATCATAGGCAAATCCTGCGCATGATTGCCGACCATCCGGGCGAGGTCGCTGCAAATCTTGCCGCACAGCTTGGCGTCGAAACGGTCAAATTCAAACGTGACGTGCGCAAGCTCAAGGAGGTGGGTTTGACCATCAGTCTCGACATTGGTTACCGGTTGTCGCCGCGTGGCCAAAGCTTTCTGAATGGGGTGTGAAATGACCGTGTTCACGCCTTCAACAGAAACCGAAATTGCCGAAGCCGTGCAATGGGCGCTGTCCGAGCGCGTGCCGGTGGAGGTCGCGGGTTATGGCTCCAAGCGTGGGCTTGGTCGCCCTCTTCAGACCGAACATACGATTGCCCTGTCGAAATATGCAGGCGTGACGCTGTATGAGCCGGATGAGCTGGTGCTGAGCGCCAAAGCCGGAACGCCAATCGCGGAACTGGAAGCCCTGCTGGCATCGAAAGGCCAAGCGTTTCAATTCGAGCCTATGGATTATGGCCCATTGCTGGGCGAGGCGGCAGGGCAGGGCAGCCTTGGCGGGGTTCTTGCCACCAATCTGTGCGGTCCGCGCCGCTTGAAAGCAGGCTCGGCGCGCGATCATGTGCTGGGTGTGCGGGTCGTATCGGGGCGGGGCGAACTGTTCAAATCCGGCGGCCGTGTGGTCAAGAACGTCACCGGCTATGATCTTTCCAAGGGCATGGCCAATTCCTGGGGCACGCTTGGCATCGCAACCGAAATTACATTCAAGGTTCTGCCCGCGCCGGAGACGGAAACAACGCTCATTATCAGAGGGTTGATGGATGATGAGGCCGCGCGTGCCATGGCAATTGCCATGGGTTCCAGCGGCGAAGTGGCATCCGCAGCGCATCTGCCTGTGAATATTTGTGGCCGGGTTATTGATGGCGTGCTGAAAGGCGAGGCATCAACATTACTGCGGCTGGAGGGTTTTGCGCCTTCCGTTGCCGACCGGGTGACGATGCTAAGGCGATTGCTGTCTTCGGCGGGCACTGTCGAAGAAATCTCCGGCGATATCTCGCGCAAACTCTGGCAGGAAGTGCGCGACGTCATTCCTTTCGCCGATGGGACCGAACGTCCGGTCTGGCGCGTTTCGATGGCGCCGATGGAGGCCTATAAGCTGGTCGCATCCATGCGCATGGGCGCTGCGGTCGATGCTTATTATGACTGGCAGGGCGGACTTGTGTGGATGCGGCTGGAAGGCGAACCAGAAGCGGAGGCCGTACGGGTGCTGATCGGCAAATATGGCGGGGGCCATGCCACGCTGGTGCGTGCTCCAGTGGCGGTTCGTGCCGCCATACCCGTTTTCGAACCGCAATCCGCGCCCTTGGCAGCGCTGTCAAAGCGGCTCAAACAGCAATTTGACCCGGAGGGTATTCTCAATCCCGGCCGCATGGTCGCAGGAGTGTAGTATGCAGACCAACTTCACCCCGCAGCAATTGCAGGACCCCGGTGTTGCCGAGTCCGAAAAAATCMTGCGCAAATGCGTGCATTGCGGTTTCTGCACCGCGACGTGCCCCACCTATGTCACGCTTGGCAATGAACTCGACAGCCCGCGCGGCCGCATCTATCTGATCAAGGATATGCTGGAAAATGGCCGCCCTGCCGATGAGCAGATCGTCAAACATGTGGACCGTTGCCTGTCCTGCCTCGCCTGCATGACCACCTGTCCATCGGGTGTAAACTATATGCATCTGGTGGATCATGCTCGTGCCCATATCGAGAAAACCTACAAACGTCCGGTGATGAACCGTTTCATCAGGGGGCTATTGGCCTTCGTGCTGCCCTATCCGTCACGTTTTCGGCTGTCTTTGACGGCGGCGAAACTTGGCCGTCCGTTCGCGCCACTACTCAAATCAGTTCAGGCGCTGAAGCCGCTTGCCACCATGCTTGAACTTGCGCCGAAATCCGTTCCGGCAAAATCCCGCTTTGCCGAGCCGGGATTGCACAAACCGGCAACCGAAAAGCGCGGACGCGTTGCAATTCTGACCGGTTGCGCCCAGCCCGTATTGAAGCCGGGGATCAATGAGGCAACCATTCGCCTGCTCACCCGTCTGGGCATCGAGGTCGTGGTGCCGAAGGGCGAGGGCTGTTGCGGCTCGCTGGTGCATCATATGGGCCGCGAGGAAGCCGCACTGGAGGATGCCCGCCGCAATGTCGATGTCTGGACGCGTGAGTTGCACGATGGAGGGCTCGATGCGATCATCGTCACGGCTTCCGGCTGCGGTACAACGATTAAGGATTACGGCTATATGCTGCGGCTTGATCCTGCTTATAGCGACAAGGCGGCAGTCATTTCAGGGCTTGCCAAGGACATCACCGAATATCTGACAGCCCTCGATTTGCCTGCACCGCAGCACCCGGCGAATTTGGTTGTGGCCTACCATTCCGCCTGCTCCATGCAGCACGGGCAGAAGCTGACCCGGCAGCCAAAGGATTTGTTGAAAGCCGCTGGTTTCACCGTCCGCGAACCTGCCGAGGGTCATTTGTGCTGTGGTTCCGCCGGAACCTACAACATTATGCAGGCCGAAATCGCCCGCACCTTACGCGACCGCAAGGTGAAAAACATCGAGGCAACCGGCGCTAGCATCATTGCCACGGGCAATATTGGCTGCATTACCCAGATCGCCAGTGCTGCAAAAATGCCTATTGTTCATACGGTCGAACTGCTGGATTGGGTCTATGGTGGCCCGAGACCAGAAGGTGTGCCGGCGCCTGTCCTGCAGGCTGCTGAGTAAAAAGAAGGGCGGCGGTCCAAAGGAACCACCGCCCAATTCCGGCACCGCCCCCGGTGCCGTCCCCACTAACTCTCACATCACGACGACTTTTGTGCCGACATTGACGCGTTCGTAGAGATCAGTGACATCTTCATTGCGCATGCGGATGCAGCCGCTGGATACGGCATGTCCGATTGTCCATGGCGCATTGGTGCCGTGAATACGGTAGAGCGTATCGCCAAGATAAAGTGCGCGCGCACCGAGCGGATTGGCGGGGCCGCCTTCCATGTGAACAGGCAGATAGTGGCCCTTTTCTTTCTCGCGCTCGATCATCGAGGCTGGCGGGCGCCAATCCGGCCATTCCGCCTTGCGGGAGATATTGTTGGTGCCGTTCCAGCCAAAGCCTTCCTTGCCGACGCCAACACCGTAGCGACGGGCCTGACCATCCGCTTCGACGAGGAAAAGGAAACGCTGCGATGTATCGATAACGATGGTGCCCGGTGCCTGTGGTCCATCATAAGCAACGGACTGTGGCAGGAATTTCGGGTCCATACCGCGTTTTTTCGGCTGATCTTCCGTTGCGGGCGCAGCTGGCCGCCGGAATGAAACTTCGCGTGCAGCCGGGTTTGTTGCTTCCTGCGTGCGAACGGGGCGTCTCGCCTCTCGGCGATTGATAATGGTTCCACGTATAGGTGGGTCGCTCAGTACAACCCGGTCGCGCATATTGGCCGATGTGCCAACCGGACGTTGACGCAACTGCATGACCCAAGGCGCTGAAAGATCGGGGCTCATAACCACAGGCGGCCTTGTCGCGTAGCGCTCACTGGCATGAGCGCCGAATGATACTATTGTCAGGCAGGAGGTCAGAAGCAGCAATGCGGTCTTCATCGGGTAATTCTCTTGGCAATAACACTCCTGACAGGATCTGTCAGGTTTCGGATTGAGTTTGCCTGCGTGCCGGTAGAAAAAAGTGAACGAGGATCAATAAAATGCGATTCTGATCGGAAACCATTTGTTGTGGTTATCGAATGGTTTCGGCCACTGGTTAATGTCAGGTGAACATGTTCCGGAAGGACAGATGATGACGGAAGAAACGCCCGTAAAGACAGGATTGATGACGGATGAAAGCGGTGTGACCAGATGTTCCTGGCCCGGCGCTTTGCCTGAATACATCCACTACCACGACCATGAGTGGGGACGTCCCGTCACGGACAATTATCGCCTGTTTGAAAAAATCTGTCTGGAAGGATTTCAGTCGGGTCTGTCGTGGCTCACCATCCTGCGTAAGCGCGAAAACTTCCGCGAGGCTTTTGATGGCTTTGATTTCGAACGCATTGCCCGCTACGGCGATAAGGATATCGAGCGATTGCTTGGCAATGCCGGGATCATCCGCCATCGCGGCAAGATCACCTCGACCATCAACAATGCGAAGCGGGTCATCGAACTGCTTGAGGAAAAAGGCTCGCTTGGCGCTTATTTCTGGAGCTTTGAGCCGCCAGTGGATGAGCGTCCCAAGGTCGTTGATTATGGCCACCTCATCACCAATCCCTCGACACCCGCCTCGGTGCGCCTTTCCAAGGATTTGAAGAAGCGCGGATTCAGCTTTGTCGGCCCCACCACCATGTATGCGCATATGCAGGCTATGGGGCTGGTGAATGATCATGTGGAAGGCTGCAAGTGCCGGAGCGAGATCGAAAAAATCCGAGCGAATTTTAAACGACCCGTTTGATTGTCATGAAACTGCTCTCTGGCTCGTGCTGCTGCGGCAATTGCGAGCCGGTAATTCCTTGCCCTCAATGCCTTGATCGGTTAGAGCAAACTCCAATTCAAAATTGATACTTCAAGGCATCGGATCAAAATCATGACAACGAAGGCAGACAGGTTAAAGGCGCGGCTGCCGCGCGGTTTTGTGGACCGGGTTCCCGATGATCTGCGGGCCGCCGAAAAGATGATGGCCGATATCCGCAAGGTCTATGATCTCTATGGTTTTGAGCCTGTCGAAACACCGCTGATCGAATATACAGATGCGCTCGGCAAATTTCTGCCGGATCAGGATCGCCCCAACGAAGGCGTGTTCTCGTTTCAGGACGATGACGAACAGTGGCTGTCCTTGCGTTATGATCTGACGGCGCCGCTGGCGCGCTTTGTTGCCGAAAATTTCGAGAGCCTGCCAAAGCCCTATCGCAGTTATCGCGCCGGTTGGGTGTTCCGCAATGAAAAGCCGGGTCCGGGCCGTTTCCGTCAGTTCATGCAGTTTGATGCCGATACGGTCGGCGCTCCCTCCGTCTCGGCCGATGCGGAAATGTGCATGATGATGGCCGATGTCATGGAAGCCGTCGGTATCAAGCGCGGCGATTACGTCATCCGCGTCAACAACCGCAAGGTTCTGGACGGCGTGCTTGAGTCGATTGGGCTTGGTGGTGATGACAAGATGGGCCAGCGTCTGGTCGTCCTGCGTGCCATCGACAAGCTCGACAAGTTCGGCGTTGACGGCGTGCGACTGCTGCTGGGCAAGGGCCGTCTTGATGAAAGCGGCGACTTCACCAAGGGCGCAGGTCTCGATGAGACTGCGATTACCAAGGTGCTGGCATTTACCTCAGCCGGTGGTGCCAATGGCCGCGAGACCATCGCCAATCTTGAGGCTGTTGTGGCTGGCAATGATAAGGGCGTTGAAGGTGTTGCAGAACTTGCGACCATCGAGGCGCTGTCTTCGGCAGCCGGTTACGGCGCGCGCGTTCGTATCGACCCGTCAGTCGTGCGCGGTCTTGAATATTACACCGGTCCCGTCTTTGAAGCGGAACTCACCTTCGATGTGACCAACGAGAAGGGTGAAAAGGTCGTCTTCGGCTCCGTTGGCGGCGGTGGCCGTTATGATGGTCTGGTATCGCGCTTCCGCGGCGAACCGACGCCTGCAACCGGCTTTTCCATCGGCGTCTCGCGCCTGATGACGGCGCTGAAAAACCTTGGCAAACTGGATAATTCGGACAATGTCGGGCCTGTTGTTGTTCTGGTTATGGACCGCGACACGGAAAGCCTTGGCCGTTACCAGAAGATGGTTTCGGACCTGCGGCAGGCGGGTATTCGCGCGGAAATGTATCTCGGTGGTTCCGGTATGAAGCCGCAGATGAAATATGCCGATCGGCGCGGTGCGCCTTGCGTCATCATTCAGGGCTCGCAGGAACGCGACAATGGCGAAGTGCAGATCAAAGATCTGATCGAAGGCGCGCGGCTTTCCCAGGAGATAGAGGACAATACCGTGTGGCGCGAAGGCCGTCAGGCCCAGATCACCGCCAAGGAAACCGATCTCATTGCGGAAGTGCGCAAGATTCTTGAAGCGCAGGCCGAGGACCGCGTCAACGCGGCGAAGGCTGGCTGATCCTGATATGACCGGTTCCCGTGCTCCTGCCTTTGCCAGTGACCTTGCCGCGCTGATTTCATCGCGGGAGGCGGAGCTTGTGGATATTCCGGTCATTCAGCCTGCTGATCAGTTTCTCGACATGGCAGGCGAGGATTTGCGCCGCCGGATTTTCCTGACCGAGAACGAGAACGGCCAGAGCCTATGCCTGCGGCCTGAGTTCACCATTCCTGTCTGCCGCAACCATATCGAGCTGAACGCTGCGGCGCCGAAGCGCTATGCCTATCTTGGCGAAGTGTTCCGCCAGCGGCGCGAAGGCGGCAACGAGTTCTTTCAGGCCGGGATTGAGGATCTGGGCGATGCCAACCGCGCCCGCGCCGATGCCCGCTCGCTAGCCGATGCCATCGCTTCCATTCGGCTTGTGGCTCCCAAGGCAGAACTCGAAACGCTGCTTGGTGATCAGGCGATTTTTGAAGCTGTGCTGGCGGCACTCGGCCTGCCGCGCGGCTGGCAGAAGAAGCTGGCACGCGCCTTTGGCAATCCGGGTCAGCTGAAGAGCCTGCTTGCTGATCTCTCGTCCAATCAGAAAAACGGTTCGCTGCCCGAGAGGCTCGCCGCGCTGGTCTCAGCAAGCGATGAGGCAGGTTTGGCCACGGAGCTGGAACAGGATATGCAGGCAGCCGGTATCTCACCGGGTGCTGGCCGTAGCCCCGCCGAGATTGCCCGTCGCCTGATCGAGAAAGCCAATCTGGCTTCGGTAAAGCTGCCCGCACAGGCTTTTGCCGCGCTGGAAACATTTCTGGCCATTTGTGTGCCATTGCAATCCGCTTCATCACATCTGCGCAATTTCTCGAAGACCAATGAATTTGACCTTGGCCCGGCGCTCKATCAGTTCGAGGCGCGGGTTGTTGCGGTGCGCGAGGCGGGCATTGAACAGGAAAACATCGTCTATGATGCCGCCTTTGGCCGTCCACTCGATTACTATACCGGTCTTGTCTATGAAACGCGGGCTTTGAATGCTCTCGATCTTGGCGCCATTGTCGGTGGCGGCCGTTATGACCGCTTGCTGACCATGCTTGGTGCCGTCGATTCCATTCCGGGCGTTGGTTTTTCGATCTGGCTCGACCGGCTGGAGAAGATTGCGCCATGACCATTACCCTTGCGCTTCCCTCCAAAGGCCGCCTGAAGGAACAGGCGCTTGAAGTCCTTGAAAAGGCCGGGCTGAAAGTCGTCATGCCAAAGGACCAACGCAATTATCGTGCGCAGGTCGAAGGCGACAGCAAGATCGATATCCTGTTTCTGTCAGCCTCCGAGATTGCCCGCGAATTGGGCTATGGCAGCGTTGATCTTGGCGTAACCGGTGAAGACCTGATCCGCGAAACTCTCTCCGCAGCCGATGAACGCGTGCAGATCGAGGCGCGGCTGGGCTTTGGCCATGCGGATGTGGTCGTGGCTGTCCCCGAGGTCTGGTACGACGTGTCGACCATGGCTGATCTTGACGATGTGGCGGCGGAATATCGCCAGCGCCATGGCAGGCGGCTGCGCATCGCCACGAAATATTGGCGTTTAACCCAGCAGTTCTTCTCACAGATGCATGGCATTCAGGTCTATCGCATTGTCGAAAGCCTCGGTGCAACTGAGGGTGCCCCAGCCTCCGGTTCTGCCGATATCATTGTTGATATCACCTCGACCGGTTCAACCTTGCAGGCCAATCATCTGAAAGTGCTGGAAGACGGTATCATCCTCAAATCCGAGGCATGCCTCGTTTCCTCACGCCAGAGCGCTGATCCTGCGGCGGTTGCTGCGCTTGCACAGCGCATACAGGCTGCACTCGCTTCCAGTTGAGTTACATCAACTATCCGTGATTTTACGGCTGCTCTGTAACTTTTACCCGCTCTCATCCGTATTTCCCTGCAGATGACTGATATGCTTCGGTCATCCTGTTCAGGGAGACTATGTCATGATGACACGCCGATCACTTTTTGGCGGAGCTGTTCTCGGGCTTGGAGCGCTCATCGCCGCGCGCTTTTCCACGACGACACCCAAGGCCTATGCAGCGGGCACTTTCGAAGTCGAGCACACGGATGCCGAGTGGAAGAAGCTGCTGACTACAGACCAATACGATGTATTGCGACAGGAGGGCACGGAACGCCCGTTTACCAGCCCGCTCAACCATGAAAAGCGCAAGGGTACATTTGCCTGTGCCGGTTGTGATTTGTCGCTGTTTGACTCCGACACGAAATTTGACAGCGGAACCGGCTGGCCAAGCTTCTGGTCACCGATCAAGGGCGCCGTCACCGAAGTAACGGACAGTTCGTTCGGCATGTCGCGCACTGCCGTCAACTGCCACCGCTGTGGCGGCCACCTCGGACACGTCTTTGATGATGGTCCGAAACCAACCGGCCTTCGTTATTGCATGAACGGCGTTGCCATGAGCTTCAAGCCGGCAGCTGCCTGAGTTTCCGCGAAAGGAATTGCACTATGAAATTACGTCAAATTCTCCTTGCTTCCTGTCTCGTCTTTGCTTCGGCGCCAGCCTTTGCCGAAAGCATCACCATGGTTCCGCCACCCGCCGTTGACCAGACCGCTAGCGCCCAAACGGAGACTATCGTTCTCGCCGGTGGCTGCTTCTGGGGCGTACAGGGCGTCTACCAGCACCTGAAAGGTGTCACAAATGCCGTATCGGGTTATTCCGGCGGCAAGAAGGAGACGGCCGACTACGAGACTGTCAGCTCCGGCAAGACTGGCCATGCGGAATCCGTCGAGGTGACCTTCGATCCCAAGGTAGTCAGCCTTGGCAAGATATTGCAGGTCTACTTCTCCGTGGCGCATGATCCGACTGAACTGAACCGGCAGGGCCCGGATTCGGGAACGCAGTATCGCTCCGCAGTCTTCACCACCACCGAGGATCAGGCCAAGATCGTCAAGGCCTATATCGATCAACTCGACAAGGCCAAGACCTATTCGGAGCCGATCGTGACCAAGGTGTCAGCGCTGGATAAATTCTACCCGGCCGAGGGTTATCATCAGGATTACGCCACGATCCATCCAACGCAGCCCTATATCGCCTATTATGATATTCCGAAGATTGAGGGCTTAAGCAAATTCTTCCCGCAGGATTACCGGGAAAAGCCTGTTCTGGTCAGCGAAGCCAAGGCTTCAAACTGACTTGGGAGTGAGACAACAAAAAAGGCCGCTGAAAAGCGGCCTTTTTCGTGAAATACCTCAGATATTAGCGGAGCTTCGCGTCAACAGAGAGCGAACCCGCGCCGTGTTGGGCGAGAACAAAGAAACCGCCTGCGATTGCAAGGTTCTTGAAGAACTGAGTGCCTTCGAACGGTGCCCAGTGACCAACATAGGCCGCACCGAGCGTGAAAAGGCCGAGAAGAACAGCCGCATAACGGGTCTTGAAGCCAAAGAGAACGGCAAGGCCGCCCACGAGTTCAACGAGACCGACGATAACTGCTGTTACAGTTGGCAACGGTAAGCCCTTGGCTGCAAAATATCCGGCCGTACCGGCGATGTCGCTTAGCTTGCCAAATCCCGCTGGGATAAACAGAAGGGTCAGCAAAATGCGGCTGATCAGCGTGACGATGGCATTGCTGGATGTTGTTGTGTTGGCAAGTGCGTTGTCTGACATGGGGTTATTCTCCAAAGAATTTGTCGTGACAACCAAATAACTAAATTTGATTGTCAAACAAAGCCACTATTTTCTCGACGCATTGTTCACAATGAAATGATTTTCTCTTCTCACTCCGGTGCAATCATGCGTTCAGGACGAACGAGACGGTCATAATCTTCAGCTGAGACGTGACCGCTGGCCAGAGCCTCCTCGCGCAAGGTGGTGCCGTTCTTGTGCGCGGTCTTGGCAATTTTCGCTGCATTGTCATAGCCAATGGCAGGCGCAAGAGCCGTCACCAGCATCAGCGAACGCTCGAGCAGGTCCTTGATACGCACTTCATCAGCTTCAATGCCTTCAACGCAATTGTCGGCAAAGGAGACCATCGAGTCCGCCAGCAGACGGATCGACTGCAGAACGTTCAGGGCGATCACAGGCTTGAACACGTTGAGTTCGAAATGGCCCTGGCTGGCCGCAACGGTGACTGTCGTCTGGTTGCCGAATACCTGCGCTGCAACCATGGTCAGCGCTTCTGCCTGCGTTGGGTTGACCTTGCCCGGCATGATCGATGAACCCGGCTCATTCTCGGGCAGCTTCAGTTCGCCGAGACCGGAACGGGGGCCAGAACCGAGGAAGCGGATATCGTTGCCGATCTTGAAGAGGTCGGTGGCCAGTGCATTCAGGCTGCCGTGGAAATTGGCAAGTGCCCCATGGCTGGCGAGCGCTTCGAACTTGTTCGGTGCGGTCTTGAAGCTGAGGCCCGTAATATCGGAGACGGCTTCGGCAAAGCCTGTGTCGAAGCCAACAGGCGCGTTAAGGCCGGTGCCGACGGCAGTGCCACCCTGTGCCAGCAGGAACACGTCAGCAAGGCTCTGTTCGATGCGCTTGCGGGCATATTCCAGCGCGGCGCGGTAGCCGGAGAATTCCTGACCGAGCGTAACGGGCGTTGCGTCCTGCGTGTGTGTGCGGCCGATCTTGATGATGTCGGCGAATGCCTTTTCCTTCTTCGCCAGCGCAGCGGTCAAATGGTCAAGGGCCGGATAAAGCCGCTTGGTTGCCTCAACAGCGGTTGCAATGTGGATGGCCGTCGGGAACGTGTCGTTCGACGACTGGCTCATATTGACGTGATCATTCGGATGAACAGGCTTTTTCGAACCCTTTACGCCGCCGAGCATTTCAATAGCGCGGTTGGAGATCACTTCATTGGCATTCATGTTCGACTGGGTGCCGGAACCGGTTTGCCAGACGACCAGCGGGAAATGATCGTCCAGCTTGCCTTCAATCACTTCTTCGGCTGCAACGGTGATAGCGCGGCCAGTCACTTCATCCAGCTTGCCGAGCGCCATGTTGGTTTCGGCAGCGGCACGCTTGACGATACCAAGTGCGCGCACCAGCGGGATCGGCATTCTCTCGCCGCCGATCTTGAAATTGTGCAGTGAGCGCTCGGTTTGCGCGCCCCAATATTTGTCCGCGGCGACTTCGATGGGACCAAAAGTATCTGTTTCGGTGCGGGTATTGCTCATCGTGCTCTCTTCCTGTTGGGAGTTGCCGGAAGCACTACTGCGAACCTCCGCGCGAGGCAAGGTTTGCGACGGGAATGTTGTTCTGGAAATCGTCCGGCAATGGGATAAAATCGATTATAGGGATTCTATTCAGGCCTCGATCGCCTTGGTGGCAGGTGCTGTATTATTGATTTGGGAGGATAAGCCGTGACAACGCGAGACTCACGAACCTTGCAGGTATCCATCGAACGCGATTGGCATGCCGCCTATGATTTTACCTCCAATCCGCTCAACCTGCCGAAATGGGCATCGGGTCTGGCAACCGGCTTGCAGAAATTCGGTGATGAGTGGCTTGCGGACGGCCCTACCGGAAAACTGCGGATACGTTTCTCCCCGCCGAACGATTATGGCGTTCTCGACCATTGGGTCGTCACTGAAACAGGCGAAGAAGTCTATGCGCCGATGCGGGTGATTCCAAACAATGACGGCTGCGAGGTTAGTTTTACCCTTTTTCGCATGCCCGATATGAGCGACGGTAAGTTCGCTGAGGACGCCGCATGGGTTTTGCGGGATTTAAAGGCCTTGAAGGCCGTTTTGGAAACGTCAGGAATATAAGATGACTCAGTCGGGCAGGGACAAACGGATCAATTATATCGAATTCAACGTGAGTGACATTGGGCGCATGCGCGCCTTCTACGGCGAGGCATTTGGCTGGACCTTCAAGGATTACGGCCCTGATTATTGCGAATTTTCCGATGGTAATCTCAACGGCGGCTTTGCTGTGGGTGATGAGGTCAAGCTAGGCGGCCCGCTGGTCATCCTCTTTTCTGATGATCTCACCGACACACTGACGCGCGTCGAAAGCGCTGGCGGAACAATCGTGAAGCCGATCTTCGATTTCCCCGGCGGTCGGCGCTTTCATTTCACCGACCCCGATGGTTATGAACTGGCAGTCTGGTCAGACAAATAATTCTGGTTCAGGCCGCAAGTTTCAGCATGTGCGCGTCGTAACGTTCCATGAACTGGCGCAGGAGCTGCGGATATTCCGGTGTGACCGCAGCGATGACGCTGGGACGTTCCGACAAGGCCTGACGCCAGGCGCGAATTTTTGGATAATCAGCGAACACGCCATGCTCGGCGAGTGTGTCAAATGTATCGAAGTAGCGGAAAACCGGCGCAAAAACCGCATCGACAAGGCTGAACTTCGTTCCCGCGAAGAAGGGACCATCACCGAGAACCTCTTCGATACGACCGAATTTGCTTGTCAGTATTTTCAGTTTCTCGTCGAACAGACCGGCGTCTTTCGTGGTTTCCAGCGACCAGATATCCGAAAGGATGGTCGAGCCGAATTCCATCCAGCCGCGATGGCGGGCACGGTCAACCGCATTATCGGGGTGCAGGTGCGGCTCACCCTCGGTCTCTTCGATATATTCGGCAATAACCGAGCTTTCGAACAGGATGGCCTCGCTGCTATCATCCTGTTCCACTTTCAGCAACGGCACCTTGCCGAGCGGTGAAATCTTGAGAAACCACTCAGGCTTGTTGTTGAGATCGATATAGATTTTCTCAAAAGGCACGCCCTTTTCCGCAAGCGCGATTGCCGCGCGCTGCACATAGGGGCAAAGGAGATGGCTGATCAGGGTAAGCTTCTTGGTCATGGTGTTTCTCCTGAATCGTTGTTGCTGGAAAAGCAAAGGGGCGGCCATATGAACGGCCACCCCTGAAATTTACGCGGTGCGGGCTGATTTCAGCGCCTTGCCCCACCAGACCAGCTGGTCCAGCTGGTTGGTGGCTGCTTCGTTCAGATGGCCGTAGTCGCTGAGCTTCTTTTCGCCTTTGACGACAGTCAGATATTCAGGGAAGGAGATATGAATGCCTGTCTTGACCGAAGCGGCACTCATTTCCACGAAAATCACCCGAAGATGTTCGATAGCGCGCGCGCCACCAACGCCGCCATAACCGACAAAGCCGACCGGCTTGTGAATGAAATCGCCAAGATCGATGGCGTTCTTCAGAACGGCTGTCGGGCCGTGGTTGTATTCAGCCACTGTGAAGACATAAGCATCGAATTCACGCAGCTTCTTCTTCCAGCGCTCGGCCGTTTCCGACTGCTCGGTGGTGGCGCGTTCTTCGCCGAAGAACGCCATCGGATAGTCGATGAGGTCAAGAATCTCGACTTCGACATCCCCGCGTGCGCCGGCAACTTCGGCGATCCATTTCGCCGGGAACTCGGCAAAGCGGCCAATCCGCGTACTGCCAACGATGACACCGATTTTCAGTTTCGTCATATTCAGAATTCCTCAGGTTTTTTCTATGGTAACTATTGGTTACTGGCGCTATATAAGTGACTGTTGAAAATACCCGCAAGGAGGCACTTTTTTGAAACCGAAGCACTTTCAAGTAACCTCTGCCTGTACGGCGGTGAATCACATTCTGGCCCGTGTCGGAGACAAATGGACCGTGCTGGTTATCAACTATCTGGGCAATGGTTCAATGCGCTTTAATGAGTTGAAGCGAACCATTAACGGTATTTCGCAAAAGATGCTTACCAGCACATTGCGTGGCCTTGAGCGTGATGGCTTTGTCACCCGCACTGTCTATCCAACCATTCCGCCACGCGTCGATTATGAACTGACGGAGCTTGGACGCGAATTGCTCGTGCCGGTTCGGGGACTGGCAGACTTTGCCATTCAGAACGAACACCGTATTGCCAATGCGCGTGCCCGGTTCGATTCTGGACATGGGGTTGAAATTGCCGCCAGCTTCGCTGAAGCGGCCGAATAGATAATTTTCTTGTGTCCTTGCGATCAGCCGTTGGCTGGCGCCATGTTCACGCAACAAAAAAGGCGGGCCGAAGCCCGCCTTTTCCGTATGTATCAGCGTTGGACTGATTAGAAGTCCATACCGCCCATGCCGCCCATTCCGCCGCCTGGCATCTGTGGAGCGCCGCCATTGTCCTTCTTAGGAGCTTCGGCAATCATGGCTTCGGTGGTGACGAGAAGGCCAGCAACCGATGCAGCATCCTGCAGGGCTGTGCGAACAACCTTGACTGGATCGACAATGCCGAGAGCGATCAGATCGCCATATTCGCCATTGGCTGCATTGTAGCCGTAGGTTTCCTTCTTGTTGTCAAGGATCTTGCCAATAACGATGGAAGCTTCGTCACCTGCGTTTGTTGCGATCTGGCGAGCCGGAGCCTGCAGAGCACGACGAACGATGTTGATGCCAGCGTCCTGATCGGAGTTTGCACCCTTGAGCGTCAGGTTTGCCGAAGCGCGGAGCAGGGCAACGCCACCGCCAGGAACGATGCCTTCTTCAACAGCAGCGCGTGTTGCGTTGAGAGCGTCGTCAACGCGGTCCTTCTTTTCCTTCACTTCAACTTCCGTAGCACCGCCAACGCGGATAACGGCAACACCGCCAGCGAGCTTGGCAAGACGTTCCTGCAGCTTCTCACGGTCGTAGTCGGAAGTGGTTTCATCGATCTGCTGCTTGATCTGGCCGACGCGGGCGTTGATTTCGCCCTTCTTGCCATGACCGTCAACGATCGTGGTGTTTTCCTTGGTGATCGACACCTTCTTGGCGCGGCCGAGCATGTCGAGCGTAACGCTTTCGAGCTTGATGCCGAGATCTTCGGAAATAACCTGACCACCGGTGAGGATCGCGATGTCTTCCAGCATGGCCTTGCGGCGATCGCCGAAGCCAGGAGCCTTGACAGCAGCAATCTTCAGGCCGCCGCGCAGCTTGTTGACGACGAGCGTAGCAAGAGCTTCGCCTTCTACGTCTTCAGAAATGATGACGAGTGGCTTGGAGGTCTGAACAACTGCTTCGAGTACAGGCAGAAGAGCCTGAAGGTTCGAAAGCTTCTTCTCGTGGAGAAGGATGTAGGCGTCTTCGAGGTCAGCAACCATCTTTTCAGGGTTGGTGACGAAGTATGGGCTAAGGTAGCCGCGGTCGAACTGCATGCCTTCAACGACTTCAAGCTCGGTCTCAGCGGTCTTGGCTTCTTCAACGGTGATAACACCCTCGTTGCCGACCTTCTGCATTGCCTTGGCAATCATTTCGCCGATTTCAGTCTCGCCATTGGCAGAGATCGTGCCAACCTGCGCAACTTCTTCCGAAGTCTTGATCTTCTTGGCGCTCTTGCCGAGCTGCTTGACAACTTCTGCAACAGCAAGATSGATGCCGCGCTTCAGATCCATCGGGTTCATGCCGGCAGCAACAGCTTTGCCACCTTCCTGAACGATAGCCTGAGCCAGAACAGTAGCGGTCGTGGTGCCGTCACCGGCAATGTCGTTCGTCTTCGAAGCGACTTCACGAACCATCTGCGCGCCCATGTTTTCGAACTTGTCTTCAAGTTCGATTTCCTTGGCAACAGTTACGCCGTCCTTGGTGATGCGCGGAGCGCCGAAGGACTTGTCGATAACAACATTGCGGCCTTTCGGGCCGAGCGTTACCTTGACAGCGTCAGCAAGGATGTTGACACCGCGCAGCATGCGCTCGCGCGCGTCGCGGCCGAATTTTACTTCTTTGGAAGCCATTTTATCTCTCCTGGGATTGAACCCGGTTTGATCGAAATTCGTTGGTTTAAAGGCAGTGTCGGCTGATTAGCCGAGGATGCCCAGAATGTCGGATTCTTTCATGATCAGCAGGTCTTCGCCGCCGATCTTGACTTCCGTGCCGGACCACTTGCCGAACAGGATGTGGTCGCCAGCCTTGACATCGAGCGGGATGAGCTTGCCAGCTTCGTCACGAGCGCCAGTGCCTACGGAGACGATTTCGCCTTCCTGTGGCTTTTCCTTGGCAGTATCCGGAATGATGATGCCGCCTGCAGTCTTTGCTTCGGATTCGATCCGGCGTACTACGACGCGGTCGTGAAGCGGGCGGAACTTGGTCTTGGCCATGGTTAGAACCCTTGATGTTGGTGTCAAAACAGTGAAGCGAACGAATGATCATTCGCGTTATTAGCACTCGCCATTGATGAGTGCTAACTGGGCTCGGAGATAGTGGGAGGTCTTGGAAGAGTCAAGGGAGAGGTTGGCCAATTTTTTTGGCGAAGTGGTAAAAACCACGCGGTTACAGGTCCTCGGACCAGCATAAAAATCATTCCATAGAATTGTGAACCAATGATGACGCCGGGGTGTTCAGGCCGCCTGGCGGGCAGCTGCATCCTTGGCAGCTTCCGACCGCAGATGCGTGTCGCCCCAGATCTTGAGCGCGGAGATAATCGGCTCAAGACTGCGACCGTGTTCCGTCAATGAATATTCGACCTTGGGCGGCACCTGCGCATAGACCTTGCGTGTGATGAAGCCATCGGCTTCCAGTTCGCGCAGCTGATTGGTCAGCATCCGCTGGGTGACACTATTCAGATGGCGGCGGATTTCGTTGAAACGCAATGTGCCGGACATGAGATGGTAAAGGATCATTCCCTTCCATTTGCCGCCGATCAGATTGAGCGTTCCCTCGACGGGGCAACCCGGAGCGCAATCAAAATTCGTATGGCGTACACGCGGCATCACGGTATCCTTTATGACACTATATGCAATTTATGTGCATTCTTGCACTTATCAAACATAGCGCGCATTTGAACAGCGTCAACTTATCTGGAGAATGCCGATGCGTGCCGTTGCCTATTACGAACCACAGCCAATCACTGCGGATACATCCCTTGTCGACATTGATCTGCCCAAGCCCGAAGCAAAGGGGCGCGATCTTCTGGTCGAAGTGAATGCCGTATCGGTCAATCCGGTGGATACGAAAATCCGTGCAGGTGTGAAGCCGGAAGCGGGCCAGCCCAAGGTCCTTGGCTGGGATGCTGCAGGCATTGTCACCGCCGTGGGACCGGATGTGCAGCACTTCAACGTCGGTGATGAAGTATTCTATGCGGGGGCGGTGGATCGTTCGGGAACTAATGTCGAGTTTCATCTGATCGATGAGCGTATTGCCGGAAAGAAGCCGAAATCTCTCGATTTCAGTGCCGCCGCTGCTTTGCCACTAACATCCATTACAGCGTGGGAAATGCTGTTTGACCGCATGCAGATCAAAACCCCGGTTGTGGGTGCAACCAATGCCATCCTTATTATTGGCGGTGCCGGTGGTGTCGGTTCCATTGCGGTCCAACTTGTCCGAAAACTGACCAACCTGACTGTCATCGCCACAGCTTCACGCCCGGAGACGAAGAAATGGGTTGAGGAATTGGGTGCCCATCATGTGATTGACCACTCGAAGCCGATTGCCGCGCAGGTAGAAGCACTCGGCCTCGGTGCGCCCGCCTTTGTTTTTTCGACAACAAACTCCGATGATCATCGCATGGAGATTGCCACGCTGATAGCGCCGCAGGGCCGATTTGGACTGATCGATGATCCCAAAACCTATGACATCATGCCCTTTAAATGGAAAAGCATTTCCATCCATTGGGAAGTGATGTTCACGCGCTCGCGCTACAACACTGTCGATGTTGAGGAGCAGCACAATCTGCTCAACAAGGTCTCGGAACTGGTCGATGCCGGTACAATCCGCACGACGCTTGCCGACGATCTCGGTAAGATTTCCGCAGCCAATCTGAAGAAGGCCCACGCCTTGATCGAAAGTGGACGAGCCCGCGGCAAGATCGTCCTGTCAGGTTTCTAAGAGAAAGCGGGCAGGGCGCAACGCTCTGCCTGCCTCACCGCACAAAGCGCAACCACCCGGTGCAGGTAACGGCAAGATAGATGCCACCGCAGATCAGCAGGAGATCGCTCGGACTGATGCTGTTGCTGACCATTGGGGCAACCAGCATGCCGAAAAGCATACCGACATGCGTGGTGACGATATAGGCGCGTGTTGCTGGTGCAATATCGGCAGATGGCAGCTGGGTCTGGCGCAGCGTCGCGAAAGCAACATCCTTGAACGGGCCGCCGAAGCCGGACAAGCCCGATGCGAGAACAAACGTGCCGAGCCGCCAGTGATCCGGGATAGGCGTGAGCGATGCCAAAGCCATTAGCAAGATGCCAGTGCCGGTTGCGCATACGCCTATGAAAATCATGCGTGCCGGTTGCTCGGGCATGGGACGGTTGCCGACAATGAGATTGGCAATGAGGTTGCTGACGCCGAATGCTGCAATGACAAGGCCATAAAGCCCAAAGCCTGTCGTCAGCGATGCATCGAACTGGCTGGAGATGATCAACGGGACAGCAAGGAAGAATGCCACATACCATGCGCCGCCAATGAAGGCATTGCTGTCGAGCAGGAAGCCGAGCAGCGGCTCCCGGTGCATGGCGCGGTAGCCATATAGGAGGCTGGCGAAGGGGTGTTTTCGTTCAGTGCTGACGGGCGGAGCCGGTTGGGAGGTTGAGAGCGGCAAAGCTGTTATTGCGGCTGCAGACAGAAGAAAACTCAGGGCATTGGCCGTGAAAAAGTGAATGGGCGCGATAATCGCCCCCGCAAGAGCAATCAGTCCGGGGCCAAGCAAACGAGCGAGCCGGTTCGTCGCGTCAAGCAGCGCATTGGTTCCCGCCAGCAGCCCCGGCTCATTGATGATCAACTGCGGCAGGATCGTCTGAAGGGCGGGGAGAAATAAGGCTTCACCGGCTGCAAGAATGGCTACGGCGAGCGCCAGCACCCATGCATCCGGTTGGCCCCCGACCATCCAGACCACGACAACAAGCACAAGGGCAGCAAAGCGGCAAAGGTCTGCGCCGATCATCGTACGGCGACGATCCCATCCATCAGACATGGCACCACCGAAAAACAGGACGGCAAGGATAATAGCTGACTTGATCGCCGTGATGTAACCGGCGGAAGGGCCGAAAATATCGACGGCGATCCAACTGAGCGCGATCGTATAGAGCTGATCGCCGATGGCGGACAGTGCGAGACCCGACCAGAGCAGACCGATCGAACGTCGGCGGAGCAGTGTGATGAATTGCATTGGCGAAACGTGCTTGCGGAGGAACAATTCCGCTAGACTAATGCAAAACTTTTATGGCCGATATGACAATGCTGCCGGTTTTTGTCAGTAGTCTTTAGTCGTCCTCGCGCACATGGTGCGCCATATCCGCGAGCATCCCGCTGACATGCTTATCTGACAGTTCATAGAAGATTTGCTTGGAAAGCCGGTTGCCACGCACGAGGCGGGCACCCCGCAACAACCTTAAATGATGGCTGACGAGCGATTGGGACAGCTGCAGGCTTTCCGCGATATCGCCCACGGATCGCGGCGCTTCAAGACAGAAGAACAGAATGCGCAAGCGGGTGGGATCGCCAAGCAGTCTGAAAATTTCGGCAAGTGTGGCGGTGTCGGAATCTGAGGGCAGGTCGAGGGGCATCAATGTTTGTGCCCCGCATGATCGTGGTCATGATTGGCATGATCGCCTGTCTCGCTATGATCCCCGTGATCGTGATCCGTATGTTCCCCGGGCTTTTCTCCCATGATGCAGTCATCGCTTGGGCTGTCAGGCCAGTCGATGGCAATGGTTGCATGCTGAATATCAAAGCGCTTGGCCAGTTCTGCTTCGACCGCTTTCACAAGAAGGCGCGGATCGGTTCCATCCTTTGGCTGGACATGCAGGGTGGCAAGAGCCTTGCCTGACGTGATGAGCCAGACATGCACATGTCGCACGGCGGCAAGTCCGGTGACAGCGCTCATCAGATAGTTCTGGATTTCCTCCGGCTTTGCATTTTCAGGTGCGCCTTCCAGCAGGATATGCAGGGAATTGCGCAACAGGGCCCAGGCGCTGCGCAGGATCAACACGGAAACCAGAATGGAGAGAATTGGATCGATTGGCGTCCAGCCGGTAAAATAGATGATGATGGCGGCACTGATGGCACCGACGGAACCCAGAAGATCACCCATCACATGCAGCACGGCGCCTTTGATGTTGACGTGTTCCTTGTCGCCGCGCGTGAGAATCCAGAACACCAGCATATTGATGAGCAGTCCGATTATGGCCACGAGGAACATTGGGCCAGCCAGAATCTCGCCGGGTGCGCGGAAGCGGTCGATAGCTTCGATGGCGATCCAGATAACAATGGCAAAAAGTGCAATCGCATTGACAAGACCTGCGATCACTTCAAAGCGCAGATATCCAAAGGTGCGGCTTTGATCCGCAGCACGCTGGCCAAAACGAAACGCCGCATAGGACAGGGCAAGCGCACCCGCATCCGTCAGCATATGCCCGGCATCGGCAATCAGGGCCAGCGAACCGGACATCAGCCCGCCAATCACCTCAACGACCATATAGGTAAAAGTAATGATAAAGGCGATCAGCACCTTGCGCTGATTGTCGTTGGTTATCTTGGGCGCGTGGTCGTGACCCTCATGCGATTGGGACATGGTTCTGGCTCGTCTGGTTGATGACAACAAACATATCAATACATATTCATATGTTTGTTGTCAATCGCTCGTGCCGAACACCATTTTATTTGGTCCACCGGGCGTTTGCCCGATGGATTCTTCTGAAGACGAGATCAGGCGGCAAGCCGTGTTCCAACCTCGTCCAGTGTCACATGGCCAAGGAACTTACCGCTTGTCACAGCAGGGTTCTCGTCCTCGATAGCATGGGCAAAGATCACAGCCTTGTCGGCTTCTAACGTCTGTAGATAGCGGTAAAGATCAGGGTAATCAGCCTTGATATTGAACAGGCCAAGGTCTTCGCCCCAACGGGCAACGCCGATCAGATAGGCATCGGCAATTGTCCTGTTGTCACCGACCAGCCAATCCTTGCCTTGCAGATGAGACTGCAGATAGGCGTAACCTCCCGCCGCCTTCTCCTTTGCCAGATCACGCAGCATTTTGATCGCCGGATCACCTTCCTGCAATTTGTAGGCGGCCCAGGCCGGGGCAAAGGCCGAATGAAAGCTGGTGTGCAGATAGGCCAACATCTGGTTGAGTTTGTCATAGGCCTCTGTGCCCTGGGCAAAACCCAGTTTCTTGTACAAATCCCGTCCGGCAATGTTCTGGAGAATGGCAAGGCTTTCGCTAAGGCTCGCGCCATTTTCCAGTAGCAGCGTCGGTGTCTGGTGCATGGTGTTCACGCGCCGATAGACGTCACTCTTCGATTTTGCCAGCATGTCGATGCGGGCGAGGCGATAGGGTTGGCCAAGCCATTCCAGTGCAACAATCGATCCGAAAGAACAGCCATGCGGCACGCCGTAAAACAATACAGGTTCCATTTTCATTTCCTCATTTTTGAATGTCTGACCGCGGTGAAATGGAAGATGGCAATGCCGGTAACTATTGTAAAGAAGGCACAAAAATGTAATGTTGGTACATATTTTATACCAACATTCGATGATGGTGCCGACGATGAAAGATCTGGTTTCCAAATGCCCCGTGGAAAATGCCATGCTGGCGCTGGGCGGGCGCTGGCGCATCCTTCTTATCTATTATCTGCTTGAAGGAACGAAACGTTTCAGCGATCTGCGCCGCGACATGCCAAAGATTTCGCAACGCATGCTGACACTTGACCTGCGTGCTCTTGAAGAGGCTGGCTACGTCACGCGCACGGTCTTTCCGCAAGTTCCGGTGCGCGTCGAGTACAGTCTGACGGAAGAAGGGCAACGTTTGAGGACATTGGTTGATGTGCTCAGCGAATGCGGCACCCGTCTTGCAAGTCGCGGTTTGGACTTGGCGGCCGCCTGATCCCTGTCATTCCAACGACAATCACAGGTGACACGATTGCCGCTATCGGCTAAGCGATGCCATCTTAGTTCGCTCCGGCAATCTGAAAGGATCGGCATGACCGACATGCTACATTTGCAGCGTCTCGATGCGCTCAAGGACCGTTATGATGTTCTCCTGTGTGACGTCTGGGGTGTTTTGCATAATGGCATTGATTCTTTTGCCGCAGCTTCCAGCGCCTTGCAGCGCGCGCGTGAAAACGGCCAGACTGTCGTTCTGATCACCAATGCACCACGCCCCTTTGCTGGTGTCGCCCAGCAGATCGAAATGCTTGGTGTACCGAAATCCGCCTATGACCGCATTGTTACATCAGGTGATGTGACGCGCGAGTTGATCCGCAATGCGCCGCGCCGCGTGTTTCATCTGGGGCCTGAGCGCGATGAGACGCTTTACGAGGGGCTTGATGTCGAGCTTACCGAAGAGCGCGAAGCGGATGTTGTTGTCTGCACCGGCTTTTTCGATGATGATTCCGAAGGCCCCGAGGATTATGTGGATATGCTCACGCGCTTTCGCTCGCGCAATCTGCCTTTCATCTGCGCCAATCCGGATATTGTTGTGGAGCGCGGCGACCGACTGATCTGGTGTGCGGGCGCTTTGGCGCGCGATTATGGCCAGCTTGGTGGGCGTACCCTGATTGCCGGAAAGCCGCATCGCCCCATTTACGAGGCAGCAATCGCCGCTGCCGAAGCCGTGCGCGGCAAGCCGGTTGACCTCACACGCGTGCTTGCTATTGGCGATGGCATGCTCACAGATGTGAAAGGTGCTGATCTCTTTGGGATCGACGTGCTCTATATTTCCGGCGGCATTCACGCTGGCGATTATGTGATGGGCGGCATATTTGATCTGGAAAAGCTGCTCGCCTTTCTCAAAAAGCATGGCAGCAATCCCGTTGCCACCATGCCGGCTCTCGCCTGAGGTAAATGCATCATGCCGATTCTACGCCTGACAGACCCTTCTCATCTGCCGGAGCATCTGAGGGGTGCGGTGGTGGCAATCGGTAATTTTGATGGTGTGCACCGTGGTCATCAGGCTGTTCTGGGCCGGGCGCTCGATGCCGCTCATGCGGCGGGAAAGCCTTCGCTGGTTCTGACCTTTGAACCGCATCCGCGCAGTGTTTTCGTGCCAGATCAGCCGGTGGACCGGCTAACACCTGCCGCTGAAAAAGCCTCCATACTGGAAGCCCTCGGATTTGATGCGGTGGTGGAATGTCACTTCACCCGTGATTTCTCGCAGCTTACCGCCGATGTGTTTGTCGACCAAATCCTTGTTGCCGGTCTTGGTGCCAGCCGCATTGTTGCAGGCTTTGATTTTCACTTCGGCAAAGGTCGTCAGGGCGGCCCGGCCTTTCTGATGGATGCGGGGGAAAAGCGCGGCTTTCAGGTGACACTCGTTGATGCCTTCCGCGATGAAGGCGGGCAGGCGATTTCATCCAGCCGCATTCGCGAACTTCTGGGCGCAGGTGAAATTGTCGAAGCGTCAGGGCTTCTTGGATATCGCCACCGGATACGGGCTGAGGTAATCCATGGCAAAGAGCTTGGCCGGACAATCGGCTTTCCCACTGCCAATATGGTTCTGCCTCCCGAGACGCATTTGAAGGAGGGCATTTATGCCGTGCGGTTTCGGCGTGCTGACGGGACGCTTTATGACGGTGTGGCGAGTTTTGGCCGCAGACCGACCGTTGATACGGATGGCGAGCCGTTGCTTGAAACCTATGTGTTTGATTTCACGGGTGATCTCTATGGTGAAATCTGCGAGGTTTCATTTTTCTCCTATCTGCGCGGCGAAGAAAAGTTTGATGGACTTGAGCCGATGATGCAGCAGATCAGACGCGATGAGGAAGAGGCGCGTAGCCTGTTGCAGGGTGTCAAGCCGCTGTCCCCACTGGATGACACGCTTAACTTTCAATGAAACGGTAAATTGTTTACCATAAGAATAAATCCAATTTTATCTATCTTTGGGTAGCGTCAATTTCAAATCTGCCGCCCTCCCAGGCGAAATTGTTGGAGTGACTTCATGCATATTCGTTTCATCGCTGCTCTTTCGGGCGCCCTTGTTCTTGCCGGTGTCGCCCCAGGTTCTGCCGATGAATATTATTCGGACGGACAGCAGACACAGACCGCTGCGGCCCCGCGCCAGCATTGGTGGTCCGGTGACTGGTATCTGACACTCGGCGCAAAAGGGTTCATCGCTCCGCGTTATGAAGGTGCGAAGGATTATCTTCTGCGGGCTGCGCCGGTTATTTCTCTTGGACGCGCCGGACCTGCCGCACGTTTCAGCTCTTTGAATGACAACGCATCGATCGGCCTCATCGATACCGGTGTTTTCCGCACCGGTATCACCGGCAAGCTGCTCACCGGACGTGACAGTGGCGATGCTCATCTCAAAGGTGTGCATGATGTCGACTGGGGTGTTGAACTCGG
Organism: Phyllobacterium sp. TAF24; assembly: GCF_052113785.1. Taxonomy (NCBI): domain Bacteria; kingdom Pseudomonadati; phylum Pseudomonadota; class Alphaproteobacteria; order Hyphomicrobiales; family Phyllobacteriaceae; genus Phyllobacterium; species Phyllobacterium sp. TAF24. The sequence goes on along the minus strand of NZ_JBFRDN010000001.1, from coordinate 209,281 downwards.
TGGCTTTGCCGAATTCTACCCAACTGACAATATTCGTGGCCGCGTTGAAGTACGCCGGGGTATCGGTTCGCATGATGGTGTCGTTGCCGACTTTGCTATCGATGCCTTTACGGATCTGACGCCGACGGTCCGCGTTTCCGCCGGTCCCCGCGCCACGCTCGCCTCGAAAGATTACTTTCAGCAGTATTACGGGGTAAATCCGACAGAAGCCGCCGCATCCGGCCTGTCCAGCTACAAGCCTAGCGGCGGTGGTTTGAAATCGCTTGGCGTTGGCGGTCAGATCACCTGGAAAACCACTGAAAAGATCGAAACCAGTGCCTATGCGGAATATAGCCGCCTGATGGGCCCGGCATCGGATTCCAGCATCGTCAAGGAGCGCGGTTCGGCCAATCAGGCCACCTTTGGCCTTCAGGCAACCTACCGTTTCGATTTCGGCCTTTGATGCCAATATGGCGCTGACGCGAAGTTTATTGCGTCAGCCCCTTTATTCTGGAAGCAGTGATTGCTAAAAGCGCGCTCATGAAAACTGTTTCCTGGACGCTTGCGCGCTCCATACCACTTCAGACACCACGAATTACTGGCCCGGCCTTCCGGTTTGCCTGAAGCCTAGGCTTGCGGGTGCGGAAGGTCCGGGTTTTCCGGATGCGCCATTGCGCTCTTTTTTGATTCTCGTCACATCCTAGCCTGCTGCGATCACGCGCGGGCCTGTTCACAAGCTGGAAAAATGACCGACACGCCCAAGCCACTCGACTATTCGAAGACACTTTATTTGCCGCAGACCGACTTTCCGATGCGTGCGGGCCTGCCCGCCAAGGAACCGGAATTTGTCAAGCGCTGGGGCGACATGGATCTCTACCGGAAGCTGCGGGAGGATGCGAAGGATCGTCCGCTCTACGTCCTGCATGACGGCCCACCCTATGCCAATGGTAACATCCATATCGGCCATGCGCTGAACAAGATCCTCAAGGATGTCATCACCCGCTCGTTCCAGATGCGTGGGTTCAACTCCAATTATGTGCCGGGCTGGGATTGCCACGGTCTGCCGATCGAATGGAAGATCGAGGAACAGTACCGCGCCAAGGGCAAGGACAAGGACGAGGTGCCGATCAACGAATTCCGCAAGGAGTGCCGTGAGTTCGCTACCAACTGGATCAAAATCCAGTCCGCCGAGTTCAAGCGCTTGGGTATCGAGGGTGATTTCGACAATCCCTATACGACAATGGCCTTCCATGCGGAAAGCCGTATTGCTGGCGAACTTTTGAAATTCGCCATGTCGGGCCAGCTTTATCGCGGTTCGAAGCCGGTTATGTGGTCGGTTGTCGAGCGGACTGCGCTGGCCGAAGCCGAGGTTGAATATCAGGACTATGAGAGTGACACGATCTGGGTGAAGTTCCCGGTCTCCACCGGTGCGGATGATCTCAAATCCGCACATGTGGTTATCTGGACGACGACGCCATGGACTATCCCCGGCAATCGTGCGGTCAGCTATTCGCCACGTATCGCTTACGGTCTCTATGAAGTTGAAACCGTTGAGAACGACTTCGGGCCACGCCCCGGCGAAAAGCTTATCTTCGCCGACGCGCTTGCCGAAGAATCTGCTGTTAAAGCCAAGCTGACCTTCAAGCGGATCAGAACGGTTGCCGCTGACGAATTTGCTGCAATGACGCTGGCGCATCCCTTCAAAGGATTGGGCGGAGGCTATGAATTTGTAGTTCCCATGGTTGCGGGTGATCACGTCACTGATGACGCTGGTACGGGCTTCGTTCATACGGCTCCCGGCCATGGCCGCGAGGATTTCGATGCATGGACCGATGCCGCCCGCGAGCTGGAAGCGCGCGGAATTTCTGCGGCAATCCCGTTCACCGTCGACGATGCCGGGTTCTACACCAAGGATGCGCCGGGGCTTGGTCCTGATCGTGAAGGCGGGGCTGCGCGTGTCATCGATGATAACGGCAAGAAGGGCGATGCCAACAAGGTCGTCATTGACGAGCTTATCGCGCGCGGTGCCCTGTTTGCCCGTGGCCGGTTGAAGCACAGCTATCCGCATTCATGGCGTTCCAAAAAGCCGGTGATCTTCCGCAATACGCCGCAATGGTTTGTCTATATGGACAAGGACCTTGGCGATCTGACCACATTGCGCTCCCGTGCCCTTGCTGCCATCGATGAGACACGTTTTGTGCCCGCCGGTGGTCAGAACCGTTTGCGCGCCATGATCGAAGACCGCCCTGACTGGGTGCTCTCCCGTCAGCGCGCATGGGGCGTGCCGATCTGCGTCTTTGCCGATGAGAACGGTAATGTTCTGAAAGACGATGCCGTCAATGCCCGCATTCTTGAGGCTTTCGAGCGGGAAGGTGCCGATGCATGGTTTGCCGAAGGCGCGCGTGAGCGTTTCCTTGGCGAAAAGGCGAACGAGCCTTGGGTGCAGGTTCGCGACATTCTCGATGTGTGGTTTGACTCTGGCTCGACCCATGTTTTCACGCTGGAAGATCGTCCTGATCTGAAATGGCCTGCCGACGTTTACCTCGAGGGCTCCGATCAGCATCGCGGCTGGTTCCATTCGTCGCTGCTGGAAAGCTGTGGCACGCGAGGCCGTGCACCTTACAACACCCTTGTCACCCATGGTTTTACCATGGACGAGGAGGGGCGCAAAATGTCGAAGTCGCTCGGAAATACCGTGACGCCGCAGGATGTGATCAAGGACTCAGGCGCCGATATCCTGCGTCTCTGGGTCATGACCACGGATTATTGGGAAGATCAGCGTCTCGGCAAGAATATCATCCAGACGAACATCGATTCCTACCGCAAACTGCGCAACACCATCCGCTGGATGCTTGGCACTCTGGCCCATGATGCCGGTGATGAGATTGCCTATGCGGACATGCCTGAACTTGAAAAGCTGATGCTGCATCGCCTCGCTGAACTCGATGAACTGGTTCGTTCAAGCTATGATGCGTTTGAATTCAAGCGCATCACCCGCTCGCTGATCGATTTCATGAATGTCGAATTATCGGCGTTCTACTTCGATATCCGCAAGGATGCGCTCTATTGCGATGCGCCTTCAAGTGTGAAGCGCCGCGCTTCACTGCAGGTCGTGCGTCACCTCTTCGACCGTCTCGTGACTTGGCTTGCGCCGATGTTGCCATTCACGACCGAAGAAGCGTGGATGGATCAATATCCAGCGGCAAAGTCCGTGCATCTCGAACAGTTCCGTGAAACGCCTGCCGAGTGGAAGAACGACGCTTTGGCTGAAAAGTGGCGCAAGGTGCGGGAAGTTCGCCGTGCTGTCACAGGTGCACTGGAACTGGAACGTGCCGACAAGCGCATCGGTTCGTCGCTGGAGGCGGCGCCGGTGGTTTATGTCACCGATCCGGAATTGCTTGCCGCCGTTTCAGATCTGGATATGGCCGAGATCTGCATCACCAGTGCCATCACGATCAAGGGTGAGGCCGCTCCTGCCGGGGCCTTTGTTGCCGATGACGTAAAAGGCGTGGCTGTTGTTTCCGAGCGTGCGTCGGGCACAAAATGCGCCCGTTCATGGCGTTATACCCATGATGTTGGTTCAGATCCGGCCTATCCTGACGTTTCAGCCCGCGATGCGGCCGCTTTGCATGAATTGGCAAAACTCGGCAAACTCGCCATTTAGGTGTATAAAGGCGGATCATTCTCTGGATGATCCGCATTTTGCTTAACAAAAGCTTGCATCGGCTTGCTTATTGGGACGGGCCTCATGTAAAAGGCTTGCCATTGAGTTGCCTGATTTAACAGGCAGGGCATGGATCAGGCCTATTGAATCGGCTGAGTCGGCAATATGAGCTTGGGGCGAAAGTGGCGAGTATGGATTTGAACGGACGTATTACAGTTCTTGGTGCAATGCTTGCGTCGTTGACGTTGGCCGGATGTGCTTCGTCGCCAACCTATGGGACGAACAAGACAGCTGGTAGCCAGTTGTTGGACGACGTTTCCAATATCGCTTCGTTCGGGCCCAAGAAGAAAGATTCAATTGCCTACAATCCGCGCCCTGATCTGGTTCGCCCTGTCGCTGGCAAGCCGGGGCAATTGCCTGCGCCGCAGGACAGCGCCATGGCAGCCAATAGTGCCAACTGGCCGGAATCGCCGGAAGCGCGCCGCAAGCGCTTGCGTGATGAGGCGACCGCCAACCAGAACAACCCCAATTATGTCCCGCAGATCGAAAATGATGTGCCTGCCGCCAAATCGGTTGATACGGGTGAACACGGTTTCTTCAACGACAGGAACCCGCCGCCATCAGGCGTGTCGGCCAAGACGCAATCTGCTGAATTCCGTGCGCGCCGTCTTGCCTCCACCGCCGGTTCACCGAAAACCCGTCGCTATCTGAGCGAGCCGCCGCTGGAGTATCGCGCACCGGCAGGAACTGCAGCTACCGATGAGCTGGGTGAAGATGAAGCCAAGAAGGAACGCGATCGCAAGGCCGCTGCCCGCAAGGACAAGGGCTTCAGCTTCAAGAACCTCATCCCCTGGAATTGATCCGGAATATTTTGCGACATTCGAAAGGCTCCTTCAGGGAGCCTTTCTTTTTTCGGTGATGTAAAGCGTCTTGCCTTTGCCTTGATGTACCGGGAATATCGCTTTGTCTCTGTCAGTTGAGGATCATCGATCTTGCGCCTTTTACGTATTCCCGCGTTGATTGTTCTCATTCTCCTGACAGTCTTTGCCTTTGTTTGGGGCGGGCTTGCTCTCTGGTATCAACTGCCATTCGGCCTTCCCGGTGTTGCCGGTCTGGTTGCCGTCTGGATTATCATCGGCCTTGTCGTCCTCTGGCTTGAAGTGACCGGACGCGTCCGCCGTGCTTTGGTTGTGTTTATACCGGTTATGGCTGCCCTGCTGTTCTGGTGGAGCACAATCACGCCATCGCTCAATCGCATCTGGGCCGATGATGTGGCGCAGACTGTGACAGGCACACTCAGCGGCAATCATGTCACTCTGGCCAATATCCGCAATTTTGAATGGCGCAGCGCAATGGATTACACCCCGCGCTGGGAAGTCCGCTCCTACGATCTGGAGAAACTGGATTCGGTCGACGTGTTCTTATCGTACTGGTCGAGCCCAGCCATTGCCCACACACTGGTGAGCTTTGGTTTTACCGATGGCGAGCACGTCGTGTTCTCCGCCGAAATCCGGAAAGAGCGTCACGAGCAGTTTTCCGAAGTGGGCGGCTTCTTCAAGGAGTTTGAGCTGGCGATGATCGCCGCCGATGAGCGTGACATTATCCGCGTGCGCACCAATATCCGCAAGGAAGACGTTTATCGCTACCGGATCAACATGACCCCGGAAATGCGTCAGGCGCTGTTTCTGTCCTATCTGGATACGGGGAACCGTCTGTCCAGAGAAGCACAGTTCTACAACACGATAACGGCCAATTGCACAACGGTGATTTTTGATATGATCCGGGCCATCACACCCGGTCTCCCGATTGACTACCGTGTCATTCTATCGGGATATCTACCCGGTTATTTGTATGATCTTGGTGCGATAGACCGAAGCAAGCCGCTTGAACAGGTCATTCAGGCTGCATCGATCAACCAGCGCGCGATGGACGCCGACAAGGCTGAAGACTTTTCTGCGAGAATACGCGCTGACAACTAAAGCCGTCTGGCGCGGAAGAATTCCTTGAGGATGATCTCGGCTTCCTGTTCCTGGAAGCCGGAATAGACCTCCGGCGCATGATGACAGGTTGGTTGCGCGAAAAATCGTGCGCCATTTTCCACGCCGCCGCCCTTCATATCCTGCGCGCCATAATACAAACGCCGGATGCGGGCGAAGGAAATCGCCGCAGCGCACATGGTGCAGGGTTCAAGCGTCACATAAAGATCGCAGCCTGTCAGCCGTTCATCATCGAGCATTGCGCAAGCAGCCCGGATGACAAGAACCTCGGCATGAGCCGTAGGATCATTGAGCTCGCGCGTGCGGTTTCCTGCCTGCGCAAGCACCTTGCCGTCCTTCACCAGAACAGCGCCAACGGGCACTTCACCACGCTTTGCCGCGGCTCTAGCCTCGGCCAATGCAAGGTCCATAGGTCCCATAGGATCAGTTTTTTGGTTCACGCTGCACTCATTGTCCAGAATTTACTCGCAAGCTGCCGTCATAGCTGGTAGTTAGCCCCGCTGAAAGGCAAACATTCCATGACCAGTTCAAATGATGACGGAAAGGGCGGTAAACGTCCCTTTGAAAAGCGCAGCTTCGACAAGAAGGGCGCCGATGGCGGCCGTGGTGGCCGTCCGGCCCCGCGCAAATATGATGATGGTGCGCGGGACCCCGCGACGCGCGGTCCGCGCAAATCATCTTTTGAGGAAGCGCCTGTTGATGACAGCGAGCGTATCGCCAAGCGCCTTGCCCGCGCAGGCATAGCCTCGCGCCGCGAAGCCGAAACGATGATCGCCGCAGGGCGTATCTCGGTCAATGGCAAGGTGCTTGCCAGCCCGGCGATCAACGTCAAGCGTGAAGATCGCATTGAAGTTGATGGCAAGCCCTTGCCGCAAAAAGAACGCACCCGGCTGTGGCTTTATCACAAGCCTGCCGGTCTGGTGACGACCAATCGCGACCCGGAAGGCCGTCAGACTGTTTTTGAATCGCTGCCGAAGGATATGCCGCGCGTTCTGTCCGTCGGACGTCTCGATATCAACACGGAAGGCCTTTTGCTGCTGACCAATGATGGCGGCCTGTCGCGTGCGCTTGAACTTCCATCCACTGGCTGGCTGCGCCGCTACCGTGTCCGCGCCCATGGCAGCGTGACGCAGGAAAAGCTCGATACGCTGAAAGACGGCATCGCCGTTGAAGGCGTGTTCTACGGCGCAATCGAAGCGACGCTGGAACGCGAGCAGGGCTCCAATGTCTGGATCATGATGGGTCTGCGGGAAGGCAAGAACCGCGAAGTCAAGAATGTACTTGGCGCGCTTGGTCTTTCCGTCAATCGCCTGATCCGCATTTCCTACGGACCGTTCCAGTTGAGCGATCTGCCTGAGGGTTCAGTGCGGGAAATGAACGGCCGCACATTGCGCGACCAGCTCGGCGAGCGCCTGATTGAAGAATCCGGCGCTGATTTTGAAGCGCCGATCATCAATGTCTTTTCCAATGATGCGGTAAAGGGTGAGGCGGTTGTACAGCAGCCTGCTGCCGATCGTCCGGCGCGCCGCTCCTCGGAGTGGATTTCAAGCGCACCGGTTGCCAAAAGCCGTGGCCCGCGCAAGTCCAAGGATGAAAAGCGCGAAGAATCCCTGTCGCGTCTGACAACGGACCGCAGCGAACGCCCCGGCGCTTCCCGCGATGCGCGTGGTGGCCGTGACGAGCGTCCGGCCCGTGCGCCGCGTGCGGACGATCGCAAGCCGCGCGCCGATGACCGCAAGCCGCGTGATGCTTCAGCGCCGAGAGGCAAAGGTGCAAAGGCTGAGGAGCCGCTACCGCCGCGTGCCCGCTCTGCCAATGTCTGGATGGCGCCCGGTGCACGTCCGGTTGGCAAAGCCAAGGCGAAAACCGGCGAACCACGCGGTGAGCGCAGAAACTCGGATGCGCCCCGCACCGAACGGCCGCGCCGTTTCGAGGAAGGTTCCGCCCGTCCAGCGGGTGACCGTCCGCAGCGTGAACGTCCCGCTGGTGCCTACGCAGGCGGCGACAAGCCGCGCAGCTATTCCCCACGTCCACCACGCGGCGATGATGACAGAGCCGAGCGTCCAAAGCGTTCTTTTGGTTCGGATCGTCCAGAAGGGTCGCGTGATGGCCCGCGTCCACCCCGTCCTCCACGGGTCGGCAAGCGTGAGCGCGCCGAGTTGAAGGAACGCGAAGCCGGTGGCGGCAAGCCGTCATTCCAGTCTGAGCGCCCGGCGCGTTCAGAGCGTCCTTATGGCACAAGCGGCGGTCCGGGCAGGCAAGATGGTCGCTCCGGTGATCGACCCTATGGCGGTCCAAAAGGTGCGGCGCCTCGCGGTGCTCCATCAGGTGGCCCGAAGGGTCCGCGCAGTGGTGGTTCTGGCGGCGGTGCAGGTCGTCCCCCACGCAAGCCTAAGCCATAGGCGTGGATTTGATGCGCATTGTCGGCGGCAAATTTCGCGGGCGGGCATTGGCAACGCCAAACACCAATGCCATCCGGCCAACCACGGATCGGACGCGGGAAAGCCTTTTCAACATTCTGGTGCACAATTATCCGGAAAAGTTTGAAGCGACCCGCGTGCTTGATCTCTTCGCCGGAACAGGCGCTTTGGGGATCGAAGCCATATCGCGCGGTGCGCGCTATGGTGTGTTCATTGAGGAGTCGACCGAGGGGCGCGGTCTGATCCGCACCAATGTCGAAGCCTTCGGTCTGCTTGGCAACACCAAGATTTTCCGCCGCGATGCCGCCAAACTTGGTGAGGCGGGGACAATCGAGCCGTTTGATCTCGTCTTCGCCGATCCGCCCTATGGCAAAGGTCTTGGAGAACTTGCCTTCAAATCCGCTCTTGAGGGCGGCTGGCTCAATCCCGACACACTTCTCGTGCTTGAAGAAGAGGCCGAAGCCGTGATCAACCTTGATCCGCGATTCGCGGTGGTGGAAGAACGTCACTACGGCGGAACAATCATACGATTTGTCACGTTGAGCGGCTAAACCGCTGTATTGTTGAACAGGATTGCGAAGGAAGATTGATGTCGCAAGTAATAGGCCGCACCGTTGCGGCATTCGTTTTGGCCGGAACGTTGTCGACTGCCGGTTTCATTCTTCCCACACATGCCCAGACCATGGCGCAGCTGACGGCAGAGGTTCAGAAAGCCGATAGCGCCGGTGTCTCGTCCTTCCATCTGGAAAATGGACTTGAGGTTGTGGTGATCCCCGATCATCGCGCACCCGTTGTCACCCATATGCTGTGGTACCATGTAGGTTCAGCCGATGAAGACCCCGGCAAGTCAGGCATTGCGCATTTCTTCGAACATCTGATGTTCAAGGCGACCAAGACCTATCCGGCAGGCGAATTTTCCCGCAAGGTTGCCGAGATCGGCGGTCAGGAAAACGCCTTCACTTCCTATGATTATACCGCCTTCTTCCAGCAGGTGTCGCCGCAGGCGCTCGAAATGGTCATGACCTATGAGGCGGACCGCATGGAAAACCTCATCCTCAACGATGATGTGGTGAAGACAGAGCGCGACGTTGTTCTGGAAGAGCGCCGTTCACGCGTCGATACCAATCCGGCGGCGCTTTTGTCTGAAGAAGTGAATGCAACGCTTTACCAGAACCATCCCTATCGTTTTCCTGTCATTGGCTGGTTGCATGAGATGGAGCAGCTCAACCTCAAGGATGGTTTGGCATTCTATGAGAAATTTTACACGCCCAACAATGCGACGCTCGTCGTTTCGGGTGACGTTGATGCCGACACCGTGAAAGCGCTGGCTGAAAAGACCTATGGCAAGGTGCCACGCCGCTCGGAACCCGGTAAACGCATAAGGCCGCAGGAACCGGAGCAAAACACCAAGCGCACCGTGTCGCTGGCCGATCCGCGCGTATCGCAGCCAAGTTTCCAGAAATTATGGCTGGTGCCGTCCTATAACAATGCCAAGCCGGGCGAAGCCGAGGCGCTTGATCTCTTAAGTGAAATTCTCGGTGGTTCGACGCGCAGCCGCGTCTATCAGGCACTTGTTGTGAAGGATGGGCTCGCCGCCAGTGCTGGCGTCTATTATCAGGGTGGATCGCTGGATGACGGCACGTTCTCTGTCTATGGCGCGCCGCGTGGTTCGGCCTCGCTGCAGCAGGTCGAGGCAGGTGTTGACGCGCAGATCGCCCGTATCATCAAGGACGGCGTGACAGAAGAAGAATTGGAACAGGCGCGTAACCGCTTTTTGAAAAGCGTTATCTTCGCCCGTGACAGTCAGGCCGGAATGGCGCGTATTTACGGCTCGACGCTTTCAACAGGCCAGACGATCAAGGACATTCAGGAATGGCCGGATCGTATTCAAGCGGTAAAAGTTCAGGACATCAAGGATGTGGCCAAACGCTATCTTGTCGATGCCCGTTCTGTCACCAGTTACCTGATGCCGGAAGACGGCAAGCCCGACGAGAAAATTCCGTCAACAGGTGAAGCTGCACCTGTTCAGCCGCAAACTGAGGGAGTCATCCAATGACCAGAATGTTGACACCCGTTTTCGGCAGGATCGCTGCTGCATTGCTTTTTGTCATCTTTGCTGCCGCCCCTGTTTATGCGGTGGAGATCAAGGAAGTCGTCTCACCCAAGGGCATTCGTGCCTGGCTGGTGCAGGATGACTTTGTTCCGCTGATCGCCCTGCGGTTTTCCTTCGAGGGCGGTTCGGCGCAGGACCCCAAAGGCAAGGAAGGCCTTGCCAATCTGATGACCGGGCTCTTTGACGAGGGCGCCGGTGATCTCGATTCAGACGCGTTTCAGGAAAAGCTCGACAATGTCGGCGCTGAAATGGGTTTCAGTGCTGATGACGACCGTATCTCAGGCGCTATGCGTATGCTCGCCGATAAGCGCGATGAGGCGGTTGATCTTCTGGCGCTTGCGGTGAACAAACCGCGTTTCGATCAGGCACCGATTGATCGTATTCGCCAGCAGCTTGTTGCCAATATCAAGGCGTCGGAACGCGATCCAAACACCATCGCCGGACGCAAATTTGCCGAAGCGCTCTATGGTGATCATCCCTATGGTCGCCAGTCGCAGGGCACCGAAGCCAGTCTGGCCTCCATCACCCGTGATGATCTCGTCGGCTATCACAGCCACGTCTTTGCCCGTGACAGGCTGATCGTCGGTGTTGTCGGGTCAATCAGTCCCGAACAGCTGGCTCCTTTGCTCGACAAGGTTTTTGGCGATCTGCCCGAGAAGGCGCAGCTCGAGCCGGTCAAGGATGCCAATCTTGCGTTGGGCAAGACGACCCGCGTCGACTACCCCTTGCCGCAGACATCAATTTCCATGGTTTACCCAGGCGTGCGTCGTCAGGATGCCGATTTCTTCCCGGCCTTTGTCATGAATCATATTCTGGGCGGCGGCAGTTTCTCCTCACGTATTTACAACGAGGTTCGCGAAAAGCGCGGCCTTGCCTATTCCGCCGGTTCGGCTCTGGTCAGCCGCGATCATATGGCAGCGCTGACGATTTCGACGGCAACCCGTTCTGATCGTTCAGGCGAAACCTTGCAAATTATCAAGGATGAAGTTGCCCGCATGGCCAAGGATGGTCCGACAGAGGATGAACTGGCCGAAGCCAAGAAATATCTTGTTGGCTCCTACGCCATCAATAATCTGGATTCATCATCCGCCGTTGCCAGCACGCTTATTGGGCTTCAGGATGAACATCTTGGCCGGGACTATATCGACAAGCGGGCTGACCTGATCAATGCTGTGACGTTGGATCAGGTAAAGGCTGCGGCAAAGAAATTGCTCGAAACCGAACCGGCTATTTTGATTGTTGGCCCGCCCCAGTCCTGATTGAGGATATGCCATGATTGCGCGTGATCTCGAAAGTATATCCGGTTCTGCTGGCACCAGTGTTGTCAGCAGTTCGCCGAGCTTCGCCATCGCTTTTGGCGGCGGCGGGGCGAGGGGATTGGCGCATATTAATGTCATCGAGGCATTGGACGAGCTGGGCATCAAGCCGGTCGCCATATCGGGTTCCTCCATCGGCGCGATCATGGGGGCGGGTATGGCTGCCGGCATGACCGGGCGGGACATCCGCGAATATGCCATTGCCACCCTGTCACGGCGTGCTGAAATAGCGGCGCGCCTTTGGCGTCTGCGCCCGGCGACTTTCGGCGAAATGTTCGGTGGAGGCATCCGCTTCAGCCAGTTCAACATCGAAAAGGTTCTCAAGACCTTTCTGCCGGAACAGATACCAGAGACATTCGAGGAATTGCCCATACCGCTCAGTGTCACGGCAACCGACTTTTACGGCCAGCGCGAAATCCCGATCAACGAGGGTGATCTTTTCAACGCCATTGCCGCCTCCGCTGCCATCCCTGCATTGTTTAGACCGGTGCGCCGTGATGACCGGGTGCTGATAGACGGCGGCATCTACAATCCGGTGCCGTTCGATCATCTCAAGGACAAGGCGAAATTCGTCATCGGCATTGATGTGGTTGGTGGGCCGGAAGGTGATGGGCGTAAATTCCCGTCATCGATTGACGCCATGTTCGGGGCAAGCCAGTTGATGATGCAATCCATCATCGCCACGCGGCTGCGCACCGATCCACCTGCCATCTTCCTGCGGCCGAGCGTTGCCCGTTTCGGGGTTCTGGATTTCCTGCGGGTGGAACAGGTGTTGAACGAATCAATCGGCATCAAGGATGAGCTGAAGCGTGCTGTTGATGCCGCCATCACCTATACGGAACATGCCGAGCAGGAATAACGGCAGCGATCTGCCTTCGGATCAGAAAAACATCGGTACTATGTTGAGATAAATGAAGTAGCAGAAAGCTGCTCCTGAAAGTGCCATGCAGTACCACAGCAGCGCCACGGCAAAATGCTTAACTTTCGGTGCGTGCCATACGCGATAGACAAAGGATGCTAATCCACCGGCAGCAGCGATTACAAAGGTCATCATGATGAATGCGCCTGTCTGAATGCGAATTCATCTCTTGTATCTGAGGCGGTGCGACATCAGAATCCGTATGCCTACTTATCCGAGCGCGGCAGCATCAGTGCCTTGCCAGCGTCGACTTATTCTGCGGGTTCGGGGTCTGGAAGCATCTCTTCCGTATCAATACGCTTGGATTCACGCGTTGGCTTGATCAGCGGTTCCGGCGTCACTGGCCGCGTCAGCAGCAGGTCATTGCCTGCCATCAGCCCTTCCGACGCCTGAATGTGCAGCCGGTCTTCATCGCGGCTGCGGATGTCTTCCATGATCTCATAGGCCACGTCTTCGCTGGTTCCGAGTTCTTCCAGCGTGCGGCGGCCAAAAAGCAGGCCCGACTCAAAGGTTTCGCGCAATTCGTACTGCACGCCCTTGGCTCTGAGTTTCAGCGTGTGGCCGCGATCATAGGAGCGCACAAACAGCTTGATATCAGGATATTCCGACTGGATCAGATCGACAATCTTGTCCGTGATCTCTCGCTTGTGCGTACAGACGGCGACAATCTTCGCTTGCCGGATACCGGCCGCCTCCAGCACTTCCTTGCGGGTGCCATCACCGAAGTAAATGCGGAAACCAAATTTCGAGGCGGCGCGGATGCGATCGGCGGAGGCATCGATCAGTGTGACACTCGTACCACCAGCCAGAAGGATTTGCGCCGCGATCTGGCCGTAACGGGAAAAGCCGATCATCAGGACATCGGCTCCGGCGGCACCATCAAAATCCTCGTCAATCTGTTCTTCCGCATTTGGGTCAACGAGAAAGCGATTACCGAGCGCGACGGATAGCGGCATGACTGCCATGGACAGCGTGACAACTGCGATCATCTCGGAAGCTGTGGACGAGCTTAGCAATCCGGCCGCTGCGGCTGTCGTGAACAGCACGAAACCGAACTCACCACCCTGCGGCAGGAAGAATGCAATGCGGATCGCATCATTGTGATTACAACGGAAAAGCCGCGCGAGCACATAGACCACCAAAGCCTTGATGGCCATGAACACGGGAACAGCAAGAAGGATCATTTGCCAGTCGGCAAGGATGACCTTGAGGTCAATCGACAGCCCGACAGCCATGAAGAACAGGCCGAGAAAGATACCGCGAAATGGCTCGATATCCGCTTCCAGTTCGTGCCGATAGGACGATTCAGCCAGCAGCACCCCGGCAATGAAAGCGCCCATAGCCATGGAAAGCCCGGCAAACTGCATCAGCAGTGCAGCGCCGAGCACCACGAACAAGGCGGCAGCGATCATCACCTCGCGCGCGCCGGTGTTGGCGATAAAGCGAAACAGCGGATTGAGCAGATAGCGACCCACCGCAACGATAGCGCCGATACAGATGATAGCGATCAGGAACTTGCCAAGAGGATCAGCTTCGTGTTGGGCGGACCCCGGTGCCAGTACGGGAATCATTGCCAGCAAAGGAACGATGGCGAGATCCTGAAACAGCAAAATGGCAAAGGATGTCTGACCATGCGGCATATTGGTTTCGCCGCGCTCTTCCAATATCTGCATGGCAAAGGCTGTTGATGACAGGGCAAGACCGAAGCCGATAACCAATGCTGCTTGCCAGCTCATGAGATGGAAGGCGAGGATGAGCCCGGTCAGTACGGCACCCGAAACGATAACCTGCGCCGCGCCAAGCCCGAAAATCGCATGGCGCATGTTCCACAGGCGCGTCGGCTTCAGTTCAAGTCCGATGACAAACAGCAGGAAAACCACGCCCAACTCAGAAAAATGCAGGACCTGTTCGCCATCGGTGATCAGATTGGCCAGCGGCCCGATCAAAAGGCCCGCCGCCAGATATCCCAGCACTGTTCCAAGGCCCAACCGCTTGAACAATGGGGCGGCAATGATTGCTCCAGCCAGCAGAGCCAGAGCCTGAAAATAGAGATTGCCGCTTTGTGAAAGCATGAGCCTGACCCAGTCTGTTGCGAATGTTACGCGTGTTTGCCTTGATAGACCCAAATTTGCACCATATAGGAGGCAGTGCATCATCTGATTATTGGTCAGATATGTCCTTGCATCCTATCATGCAATCAACTCTAGGGATGAATATGATCGAGCCGGCCAATTCCCGCGAATTCGTTGACAATGCTGCTGCGCTTGTCGAAGCCGCACGCAAAGCCGGAGCAGACGCCGCCGATGCGGTTGTCGTGCGTTCGCGGTCCACGGGCGTCAGCGTCAGGCTTGGCAAGGTCGAGGCGACCGAATCTTCGGAAAGTGACGATTTTTCCTTACGCGTTTTTGTTGGCAGGAAAGTGGCAAGCATATCGGCAACCGCCGGTTCCGATCCAAAAATTCTGGCTGAGCGCGCCGTTGCCATGGCGAAGGTCTCGCCTGATGATGCCTTTGAAGGTCTAGCCGACCCTGATAATCTGGTGCGCACCATTCGCGATCTTGATCTGTTTGATCCCACCGTTGTCGAAGCAGCGCGTCTGACACAGGATGCACTTGCGGCTGAAGAGGCGGCTCTTGCGGTTGAAGGCGTTACCAATTCCGGTGGCGCATCCGCCTCCGCCGGTCTTGGCGGCATGGTTCTTGTGACGTCAGGTGGCTTCGTCGGCCATTACATGGGATCGCGGTTTTCCCGTTCGGTCAGTGCTATTGCTGGCACCGGCACGGGAATGGAACGCGATTATGATTTTTCCTCACGCCAGCATTTTGATGCGCTTGAGGACCCGGCTGCCATTGGCCGTTCAGCCGCAGCGCGCGCGGTGAAACGCCTTGGCGCACGGCAGGCCAAAACAGGCCTCGTCAATGTTGTGTACGATCCTCGCGTGGCGCGTGGTATTGCGTCCCATCTGTCCAGCGCCATCAACGGCTCCTCCGTTGCGCGCAAGACGAGCTTTCTCAAAGATCGCATGAATGAAAAGATTCTCGCCGAAAGCATCAATGTCACCGATGATCCGCTGCGTATTCGCGGGTCTTCCTCGCGCCCATTCGATGGCGAGGGGATCGAGGGTCAGGCGCTGACCATGGTCGAAAACGGCGTGTTGAAGCACTGGTTCCTGTCCACATCGACGGGCAAGGAATTGGGGCTCAGCACCAATGGGCGCGGCGTTCGCTCCGGCACTGGCGTGGTTCCATCATCCACCAATTTTGCCATTGAACCCGGCGAGCAGTCACCCGACGCGCTGATCCGCGCTGTTGGAACGGGCTTCTATGTCACGGAGCTTTTTGGTCAGGGCGTCGATATGATCACGGGACAGTATAGCCGTGGCGCATCCGGTTACTGGATCGAAAACGGTGAACTTGCCTATCCGGTCAGTGAAGTTACGATTGCCTCCAATCTGAAGGATATGTTCCTCAATCTGGTGGCAGCAAATGATATTGACCGTAATTTTGGCGTTGCCAGTCCAACACTCGTAATCGAAGGCATGACTCTTGCCGGCAAGTGAACAAAACCGCGATGATCTTGCCCTGATCAGGGAAGCAGCCGAAGGCGCCGGGCGCATTGCCCTGTCCTATTTCCGGCAGGACCCGCAGGTCTGGATGAAAACCGGCAATTCGCCGGTGAGCGAGGCCGACCTTGCCGCGGACAAATATCTGAAAGACATGCTTCTGACAGCCCGGCCTGACTATGGCTGGATTTCCGAAGAAACCCTTGATGACCGTGCAGCGGCGTCGCGCCGGCGCTTTTTCGTTGTTGATCCCATCGATGGCACGCGCGCTTTTATCGAGGGCTCGGATGTCTGGTGCGTCAGCGTCGCTGTTATCGAGGATGGCAGGCCGGTTGCCGGTGTACTGGAATGCCCGGCCCGCAACCAGACGATCACCGCGCTGCCGGGACAGGGTGCCGAGCAAAATGGAACCTCCATTCACGTCAGCACCAGTGGTGTGCCGTTCAAAGTCGCTGGTCCCGGACCTTTTCTGAAGAAACTGCCGGAACATTTTCAGCAGTCGATGGAGGCCGCTCCCTATATCGCCTCGCTGGCCTATCGCATCGCCATGGTGGCACGCGGGGATATAGCAGGCACATTTGTGCGACCAAACTCGCATGACTGGGATTTGGCCGCTGCGGACCTGATTTTGGCTGAGGCTGGTGGTCGTGTCCTTTCGGCCGATGGCGAGCCACTCATCTATGGCCTTCGTAACCACGAGAGGGGCGATTACCGCCATGGCGCGCTTGTCGCGGCCAGCGGATTGCTCATGGACAACATGTTGGACGTTGTCGCGGAAACCGCCTTCGGTTAAACAGGCTAAAAATTATCGATAACTTGAACGGATGGGCGACCATGAGCGAAAATACAGCAGAATCGAAACAACTGCTTCACCTGGTTTTTGGCGGTGAGCTGACGAAACTTGGCGGTGTTGAATTCCGCGATCTGGAAAAGCTGGATCTTGTCGGCATTTATCCGAATTTCGAAACGGCGCAGCGCGCCTGGAAGTCCAAGGCTCAGCAGACCGTCGACAATGCGCATATGCGCTATTTCATCGTCCATATGCACAAGCTGCTTGACCCTGATACAGGCAAGGCAAGCTGACCGGTCTCCGGTCACGCATTGACAGCGGCATGATGGATAACAGCACAGCAACCGCCAAGGTACCCCGCAAGAAGAACGGGGTGCTGAAACGGTTTTGGCGCTCGGTGCGCGGGCCTCTGGCGAAATCGCGCTTTGTCCGCTCGATGATTGTCTGGCTGATCACGCAGTTTTTCCGGCTCGTCAATAACACCAATCCGCGCCTGCCCGGCTCATCCGATCTGGAAGACATGAAGCGCGGCGGTGAGCCTTTCATCGCCGTTGCCTGGCATGGCCAGCACCTGATGGCACCGTTTCTGATGCCGCGCGGTGTGCGCTTTGTCGCCATGTTCTCCAAAAGCAAGGATGCGGAACTGAATGCCCGCGTGGCAGAGCGGTTCGGCGTCGAGATTATTCGCGGCTCTGGCGGCAGGGAGCCGACAAAAAGTATTGAAAAGGGCGGTGTAAGAGCTTTGCTTGCCCTGAAAAAGGCATTGAAGGACGGTAAGACTGCGGCGATGATTGCTGATATCCCCCATGGAACACCGCGCGATTCCGGTCTCGGTGTCATACTTCTTGCCAAACTGTCTGGCCGCCCGATCATTCCAATCTGCTATATGACGTCACGCAGGAAAATTCTGGAGAAGAGCTGGGATAAGACAACGATTCCCTTGCCATTCGGTAAGTCAGGGTTGATTGTCGGCGACCCGATCTTTGTCCCCGAGGATGCCGATGATGCAATGCTTGAAACCAAGCGTGTCGAGTTGAACGCGAGCCTGAACGCCAACACAGCTCGGGTGCAAGCGCTTGTGGATGGTCAGGCGTGAGCGAGCGTTGGGCACGCTTCATCCTGAGCAGCTACCGCTGGGTGGGTGCGATGGCATTTCCGGTGGTTGGCGCTTATGTCGCCTTCCGTGCCAGCAAGGGCAAGGAAGAGCGCGGACGGCAGGGTGAGCGCTATGGTATCGCCAGCGTCGCGCGGCCGACAGGGCCGCTGGTGTGGGTTCACGCGGCAAGTGTAGGGGAAACATCCGCCGTCACTCCATTGGTCGAAACCATTGTCGAGATGGGCATCAATGTTGTTTTGACCACAGGCACGGTTACATCGGCCAAGATGGTGCAGGAACGTCTGGGTGACCGCGTTATCCATCAATATGTGCCGCTTGATCTGAAACCGGCGGTTGATCGTTTCCTCAGTCACTGGCAGCCGGACCTTGCCGTGATTTGCGAATCCGAAATCTGGCCCATGACCATTCTCGAACTTGGATTGCGGCGTGTTCCGCAGGTTCTGGTCAATGGCCGCCTGTCAGATAAATCCTTTGCCTCCTGGCAGAAAAGATCATCCGTCGCTGAAGCCCTGTTCGAAAATCTTGCGCATGTGGTTGCGCAGTCCGATATTGATGGCGAACGGTTCCGTGCCCTTGGCGCGCGCCCGGTCACGGTATCGGGCAATCTGAAAGTGGATACGGCAGTTCCGCCTGTTGTGCAGTCAGAACTTGAGGTCCTGCAACGGCAGGTCGGCAATCGCAAGACATGGGCCGCCATCTCTACCCACCAAGGTGAGGAAGAGGTTGTTGCGCAGGTTCATCATATGCTCAAGGTCAGGCACCGTGATCTTCTGACCATCATTGTGCCGCGCCATCCGGATCGTGCGCCTGCTATCGCTGAGGAAATCGAAAAGCTTGGCATGAAGGTGGCATTGCGCAGTCGCGGCGATATCATCACGCCGGATACCGACATTTATCTTGGGGATACGATCGGCGAGATGGGTCTCTATCTCAGATTGACCGAGATTGCGTTTGTCGGGCGGTCGCTGCTGGCACAGGGTGGGCAGAACCCGCTTGAACCGGCGATGCTGAAGACAGCGATCCTGTCCGGGCGCAATGTGCAGAATTTCCGCGATTCCTATCAGCGCTTGATCAAGAATGGCGCGGCAAAGCTTATTCGCGACAAGGATATGCTGGCTGGAGCGGTGAACTATCTCTTCAACAATCCGGCTGATCGTCAGATCATGATTGATGCTGGCGTAAAAACTGTCGAAGACATGCGCGGCTCGCTTGATCTCACCATGAATGCGCTCGAACCTTTCATTCAACCATTGGTATTGAAGGCGCGATTGAGTGCTCGTGAAGGTGGTTGGAAATGACCAGCGAAGCGCCTCCATTCTGGTGGGAAAAGCCGGATTGGCGCGCGCGGGCCTTAACGCCTCTGTCAAAGATTTATGGCATGATTGCCGGGCGGCGTATTCGCCGCGCCGTGCCGCCAACTGTCCCCGTGCCGGTGCTTTGCATCGGCAATTTCACCGTCGGCGGGGCGGGCAAAACACCGACTTCCATTGCCTTTGCACAGGCTGCACGTTCAGTTGGGCTCAATCCCGGCATTGTCTCGCGCGGTTATGGCGGTGCTTTTTCGGGATTACACCGGGTCGATCCTGACCATGACAGTGCCCGCCATGTGGGCGATGAACCCATGCTGCTGGCCCGTCACGCGCCGGTGGTCGTGTGCGCTGACCGCTTTGCTGGCGCAAAAGCATTGCAGGCTGCGGGATGCGATTTCATCATCATGGATGACGGGTTTCAGAGCGCGCGGTTGCATTTTGACTATGCGCTGATGGTCGTTGATGCTGGGCGCGGTATCGGCAATGGTCACGTCATTCCCGGCGGCCCGCTGCGGGCACCACTGACGGATCAACTGGTGCGCACCGATGCCGTGCTCAAGATTGGTTCGGCCAGCGGTGCCGATGGGCTCGTGCGCAATGCTGCCCGTGCGGCCAAACCGGTATACGAGGCCACGCTTCAACCCAAGGCGGTGCTTTCCGTCATGGGGCAACCGCTGCTCGCTTTTGCTGGTATTGGCGATCCGACGAAATTCTTCCGGACATTGGAAGAGGCTGGCGGCAATGTCGTCCAGACAAGGGCATTTCCCGATCATCATCCCTATACGGATGAAGAAATAACCGATTTGATCAAAATAGCCGATGCTGAAGGACTGACATTGGTTACGACGGCGAAGGATCACGTGCGTCTGCTTGATGGCAGTGAAACCGCAAGGGCATTCGCCGCAAGAACGCAGGTGCTTGATGTGGAATTGGTCTTTGCCCATCCGCAAACAGCGGCCCGCATCATCGGTGAAACGCGGGAGCGTGCGCGCCTGCGTCTTATTCGCCGCTCATAGGCCGTGGCGGAAGTTGCGCATTCTTGGCGGCGCTTCGCGCATAGGGATATCCATGTTGTGCCCGGTCGTCTGACTATACAGCCGGTCGTTGGAAAACAGGATACGGCCCGGCAAGCCGAGTTGTACCGACAGGGCTACTTTTGGCGCTGACTTTGAAGCTGGAATTTCGATCTCATAGGCAATGGGAAAATAGCCGCTGCGGCCAAGCGTAAAGCTGGTTTCGCCAATGACAGGCATCGGCTTGGAATTGCCATTCGTTGCATCATAGGCGGTGATGTAGACGACCTGGCTTGGCGTTAACCGTGCAAAAGGCGAGCCGCGCAGATAGCCTTTGATCGTTTTGGTAGGGCCGCTATAGGCGGGTTCCTTCTTGGCACCCATCGTGGTGCAGCCACTTGTAAGCAGAGCGGTGGCAACCAGTGCGAAAAGTGCAGATCGGCGATTGAGCATCAATCAGGCTTTGCTGCGCTGCCGCAGAGATGGGTTCATCTCAAGCTCGCGCTCAAGCGAAATGGTCGCATCGGCATAGGCTTCCTGCCGGGCAACGCTCCAGTACTTCAACTCATCAAGCGGAATCTTTTCCGACGTCACGGCGCAAAGTACGTAGGAGCCCGGCGACAGGACCTGAAAGTCTCCATCGAGGTAGCGTATTTTGGCTTCGCGTGAGCCGGGGCCTTCAAACCTGTTCATTATCCGGTGTTTTCCAGTTCATATTTCTGTTCATTTAGGCGGCAGATGCCCTGCGGGTCAAGACTTCACCGTCGCCCGAACAGTCGCTCGATATCCGTGAGTTTCAATTCGATATAGGTCGGACGTCCATGATTGCAGGTGCCCGAACCCGGCGTGTCTTCCATCTGGCGCAGCAGCGCGTTCATTTCGTCGGGCTTCAACCGGCGGCCAGAACGCACGGAACCATGGCAAGCCATGGTGGCGGCAACATGATCAAGAATGGCTTTGAGGCCATCCGATGTATCATGTTCGGCAATCTCGTCGCTGAGGTCGCGGATCAGTTGCTGCACATCGATTTCGCCCAGCATGGACGGTGTTTCCCGCACGGCAACCGCGCCGGGACCGAAGGATTCCACCCCAAGGCCGAAGCGTGCGAGGGTTTCCGCATGGGCCACAAGCCGCTCCACATCTTCCTCGGGCAGATCGACAATTTCAGGAATGAGCAGCATTTGCGCGGGCAGGGGCCTAGAGTGCAGTGCCGTTTTCAACGCTTCATAGACAAGCCGTTCATGCGCCGCATGCTGATCGACAATGATCAGGCTGTCCTCGGTTTGCGAGACGATATAATTGGCATGGATTTGCGCCCGCGCTGCGCCGAGGGGCGAAGCCAGCAGGGCTTGCGGCACTTCTGCCGTGCTTGCGCGCGTGTCGGTTGCCAGCACATCCGCTTCCCGCAGGAAGCTGCCTATCGCTTCAGAAAAGCCATTGCCCGCATAGGGCGCGGTCTGTTCCGGTTCAAATGGTCGAAACGCTGATTGCTGTGTTGTATAATTCTGGTTGACCGAGGGAGAACCCGGCCAGCGTTGCGGCTGTGGAGCCTGATACTGCGGTTCAGCCCCGCCGAGCCGGAAGGATTGCAGCATGGCTTCTGCGCCGCTGGTTGCAGCACGAATGCCCGATTGCCCCAGCGCCTGACGGATCGCACCGACGATCAGGCCGCGCACGAGACCGGGGTCACGGAACCGCACATCCGCCTTGGCCGGATGCACGTTGACGTCGACAAGCGCTGGATCGAGATTGAGAAACAGCACCACAACCGGGTGCCGGTCACGCGAAATCACATCCGCATAGGCGCCGCGAATGGCACCCCAGATTTGCTTGTCACGCACCGGGCGTCCGTTGACATAGGCAAACTGGTGCAGGCTGTTGGCGCGGTTGAAGGCGGGTATTCCGGCAAACCCTGATAGGCGCACACCATCGCGTTCCGCATCGATGGCAATGGCATTTTCAGGAAACTCCTTGCCGAGAACCTGCGAAATCCGGTCCAGCATACCCGCCGAGCCAACGCCCGTAGCCGCCAGTTCAAGCGGTGTCCGGTCACTGCCTGCAAGCGAAAAGCGGATATGCGGAAAGGCAATGGCCACCCGCTTGACGATATCGCTGATGGCGGATGCTTCCGCCCGGTCCGTCTTCATGAACTTGAGACGCGCGGGCGTGGCAAAAAACAGGTCGCGCACTTCGGCAATCGTACCGCCATTCATCGCTGCCGGACGCGGGCCATCCATATGGCCGCCATGCACACTTATCTCAAACCCGGAATCCGCCTGCGCGGTGCGGGATTTGACTGAAAGCCGCGATACGGAGCCAATCGAAGGCAGGGCCTCGCCGCGAAAACCCAGCGCCCGGATATCATGTACATCATCTGTCAGTTTCGACGTGCAATGGCGTGAGACTGCCAATGTCAGCTCATCCGACGGAATACCCGAACCATTATCGGTGATGCGGATCAGGTTCTTGCCGCCGCCTGCCGTCACCACTTCAATACGTGTCGCACCCGCATCGATGGCGTTTTCGACAAGCTCTTTCACCACGCTGGCGGGGCGTTCGATGACTTCGCCCGCTGCGATCTGGTTGATGATGGTTTCGGTAAGCTGTTTGATGGCCATGTCATACATATAGGGGATTCGGCCGGTGACGGAAATTGTTCGCTGCCAAAGCGCACCGGAATATATTTTAAGCCGAAACTATCTGGTCATCGATGCAAATTTGGTGCTAGGTCTGTGAAAAGCATCATGGAGGAAATTACATGGCCAATTCCAAAGCTTCCTTTGTCTGGACGGACCCGTTTCTGCTGGAAGATCAGTTGACCGAAGACGAGCGGATGATCCGTGACAGCGCGCGGGCTTTCGCGCAGGGAGAGCTGGCACCGCGCATCGAGGAAGCCTATCTGGAAGAAAAGACCGATCCGTCGCTGTTTAAGCTGATGGGCGAGGCTGGACTTCTCGGTGTGACACTGCCGGAAGAATATGGCACCGCCGGTGCGTCCTACGTAGCCTACGGTCTGGTGGCGCGCGAAGTTGAACGTGTGGACAGCGGCTACCGCTCGATGATGAGCGTGCAGTCCTCGCTGGTCATGTATCCGATCTATGCCTATGGCTCGGAAGAACAACGCAAGAAATATCTGCCGAAACTGGCTTCCGGCGAGTGGATCGGCTGTTTCGGTCTGACCGAACCCGATGCGGGCTCTGATCCAGCCGGTATGAAGACGCGTGCCGAAAAGGTTGCCGATGGCTACCGGATTTCAGGCTCGAAAATGTGGATTTCCAACTCGCCCATCGCCGATGTCTTTGTCATCTGGGCCAAATCCGATGCCCATGATGGCCAGATTCGCGGTTTCGTCCTCGAAAAGGGCATGAAGGGTCTCTCCGCGCCGAAAATCGGCGGCAAGCTTTCGCTGCGTGCCTCGATCACCGGCGAGGTGGTCATGGACGGCGTGGTGGTGGGTGAAGAACATCTCCTGCCCAATGTTTCCGGTCTCAAGGGGCCGTTCGGCTGCCTCAATCGTGCCCGTTACGGCATTTCCTGGGGTGTGCTCGGTGCGGCTGAAGATTGCTGGCAGCGCACTGTGCAATACGGTCTCGACCGCAAGCAGTTCGGCAAGCCACTGGCGGCAACCCAGCTGTTCCAGAAGAAATTCGCTGACATGCAGACGGAAATCACGCTCGGCTTGCAGGCAAGCCTGCGCGTTGGGCGTTTGATGGATGAGAACCGCATGGCGCCGGAGATGATCAGCCTCGTCAAGCGCAACAATTGCGGCAAGGCATTGGATATTGCCCGTGTTGCGCGTGACATGCATGGCGGCAACGGCATCCAGATCGGCTATCACGTCATGCGCCATTCGCAGAACCTTGAAACGGTCAATACCTATGAGGGCACGCATGATGTGCATGCGCTCATTCTTGGCCGTGCGCAAACCGGCATCCAAGCTTTCTTCTGATGGCTGACAGGCTCGTCCTGCTTGGAACCAAGGGTGGCCCGGCGATCCGTCCGGGCGGCCCGTCGCCGACCTCCTCACTGCTGGAAATATCAGGTCGGCGGATTGTTGTTGATTGCGGTCTTGGTGTTACCCGTGCTCTGGTCAATGCGGATATGTCACTCAAGGATCTCGACATGATCCTGATCACCCATCTGCATTCCGACCATGTGCTGGAATTCGGTCCGCTGCTGCATACGGCATGGACATCGGGTCTTTCCCGCAAGGTGACTGTTTATGGCCCCGCCAGGATCGAGGATTATTGGTCCGGCTTCCTGCAATCCATGCGCTACGACATCGATCTGCGCATTGATGATGAGGGGCGGCCTGATCTGCGCGATTTTGTCGAGTTGAAGATTTATGCGGATGGGGTGGTGCATCGGGATGCTGATCTTGAGATCACGGCCCTACGCGTTGATCATCCGCCAGTCGTCGATTGTTTTGCCCTGAAGATCGAAGCTGCTGGCAAGTCCATCGTGTTCTCCGCCGATACCACCTATTTCCCACCACTCGCTGATTTTGCGCATGGCGCCGATATTCTCGTGCATGAGGCGATGCTTGGAGAAGGTGTGGATAGTCTCGTCGCCCGAACAGGCAACGGCGCACGGCTGAAAGAACACCTTCTCGCCAGCCATACATTGATCGAGGATGCCGCCCGAATTGCCAATGCCGCCGGGGTCAAACACCTTGTCCTGCATCACCTCATTCCAGCCGACGACCCGCAATTTGGCGAGGCCGACTGGATAAAGGCATTGAGCGGCAAGTGGGATGGCCGGTTGACCGTCGGCCGGGATGGTCTGGTCATCCCGCTTTAGAGCAACGTGCCAAATTCACCTGGCCCCTCGGGTTTTTACCCCTCATATACTCGGTAAGCCGACGCCCTTGCCCTAATTGCGGACTTTTCTCCCCACAACCCATCCATCTCTCCGTCATCCTCGGGCTTGACCCGAGGACACATGGCTAAGGAGATCAATCAAATTAGCAGGCGCGGCGCTTTTTGATTATGGGTCCTCGGGTCAAGCCCGAGGATGACGGAGAGATGGATGGGTTGTGGGACTCAAATTCTGCACCGTCGGCAGTTAGCCTTGCGGCTACCACTTTCCCCTTATGGTTGTTACGTTGAACCACCCACCAAGTTTTGCAGTTTATCCATGTCAAAATGGCTGGTTAGAGCAACGTGCCGTAAATATGACGCGTTGCCTTAGGGGTCAGCCATTCCTGTCTGAATAGTGCTTTTCCACTGCCGCCAAGAGAATGCACAGCGCAATACCTTGCGAGGCCAGTTCCACTTCAGCCAAGGAAGGGAATGTGGGCGCGAGCCGCAATGTGCGGTCATGTGGGTCCTTCCCATAGGGTGAAGTTGCTCCTGCCGGGGTCAGGACCACACCGGCCTGTTTGGCCAACTCAACCACCTGTTTCGCGGTGCCTTCCATCGCATCGACGCAGATGAAGTAGCCGCCCTGCGGCTTTGTCCATTCGGCGACGCCTGTTCCGGCAAGGCGCTTTTCCAGTGCCTTGATGACCGTATCGAACTTCGGGGCAATCAGACTGCGGTGTGCGGCCATATGTTTGCGAATACCGGCCTCATTCTTGAGGAATCGCACATGGCGCAGCTGGTTCAGCTTATCAGGGCCGATTGTCCGCTTGGTGGCGCTGGCGAGATACCAGCGCACATTGGCTGGTGATGAGGCAAAGAATGCGAGGCCAGCCCCGGCAAGCGTCACCTTGGATGTGGAAGCAAAAACAAAGGCGCGATCAGGATTTCCGGCCTTTTCGCACAAATCAAGAATATCGGGGATTTCATGCTCTGCTTCGGTCAGATGATGCACCGCATAGGCATTGTCCCAGAACAGGCGGAAATCCGGTGCACCTGTCTTCATCGCCGCAAGCCGCTCGATCACCGCATCGGAATAGGTCTCGCCCGACGGGTTCGAATATTTCGGCACGCACCACATGCCTTTCACATTTGGATCGGCGGCAAGTGCCTCGACCATATCCATATCAGGCCCATCGCCCTTGAGCGGTACGGGCAGCATGCGGATGCCATATTCCTCGCAAATGGAGAAATGCCGGTCATAGCCGGGCACCGGGCAGATAAAGGCTGGAGATTCCGTCTTTTGCCATGGCTCGCTACCACCCGGAACGCCTTTGACCAAGGCCCAGAGCAGGCAGTCATGCATCAATGCCAGACTGGAATTGTCGCCGACGACGATACGGTCGGGCGAAGTGCCAAGCGTGGAGGAGAAGAGTGCGCGCACTTCAGCCAAGCCCTGCAACCCGCCATAGTTACGGGCGTCTTCACCAGCTTCACTGAAATGATCGCCATTGCCGGGCAAGGTCAGCATGCCATTGGCCAGCGCCAACTGCTCCGGGCTCGGTTTGCCTCGGGTCATGTCGATCTTCAGCCCACGGGCGCGAAACGCCTCGTAGTCATTCAATGTCTGCTGGCGCAGGGCGGCGAGGTCGTCACTGTTCAGATCGGCAATACGGCTCATGGGAACGTTGGCTCTGTTGAATCAGGGTGGAAAAAAGGGCGGTTGGATCGGCTCGCAGGAAGCGGGCTGTGCATGAGTCAGTCCGCTCTTTGGAGATCAGCCTTTTTGCTGCTGAACAATGCCGTAAATATTGGTCGAACGGGCACCGGAGCGGCAATAGGCAAGCACAGGACCTTCAGCTTTATCAAGCGCTGCGGCCATGGCGTCCACATCGTCCTGCGTCAATTGTCCTGATATAACCGGAACGTAATAAATCGGAATGCCCGCTTTTTCGGCAACCTTGGCGATCTCGGCAAAATCCGGCTGATCCGGGCCTTCGCCATCGGGGCGGTTGCAGATGAGGGTCTGATAACCTGCCGCAGCAATATCACGCACATCATCGGGTGAAATCTGCCCGGTCACGGCAAAGCCTTCGTCAATCTGACGGATATCCATTTTCTTTCCTTGAGAATGTGATTGGTGACAGCACCATACATCAAACAATGACCAATGCTACATCAAAGCCGTTTGATCGGGGCGGCAAAAGAGAGTGCATGATCAATTATTAGGCATATAAT
The DNA here is from genome assembly GCF_052113785.1 of Phyllobacterium sp. TAF24. NCBI lineage: Bacteria > Pseudomonadati > Pseudomonadota > Alphaproteobacteria > Hyphomicrobiales > Phyllobacteriaceae > Phyllobacterium > Phyllobacterium sp. TAF24. Next base: position 182,044 of record NZ_JBFRDN010000001.1, on the reverse strand, counting down.
ACTTATTGATGAGATAATAAGCATTTTCTGAGTGGGCATTTTAGTCAACGCACCGCGTTTCAAGATGTCATCCGATACAATCACCCGCTGAATCCCTGCAAATTCAGAATTGTGCAGTGCAAACTATCCGGTTGGCACGGTCATTGCTTTGTATCCCTTGGCACAAACAACCATAAAAAGGGGTTTACCTGAATGTTCAGTCTAACAGCCAGATTTATTGGAACCTTGGCGGCAGCCGCTATGGGGGCGACGCTGGCGCTCGCGCCCGCAAACGCGGCAGAGGACACAATCAAGGTCGGTATTCTGCATTCGCTATCCGGTACGATGGCGATCTCCGAAACGACGCTCAAGGATACGATGCTCTTCCTCATTGATGAGCAGAACAAAAAGGGCGGCGTGCTCGGCAAGAAACTTGAAGCCGTTGTTGTTGATCCGGCATCGGACTGGCCGCTCTTTGCAGAAAAGGCACGCCAGCTGATTGAGCAGGATAAGGTTGCGGCGGTTTTCGGCTGCTGGACATCGTCCTCGCGCAAATCCGTGCTGCCGGTCTTTGAAGAATTGAATTCGCTTCTGTTCTATCCTGTGCAGTATGAGGGTGAAGAAAGTTCGCGCAATGTTTTCTATACGGGCGCAGCGCCGAACCAGCAGGCTATTCCAGCCGTTGACTATCTTGCCAATCAGGAAGGTGTGCAGCGCTGGGTTCTCGCCGGTACGGATTATGTCTATCCCCAGACCACCAACAAGATCCTGAAAGCCTATCTCAACGCCAAGGGCGTGAAGGATGAGGATATCATGGTCAATTACACGCCGTTCGGTCATTCCGACTGGCAGACGATTGTCTCCGACATCAAGAAATTCGGCTCCACCGGTAAAAAGACCGCTGTTGTCTCCACCATCAATGGCGATGCCAATGTGCCGTTCTATAAGGAACTGGCCAATCAGGGCATCAAGGCAGAAGACATTCCCGTTGTCGCCTTCTCGGTGGGTGAAGAAGAATTGGCTGGCCTCGATACCAAGCCGCTGGTCGGCCACCTTGCCGCGTGGAACTATTTCGAGTCCGTTGATTCCGAGGCCAATGCCGAATTCATCAAGCAGTGGCATGCCTATACGAAGAACGACAAGCGCGTGACCAACGACCCGATGGAAGCAACCTTTATCGGCTTCAACATGTGGGTAAAGGCTGTTGAAGCGGCCGGTACAACCAAGTCCGATGCGGTGATCGACTCGATCGTCGGCGTTTCCGTCCCCAACCTGTCGGGTGGCTCGGCAACGATGATGCCAAACCATCACATCACCAAGCCGGTTCTCATCGGCGAAGTGCAGGGCGATGGCCAGTTTGACATCGTCTACAGAACGCCCGGCCTCGTCGTTGGCGACGAATGGTCCGACTATCTGCCCGGCTCCAAAGATCTCATCTCCGATTGGCGCAAACCGATGTCCTGCGGCAACTTCAATGTTGTGTCAGGCAAGTGCGGTGGTGTGACCAACTAAAACGAGCGCTTCGGCTTCGGGTCGGGGGCGACAATCCGAAGCCAACTCCACTCCCGCACATGTTGCGGGGGTGGAGCGCCCCGAAAGAATTTCAAACACGGGATTGTTGAATGTCATTGAGCCGCTTCCTGTCCATCATCGCGATGCTGGGCCTTTGCCTGTTCCCCGCCATTGCGGGCGCGCAAGTCTTGGACGACGCCAAACTCAAACCTCTGGTGGAAGCGCTTGCGGGAGACAATTTCGACAACACGAGCAAAGCCGTTTCGGAACTCGCCAAAAGTGGTGCGCCACGCGCCGCTGCTATTCTCAATGCGCTGAGCGCGGGCGATCTATATGTCTCCAAAACCGATAAATCGGTCTTTATCGGCGCGCGTGAAGGTTCGGATTATGCGGCTACCGATCCGCTGACCGGCGCCAAGCTTGCGCCCGTGCCGCGCAGTGCTGCGGAAAAAATCAAGGTCAACAACCGGCTGCGCCGAGATATCGGTGCTGCGATTGGCGGTCTGACATTGATGAGCCCCAATGCAACGGAGCGTCGTTCCGCTGCGGAAGCCATCCTCAAAAACCGCGATCCTGAAACCATTCCGCTGCTCGATCAGGCCATAACAGCCGAAAAGGATGCTGGTATCAAAGTGCTGATGCAGCGCGCCAAGGCGGCGGCGGTTCTCAATTCCACTGCTGTCGATGATGTGAAGATTGCCGCCATCGCTGAAATCAAATCCGGCAATGGCCGTGAGGCGCTCGGCCTGCTGACGCCGCTCGCAAATGTTCAGGGACCCGTCGGTGAAGCGGCCAGTGCCGCAATCTCAAGCATCAATTCCGAGCTGGAACTCTGGAACGGTATCCAGAATATCGTCTATGGCCTGTCGCTTGGTTCAGTTCTGCTGCTGGCGGCTATCGGTCTTGCCATCACCTTTGGCGTTATGGGCGTGATCAACATGGCGCACGGCGAAATGGTGATGATCGGCGCTTACACGACATTCGTCGTGCAACAGCTCATTCGCACCTCTATGCCCGGCCTTGCCGAATATTCCCTGCTGATCGCGCTGCCCGCAGCCTTCCTCGTCTCCGGCGCAATTGGTGTTATCATCGAGCGTGGCATTATCCGCTTTCTCTATGGCAGACCGCTGGAAACCCTGCTCGCCACATGGGGCATCTCGCTGGTGCTGCAACAGGCAACGCGCTCATGGTTCGGGGCCTCCAATGTGCAGGTCAGCAGCCCCTCATGGATGTCCGGCTCCTTTGATGTCGGCATGCTGACACTCACATGGTCGCGTCTGTGGATCATCGTTTTTGCCCTGTCGGTCTTTGCCGTGCTGCAACTGGTGCTGAAGAAAACCATGCTCGGCCTGCGGATGCGGGCCGTCACGCAAAACCGGCGCATGGCATCATCCATGGGCATTCGCACGCCTTGGGTGGATGCGCTGACCTTCGGCCTCGGCTCCGGCATCGCCGGCATTGCCGGTGTCGCGCTCAGCCAGATCGACAATGTCAGCCCCAATCTGGGCCAGGGCTATATTATCGATAGCTTTATGGTCGTGGTCTTCGGCGGCGTCGGCAATCTCTGGGGAACGCTTGTGGGTGCCATGTCACTTGGCATTGCCAACAAGTTTCTTGAACCCTTTGCGGGCGCCGTCCTCGGTAAAATCCTCGTGCTGGTGCTCATCATTCTTTTCATACAGAAGCGTCCGCGCGGTCTCTTCGCACTCAAGGGAAGGGCCATCGAGGCATGATCACCCAATGGTTTTTCTCGCATGGGGACCGGCGCAGCCTGATTGTTATCGCCATGTTACTGGCGATTGCCTGTGTCGTGCCTCTTCTCAACCTGCTGGTGCCTGATACGTCGCCCCTGCATGTGCCGACCTATCTGGTTTCGCTGCTTGGCAAATATCTGACCTATGCGATGCTGGCCGTCGCGCTTGATCTCGTCTGGGGTTTTTGCGGCATTCTCTCGCTTGGTCATGGCGCATTCTTTGCGCTCGGCGGTTATGCCATGGGCATGTATTTGATGCGCCAGATCGGCCCACGCGGGGTCTATGCCGATCCCGTCCTACCCGATTTCATGGTGTTCCTGAACTGGAAGGAATTGCCGTGGTTCTGGCACGGTTTTGATCATTTCTGGTTTGCAGCCCTGATGGTGGTGCTGGTGCCCGGTGCGCTGGCCTTCGGCTTTGGCTGGCTAGCGTTCCGCTCGCGTGTAACGGGCGTGTACCTTTCCATCATTACCCAGGCTTTGACCTATGCCCTGCTGCTGGCATTCTTCCGCAACGATATGGGTTTTGGCGGCAATAACGGCCTGACGGATTTCAAGGATATTCTCGGCTTCAATGTGCAGGCGGGCACGACCCGTTCCGCGCTCTTTGCCGCCACGGCGCTGTTTCTGGCACTCGCTGTTTTTGTGTCCAGCTTCATCATCCGTTCGAAACTCGGCAAGGTGCTGGTTGGTGTACGCGATGCGGAAAGCCGTATGCGCTTTCTCGGTTATCGCGTCGACCGCTACAAGCTTTTCGTCTGGACCATCTCGGCCATGATGGCGGGCATTGCCGGTGCGCTCTACGTGCCGCAGGTCGGCATTATCAACCCGTCCGAGTTCGAGCCTGCCAATTCCATTGAAGCAGTTATCTGGGTGGCGGTTGGCGGTCGCGGTACGATTGTCGGCCCCATTATCGGCGCCGTGCTGGTCAATTTCGGCAAAACCTATTTTACGGCGGCTTTCCCGGAAATCTGGCTGTTCGCGCTTGGCGCACTGTTCATCCTCGTCACGCTGTTCCTGCCCAAGGGCATTCTTGGACTCTACGGTTCGTGGAAAACGCGACAAGCCAATCGCGCCGCGCGGGAAGACGATGAGGTCTTGCCTCCAGTCGTCAAGCAAAACGGCACGCTCATGCCAACACCCGAACCTCAGGCTGCGGAGTAGTCCCATGAAGGCCAAGGACACACTGCTTTATCTCGATGGTGTTTCGGTTTCCTTCGATGGTTTCCGGGCCATCAACAATCTTTCGCTTGTACTGCAATCGGGTGAAATGCGCGCTATTATCGGGCCCAATGGTGCGGGAAAGACGACGATGATGGACATCATCACCGGCAAGACCAAGCCGGATACCGGCGATGTCTATTTCAATGGCACAGTCGATCTGACCGGGCACGACGAAGCTGACATTGCCATGCTCGGCATTGGCCGCAAGTTTCAGAAACCGACTGTTTTTGAAAGCCACACGGTGGAAGACAATCTGGTGCTGGCGCTTTCGGGGCCACGCTCCGCCCTGTCGGCGTTGTTCCATCGCCAGAGCAAGGACGAGGCCGACCGTATCCACGAGATACTCTACACAATCAGGCTGTTTGAAAAGCGCCATTGGCTGGCGGCCAACCTGTCCCATGGCCAAAAACAATGGCTGGAGATCGGCATGCTTTTGGCGCAGGACCCGAAATTGCTGCTGGTCGACGAGCCGGTGGCTGGGATGACCGATGCGGAAACGGCGGAAACAGCCAAGCTGCTGCGTGATATCGCGCGTACCCGGTCGGTTATCGTGGTGGAACATGACATGCATTTCGTCCGCGAACTCGATGTGAAGGTCACCTGCCTGCATGAGGGCTCGGTGCTGGCCGAAGGTTCGCTCGATCACGTCAGCAATGATCCGCGCGTCATTGAGGTCTATCTCGGGCGATGAGGGTGCTCAAGGGAAACACGGCGCAGGAATGTGGTGGATGGTGCAGGGGGCGTGGTTCGTGGTTCGACAAGCTCACCATGAGGGAGAGTGGGGATGCAACGATAATTGCCACCGTTGCAGATCACCAATGTTGCAGAACTTGACTCCCTTTCATCCTCACTCTCCCTCATGGTGAGCTTGTCGAACCACGAACCACGAACCACGAATTATCCACCACCCATTGCTTTTGATACATTGAGAAAGAACTGATTATGCTCACGGTTGAAAATGCTTCTCTTCACTATGGCGCGGCACAGGCTCTGCGGGGCGTATCGCTGGAAGTGAAACCGAAGACAATCACCTGCGTCCTTGGTCGCAATGGCGTTGGTAAAACCAGCATGCTCCGCGCCATTGTCGGCCAGCATCCGCTATCATCGGGTTCAATCAGCTTTGATGGCTCGCTATTGGGTAAGAAGCCACCCTATGACCGGGCACGCGCTGGCATAGCCTTCGTGCCGCAGGGGCGCGAAATCTTTCCGCTGCTCACTGTGCGCGAAAATCTGGCGACGGGTTTTGCCGCCGCCAAGCGCGGCAACCGCAATGTGCCGCCGGAAGTCTATGAACTCTTTCCCGTCCTGAAAACGATGCTGGGACGGCGAGGCGGCGATCTGTCCGGCGGCCAGCAGCAACAATTGGCCATCGGTCGTGCGCTGGTTACGCGTCCAAGGCTGCTTGTTCTGGATGAACCAACCGAAGGCATTCAGCCCTCAATCATCAAGGATATTGGCCGCGCCATCCGGTTTTTGCGCGACCAGACGGGCCTCGCGATCCTTCTTGTCGAGCAATATCTCGATTTTTGCCGGGAGTTGGCTGATCATGTCTACATCATGGACCGCGGCGAGATCGTGCATTCTGGCAATGCGGCCAGTCTCGACAAGCCTGAGGTCCGCAAATTCCTGACAGTATGATACCTATAATTCTCTATTTGATAATTTTTATTGAATTATAATTCTCTATTTGATATTTTTCATGAAGAAAATTGCTTATGGTAAGTCTGCATTGAAGGTGCTCTTGCGTATTCCTGTGAATGTCGCCAATCGCATTCGTTCGAAAATTGAACAATATGCTGATGATCCGGCATCGCAGGCTATGAACGTTACCAAACTGCAAGGGCGGAATGGCTATCGGCTGCGTGTAGGCGACTGGCGGGTGATTTTCAATGACCATGGCAACGTCATGGATATTTTGGACATTGGCCCACGCGGCGGCATTTATGAATGAGACAGCTATGGGCAAGACAGCACCGGTCACAATCGTCAAAACTCCTGCGAACGAAGAAATGGTGGTGATCCCACGTGCCCTTTACGACAGGCTCGTCAGCGATGCCGAAATGGCGCGGGATCTCGCTGCTTATGACGAGGTCAAGGCGCGGATTGATGCAGGCGAAGAGGAACTGGTGCCGTCGGAAATTGTTGACCGCATATTGGGCGGCGAAAACAAGGTGCGTGTCTGGCGCGAGTATCGCGGCTTTTCAAATCAGGAACTGGCACAGAAGGTCGGTATCAGCGCTCCTTATTTATCGGATATCCAGAACGGCAAAAAAGAAGGCCGCCTTTCAACCCTGAAAAAAATCGCAGCTGTTCTTCGCGTCGATCTCGATGACCTTGTTTGAGGTAGTGACTGGCTTGCTCTTGCTGTAGGCGGGTAATCATCGCTAGAGTCTCCCCGGAGGAGCAATTTCGATGATCGACAAGCTGGAATTTTTCATCGCCTTGGCACGCAACGAGCATTTTGGCCGGGCGGCGGAAGAGTGTGGCGTGACCCAGCCCACGCTATCAGCAGCAATCCGGCAATTGGAAGACACGCTCGGTGTGGTGCTGGTTCAGCGCGCATCCCGCTATAAGGGCCTGACATCAGAAGGTCAGCGGGTGCTGGAATGGGCGCGCCGTATCGTCGGTGATACCAGAACAATGCGCGAGGAAATCCGTGCCGCGCGTTATGGCCTGTCGGGGCACGTTAAAATAGCGGCCATTCCGACGGCGCTGGCCATGGTTTCGCGCTTGACGACGCCCTTTCGTGAAAAGCACCCTGATGTAACCTTTTCGGTCACTTCACGCACGTCGCTCGAAGTCCTCACCCTGCTCAGCAATTTCGAGATTGATGCAGGAATCAGCTATCTCGATAACGAGCCGCTGGGGCGTGTGACCTCGGTTCCGCTGTACTCGGAGCGCTATCAGCTGATCACCTCGACGGGCAGCACCTATTCGGATCGCGAATTTGTGACCTGGGCGGAGGTCGGCCAATTGCCACTTTGTTTGCTCACCATGGACATGCAGAATCGCCGTATTATCAATAAACATTTGCAGGAAGCCGGGGTTGAGGTGCATCCAACGCTCGAATCCAATTCGATGATTGTGCTGTTCTCGCATATCCGGACGGGCAAGTGGGCGAGCATCATGCCACTTAACCTTGCGGAAACGCTCGGCTTTTCCGAACCTATCCGTGCCATCCCGATTGTTGAGCCGGATGCACGTCATCTGGTTGGATTGGTCGCGGCGGATCGCGAACCCCATACGCCTTTGGTCTCAGCGCTGCTGCATGAGGCCCGTGCGTTGGCGATAGAGCTGAATATGGTTTGAGTTGAGTTGAGCTTGATAGGATTCTTCTATCGATCAACGAGACTGGTATATTGATTTATCACCCTGCTTTTGATCTGTTCTAATATACGAGGAGAATTTAGGGAGGGCACTGCACAAAATGCAGACCGCAAGTACCGATATCGCTGGGAGAGCGATAGGCATTATCGATCAATTAAAGGGTGAAGAAGGTCCGCTCCTTCCGATTCTGCATGAGTTGCAGGGGGAGTTCGGCTATGTGCCGCAGGAAACCTTGCCACTGATTGCACAGGCGCTGAATATATCGCGCGCCGAGGTGCACGGTGTCGTTACATTCTATCATGATTATCGCGATCATCCGGCTGGCCGGCATGTGCTGAAGCTGTGCCGGGCCGAAGCCTGTCAATCAATGGGTGGTGACGCCATGGCCCAAAAGGCTCGCGAGCTGCTCGGCATCGACTGGCATGGAACCACCGCCGATGGCGCGGTGACGCTGGAGCCGGTGTATTGTCTCGGCCTTTGCGCCTGCGCCCCCGCAGCCATGCTTGACGGCGAGGTTATCGGCCGTCTTGATGATGAAAAGCTTGAAGAAATCAGCGCGGGAGTGCGGCTATGACGGTCACATTCTATGTCCCGCGCGATTCCGGCTCGCTTGCCCTGGGCGCGGAAAAAGTTGTCCGCAAGCTGCATGACGAGATTACGTCCCGTAAACTTGATGCGCGCATTGTCCGCAATGGTTCGCGCGGCATGTACTGGCTGGAACCGATGGTCGAAGTGGAGACACCTCAAGGCCGTGTTGCCTATGGGCCGGTGAAACCATCCGATCTGACTTCATTGTTTGATTCCGGTATAGCGGAAGGCAAGACGCATCCCCTCTATCTTGGCCTGACGGAAGAGTTGCCGTTCCTGGCAAAACAGACACGCCTGACCTTTGCGCGCTGCGGTATCACCGATCCTGTCTCGCTGGATGATTATCGCGCCCATGATGGCCTGAAGGGGCTGGAAAAAGCCCTCGCGCTGACGCCGCTTGGGATCGTCACTGAGGTTACGGAATCGGGTCTGCGCGGACGCGGTGGTGCAGGTTTCCCCACGGGTATCAAATGGAAGACCGTTCTTGATGCGGCAGGTCCGCGTAAATATATCGTCTGCAATGCCGACGAAGGCGATAGCGGTACATTTGCCGACCGCATGATCATGGAAGGCGATCCCTTCGTGCTCATCGAGGGCATGACCATCGCCGGTATCGCCGTCGGCGCAACCAAAGGCTACATCTATACCCGCTCTGAATATCCGCATGCGATTGCCGTGATGAATGAAGCGCTTGGCGTTGCGCGCAAGGCCGGGGTGCTCGGTGCATCGGTGCTGGGTTCTGCCCACACATTTGATATTGAAGTGCGTGTCGGCGCAGGTGCCTATGTCTGCGGCGAGGAAACCGCGCTTCTGGAAAGCCTTGAAGGCCGTCGCGGCATTGTCCGTGCCAAGCCGCCTCTGCCCGCGCATAAGGGCCTGTTCGGCAAGCCGACTGTCATCAACAATGTAATCTCACTCGCCTCTGTCCCCGTTATCCTCGACAAGGGTGCTCCCTTCTACAAGAATTTCGGCATGGGCCGTTCGCGCGGTACCATTCCGTTGCAGATCGCAGGGAACGTCAAGTATGGCGGGCTCTTCGAGACGGCCTTTGGCCTGACACTCGGCGAAATCGTCGATGATATCGGCGGTGGTACTGCAACCGGACGCCCTGTTAAAGCAGTGCAGATCGGTGGTCCGCTCGGCGCTTATTTCCCCCGCGAACTCTTCGATACGCCGTTTGATTACGAGGCTTTTGCCGCCAAAGACGGGTTGATTGGCCATGCCGGACTTGTGGTGTTTGACGATAGTGTCGACATGCTGAAACAGGCACGTTTCGCCATGGAATTCTGCGCTGTCGAATCCTGCGGCAAGTGCACGCCATGCCGTATCGGTTCGACGCGGGGTGTCGAGGTCGTTGACCGACTTGCCGCCAATATAGAGCCGGAAAAACAGATCAAGGTTCTGACCGATCTTTGCAACACGATGAAGTTCGGTTCGCTCTGCGCCTTGGGCGGTTTCACGCCCTATCCGGTCATGAGTGCTTTGACGCATTTTCCTGAAGATTTTCGTCCTGCGCCCGTCGCGCAAGCAGCGGAATAGGAGCCAGACATGTCCCTCATTCATGAAATTGATTTCGGCACGCCGGCCTCCAAATCCGAGAAGATGATCACCCTGACCATCGATGGCAACGAGGTGACCGTTCCCGAAGGCACCTCCATCATGCGCGCGTCGATGGAAGCGGGTATTCAGATTCCAAAACTCTGCGCCACCGATATGGTCGATGCATTCGGTTCCTGCCGTCTTTGCCTGATCGAGATCGAAGGCCGCAATGGCACGCCTGCCTCCTGCACCACACCCGCCATGCAGGGGCTTGTCGTCCACACGCAAACTTCGCGCCTGAAAGATATCCGCAAGGGCGTGATGGAGCTTTATATTTCTGACCATCCGCTGGATTGCCTGACCTGCGCCGCCAATGGCGATTGCGAATTGCAGGATATGGCCGGTGCCGTTGGCCTGCGCGATGTGCGCTATGGCTATGAGGGCGACAACCACGTCTTCGCCAAGGCCGATAACGTCGCGAATGACCGCTGGATGCCCAAGGATGAATCCAATCCTTATTTCACCTACGATCCGGCCAAATGCATCGTCTGCTCGCGCTGCGTGCGGGCCTGTGAGGAAGTGCAGGGCACATTTGCGCTCACCATTGAGGGCCGTGGTTTCTCCAGCCGCGTTTCGCCCGGTATGCACGAGAATTTCATCGACAGCGAGTGCGTTTCCTGCGGCGCCTGCGTTCAGGCTTGCCCGACAGCCACGCTAACGGAAAAGTCGGTTATCCAGATCGGCCAGCCCGAGCATTCCAAGGTCACCACCTGCGCCTATTGCGGCGTCGGTTGCTCGTTCAAGGCCGAGATGCGCGGTGAAGAGCTGGTGCGCATGGTTCCCTATAAGGATGGCAAGGCCAATCGCGGCCATTCCTGCGTCAAGGGCCGGTTTGCCTATGGCTACTCCACCCACAAGGATCGCATCCTCAACCCCATGATCCGCGAAAAGATCTCCGATCCATGGCGCGAAGTCTCATGGGAAGAGGCCTACAAGCATGTCGCCAATGAGTTCCGCCGCATCCAGTACCAGTATGGTCGCAATTCCATCGGCGGTATCACCTCATCACGCTGCACCAATGAGGAAACCTACCTCGTGCAAAAGCTGGTTCGCGCCGGTTTCGGGAATAACAATGTCGATACCTGCGCCCGCGTCTGCCATTCGCCGACCGGCTATGGCCTGAACAAAACGTTCGGCACGTCAGCCGGTACACAGGATTTCGACAGTGTTGAGCATACCGATGTCGTCATCGTTATCGGTGCCAACCCGACCGATGGTCATCCGGTCTTTGCCTCGCGGTTGAAGAAGCGCCTGCGTCAGGGTGCCAAGCTGATCGTTATCGATCCGCGCCGTACCGATCTCGTGCGCTCGCCCCATGTCGCTGCCGCTCATCATCTGCCGCTGCGTCCCGGCACCAATGTTGCCGTTGTCACCTCGCTTGCCCATGTGATCGTAACGGAAGGTCTGTTCGACGAGCAGTTCATTCGCGAGCGCTGCGACTGGGATGAGTTTCAGGATTGGGCGACTTTTGTGTCCGAACCTGAGCACAGCCCCGAAGCCATTGAGCAACTGACCGGTGTATCGCCGCAGACCCTGCGTGAAGCAGCCCGGCTCTTCGCCACCGGTGGCAATGGCGCGATCTATTATGGCCTTGGCGTCACCGAACACAGTCAAGGGTCAACGACCGTCATGGCCATTGCCAACCTTGCCATGGCAACCGGCAATATCGGCCGCAAGGGCGTTGGCGTGAACCCGCTGCGTGGCCAGAACAACGTCCAAGGCTCCTGCGATATGGGTTCGTTCCCGCACGAGTTGCCCGGCTATCGCCACGTTTCGGGCGAAGCAACCCGTGATATTTTCGACAAGCTCTGGGGTGTCAAGTTGCAGGATGAACCCGGCCTGCGCATCCCGAACATGCTGGATGCTGCCGTCGATGGCACATTCAAGGGCATCTATATTCAGGGTGAGGACATTCTTCAGTCCGACCCTGACACAAAACACGTAGCCGCTGGCCTTGCCGCCATGGAATGCGTTGTGGTGCACGATCTCTTCCTCAACGAGACTGCCAATTACGCCCACGTCTTCCTGCCCGGTTCTACCTTCCTCGAAAAAGACGGCACCTTCACCAATGCCGAGCGGCGTATCAACCGCGTGCGCAAAGTCATGAGCCCGAAGAACGGCTTTGCCGATTGGGAAGTCACCCAGACGCTGGCCCAGACCATGGGCCTCAACTGGAACTACACTCATCCGTCGCAGATCATGGATGAAGTCGCATTGACGACGCCAAGCTTTGCCGGTGTTTCCTATGAGCTTCTCGACAAGGAAGGTTCCGTTCAGTGGCCGTGCAATGAAAAGGCGCCCTTGGGCACACCCATCATGCACATTGAAAGCTTTGCCCGTGGCAAGGGCAAGTTCGTACGCACCGAATATGTGGCAACCGACGAGCGCACCGGCCCGCGCTTCCCGCTGCTTCTCACCACCGGACGTATCCTCTCGCAGTACAATGTCGGTGCACAGACACGCCGCACGGATAATGTCGTCTGGCACGAGGAAGACCGGCTGGAAATTCACTCGCACGATGCCGAACAGCGCGGTGTACGCGATGGTGACTGGGTGAAAATCACCAGCCGCTCCGGTGAAACCACTTTGCGCGCTCTGATCACGGATCGTGTGTCACCGGGTGTCGTCTATACGACCTTCCACCATCCGACGACGCAGGCCAACGTCATCACCACCGACTTTACCGACTGGGCGACGAACTGCCCGGAATACAAGGTCACGGCGGTGCAGGTTGGCGCGTCCAACGGGCCGAGCGACTGGCAGGTCAAATATGACGAGCAGGCCCGCCAGAGCAGGCGCATTGTCCAGACTCTGGATGCGGCGGAATAACGATGAGCGTGCGTGAAACGCGGCTGCAGGTGCCGCGCATAACCCGTCGCCGTAAAGGCGATGGGTCTGTCTATGCGACGGATAGCCGGATGGTGCCGGAGGAAACGCCCATCGCTTTCAGCTATAACGGCACGACCCATGCGGTGATGATGGCAAGCCCTGCCGATATCGAGGATTTTGCTGTCGGCTTCAGTCTTTCCGAAGGCATTATCAGCCAGCTTGGCGAGATCAGCGAGATCGCCATTGAAGACCATGGCGAGGGCATCGATATCCAGCTGCTTCTGGCCGATGAAGCGGGACAAGACCTCACCGACCGCCGCCGCCGCATGGCAGGCCCTGTCGGTTGCGGCCTCTGCGGTATTGAATCCATCGAACAGGCGCTGAAACCCGTGGCCTCCGTTGATGGGACGCAGCTGAACCTGTCGCCTGACGATCTGGCGCAGGCCGTCCGGCTGCTGTCGCCGCTTCAACCCCTGCACAATGAAACCGGCGCTGTGCATGCGGCGGGCTTCTATGTTCCCGGCAAGGGTATTGTTGCGGCACGCGAGGATGTCGGCCGCCACAATGCGCTCGACAAATTGGCCGGAGCGCTTTGCCGTTCCGGTATCAGTGGCGCGTCGGGTGCTGTTGTCATTACCAGCCGCGTTTCCATCGAAATGGTGCAGAAGGCCGCGATCATCGGCGCATCCGTGCTGATTGCAGTATCCGCGCCAACCGCGCTTGCTGTTCGTACCGCGCAGGCGGCGGGCATGACGCTGGTTGCGCTGGTGCGCGGCGACGAATTTGACGTGTTCACCCGGCCCGAGCGCATTCCCGTTGCTGTTCATCAGGTGGCCGTAACGCCCGGAGAGCCTATGGCTGCGGCAAAGCCCAATGCGGATGCCGCTTCATCAACCCTTGTGCAAAGTCCAACAGTTCGATTGGTGCAATATGGATAATGATAGTCACCGGCAATCAACTGCCGACAAGCTGGTTTATATGGCCAATCAGATCGCCACATTCTTTCACACCCAGCCAAAGAGCGAGGCGGTGGAAGGGGTAGCCGGACACATCAACAATTTCTGGGAACCGCGCATGCGCACCCAGCTTTTTGCCATTCTGGAAAAGGAAGACAACGGCCTTGATCCGCTGGTGGTCGAGGCGTCCGCGCACATCCGCAAGCCTGCTGCAACCCCGGTCTGACCTTTTCCAATGGTTGAAACTTCTATGTACGCCTCGGCCCCTTCGGCAGGGGCATTCTGTGCTGTTAATCAACGAAAATAGCGCTATCCAAAGACTATCCAGAAACTAAAATACCAGAACATAAATTGGGGCTTGGAGGAGGAATTCACATGTCAGCAACTGACAGGACGGAGCGGGGTGCCTATGGCAATCCCGGCATACTTGATCGCGAGCGTATCGTCGCCAAAGCGGGGTTCAACCGCTGGTTGGTGCCACCCGCAGCACTTGCCATCCATCTTTGCATCGGTATGGCCTATGGTTTCAGCGTCTTCTGGCTACCTCTGTCGCGCGCCATTGGCAGCGATCCGGCGGCGTGTGCCAATCTCAACCTGATAACTGCCCTGTTCACGACAAACTGCGACTGGCGTGTCAGTGATCTCGGCTGGATTTACACCCTGTTTTTCGTGCTTCTCGGTTGTTCCGCCGCCATATGGGGTGGCTGGCTGGAGCGGGCAGGGCCGCGCAAGGCCGGTGTGGTCTCGGCGCTCTGCTGGTGCGGCGGCATGGTTCTGGCTGCCATCGGCGTTATCACCCACCAGCTTTGGCTGATGTGGGTTGGTGCTGGCGTCATCGGTGGTGTCGGCCTCGGACTTGGCTATATTTCTCCGGTTTCCACGCTGATTAAATGGTTTCCTGATCGTCGCGGTATGGCAACCGGCATGGCCATCATGGGATTTGGCGGCGGTGCCATGATCGGCGCGCCACTGGCCAACCTTCTGATGAACCACTTCAAGACGCCCGATTCCGTCGGTGTCTGGCAGACATTTCTCGTTATGGCAGCGGGTTACTTCGTCTTCATGATCTCTGGTGCCTTTGGCTATCGCATTCCGCCCGCAGGCTGGCGTCCCGAGGGATGGACACCACCAACCGATGCCAGGGCGATGATCACCACCCGCCATGTGCATCTGCGCGATGCCCACAAGACCAAACAGTTCTGGCTGATCTGGGCCGTGCTCTGCCTCAACGTTTCAGCCGGTATCGGCGTGATCGGCATGGCTTCACCCATGTTGCAGGAAATCTTCGCGGGCAAGCTCATTGGCCTGCCGGATGTCAGCTTCACCCAGCTTGATGCGGGCCAGAAAACCGCCATCGCTTCGATTGCTGCAGGCTTTGCCGGTTTGCTTTCGCTGTTCAACATTGGCGGGCGGTTCTTCTGGGCCTCACTCTCCGATCGCATCGGCCGCAAGGCCACCTATTTTACCTTCTTTGCCCTCGGCATCGTGCTTTACGCGCTGGCACCAACCGCCGCCCACATGGGCAGTCAGGCGCTGTTTGTCGGCATTTTCTGCGTGATCCTGTCCATGTATGGCGGCGGCTTTGCCACCGTACCTGCCTATCTCGCCGATATTTTCGGCACGCAGTTTGTCGGCGCCATCCATGGCCGTCTGCTCACCGCCTGGGCAACGGCGGGTATCGTGGGACCGGTTGTGGTCAACTATATTCGCGAGTTCCAGATCAGCGCAGGCGTGCCGCGTGATCAGGTCTATGACCGCACCATGTATATCCTTGCCTGCATGCTGGCGCTCGGCTTCATCGCCAACTTCTTTGTCCGCCCGCTGGCATCAAAATGGTTCATGTCCGACGCCGAGGTCGCGGCGCTTCAGGCCAAGACCAAGACAGCAGATGCGGGCGCAACCGGCTCCTTCGGTATTGGCCATGGCGGATTGGATGCCAAAGCCGCACTCGCATGGGCGGCAGTGGGTATCCCCATTTTATGGGGTGTCTGGGTCACGCTGCAACAGGCAGTGATCCTGTTCCGGTAAAGCCATGCCAAGCAAAAAACAGGCTCCGTTCGCGGGGCCTGTTTTTATTTCATCGACAGCAAAAAGACGTGCGGAAAACCTCGGTTGAAATATTTTTCCACTTGACTGCTGCTAGTGGTTGTAACTCTATTACCCAACTATTTGCTCGCTACTTTTCCGAATTTTATTTTTCACGATGAAACTGGGGGGCCAGATTCCATGTCTTTCCGTACCACAGGGACGATTGCATCCGCACGTCCAGACCTCTTCGCCAAGTATCGCCACTATCTTCTCAGCACCGCCTCTACGGCGTTCCTGATTGCAGCGGCGTGCTCAGGCGCTCACGCGCAGCAGGCGAATGCGATTTACGTCAATGCCGATGGATCAAAGACCAGTGATCTTGAGGCGGCAGCCGCAACATGGCGGGCCGACAAGGAATTTCAGGCAAATTGGGGCGTCGGCGCCATGAAGGCCGAATATGCCTATGCCCGCGGCATTACCGGCTATGACGCGACCACAGGCAAGCGCGTCAAGATCGGTATTGTTGATTCGGGGTTCTACAACCCGCATTCGGAATTTTCTCCGACTTCCAGATATCACGCGGTTTTCGCCAAGGACCCCAATGCCGCACCAGATCCAAACAATCCCGATGGTGTTTCCGGCAATTGGATCAGCGGCGTCAATGACAGCCACGGCACCAAGGTAACAGGCGTTATCAGCGCCGCCCGCAATGGCACAGGTGTGCAGGGCGTGGCGTTTGATGCGGACATCTATGTCGGCAATACCAATGCAACCGATGCCCTGCTTTTCGGTCCAGCCCCTCAAGCTGCCTTTCCAAAATCGTCGGCGAGCTATCTCGCCGCGGTTTACGACGCTGTAGCAGCGCAGGATGTGCGCATTATCAGCAATAGCTGGGGCAGCCAGCCAGCGGACCAGAACTATTCCACTCTGGCAAAACTGTTCGCCGCCTATCAGCAATATGACGGCAAGAATACCTGGATCGAGGGAGCCGCGAGAGCCTCAACGGACAAGAACGGCAAGGAAGGCATTATCAACAATTTCAGCGCGGGCAATTCCGGCTATGACAATGCCAGTCTGCGCGGTTCGCTGCCCTATTTTCGTCCGGAGCTTGAAGGCCACTGGATGACGACAACCGGTTTTGCCAACAACCAGAAAGACCAGATTTACAATCGGTGCGGCATTGCAAAATACTGGTGCATCATGGCGCCGACCATTGTGCAAACGACGGATACCAATGGTGGTTTGAGCAATGGTTTTAACGGCACATCGGCCGCTGCACCCCATGCTTCCGCCGCGCTGGCGCTGATCATGCAACGGTTCCCCTATATGACCAATGAACAGGCACTGTCGGTGCTGTTCACAACGGCGCAGAATATGGTTGCAAGCCCTGACGTCGCTCCGACGACGGGCACGCGCTCGCGCACACCCGTCGTTCCCGGCACCGCACAGGTACCCAATGCCGTGACCGGCTGGGGACTTGTCGATCTGAACAAGGCGATGAACGGCCCCGGCCAGTTCCTTGGCCGGTTCGATGCCAATCTGGGCGCCGGTGTGAGCGATAGCTGGAGCAATAATATTTCCGATGTGGCGATTCGTGCCCGGCAGACCGAAGACAAGGCCGAACACGATGAATGGGAAACGACCAAAACTACAAAGGGCTGGCAGAATGGCCTGCCTGCCAATGCAAGCGATGCGGACAGGACTGAATATACCACCAAAACCGCGCGCGACGAGGCGTTCAAAACGCGCCAGTATTTCGGCAGTCTGATCAAATCCGGCACCGGAACATTGCGTCTTACCGGAACCAACACCTATACGGGCGACACCCAGATCAATGGTGGCCTGCTCGCTGTTGATGGCAGCATTGCTTCGGTTGTTTCAGTCAATAACAACGGTGCGCTTGGCGGCATTGGCACGGTCGGCAGCCTCGGCGTGCATGCGGGTGGTATCGTTGCGCCGGGCAATTCCGTCGGCACGCTGCATGTGGCTGGAGATGCCAGCTTCGACAAGGGCAGCGGCTTGGTTATCCAGCTGGGGGCGAATGGAACACCAGATGTTTTGGACGTGAAGGGAGAGATCCATTTATTGGGAGGTGTGGTTATCATTGCTGCCGAGAACGGCACCGAGGCCCTTTCGCCTGCCGAAACGCTAGCTCTGCTCAACAAGAGCTATAAGATCGTCACTTTTGGTAGCAGGGAGGGAAAGTTTGATACGGTTCTACCCCAATATTATTTCATTGGTGGAGCGCTCTCCTATAACGCCAATGATGTGAATGTCACTCTGTCACAAAACGGACTTTCCTTCGCCGATGCCGGACGGACCAAGAACCAGAAGGCAGCGGCAACCGGTGTCGAAAGCCTTGGACTTGGCAATCCGCTCTATAACACCATAGCCGTCACCAGACTTGGCGAGAACCTGCCTGCCTACTTCGACGCCCTCTCCGGAGAAGTCCATGCCTCACTGAAAGGCATTCTGGCCGAGGATGGCAAGTTTGTCCGCGATGCCGCGAGCAATCGTATCCGGGCTGCCTTTGGCGATACGGCAAGCAGCAAGTCAGCGATGCCGGTTCTGGCTTACGGTCCCGACCAGAAGAAGGGGAGTGCGGCCTTTGCTTCTGTCGAACCTGCTACTCCAACAACAGCGCTGTGGGGCGAAGCCTCTGGCTCATGGAGCGATGTTGACAGCAATGGCAATGCATCCGCCTATAGCCGCAATACCGGCGGTTTCGTAACCGGGTTTGACGGGGTGATTGCCGATACGTGGCGCTTTGGTCTCTTGGCCGGTTATGGCAACACATCTGTTCATACGGATCGTGGCCGTGCCTCTGCCGATACCTATCAGGTCGGTGTCTATGGCGGCACCAAAATCGATGCGCTGACATTGAGCTTTGGCACCAGCCTTGCCCATCATGAGATCGATACGCGCCGCAAGGTCGTCTTCAGCGGTATCAATGACAACAATACGGCAGATTATTCGGCAAAATCGGTGCAGGTGTTTGGTGAGGCAGCCTACCAGATCGATACAGCCTATGCTGCATTCGAACCCTTTGCCGCAGTTGCCTATACGCATCTAAAGACCGATGGCTTTACCGAAACCGGCGGTATCACCGCGTTGTCGGGGCGGTCAGACACGACTGATCTGACCACGACAACTCTTGGGCTCAGGGCCTCGCATCGCTTCATCATGAGCGATACGACTGTCCTCACCGCCCGCGGCATGGCGGGTTGGCGACATGCTTTTGGCGATACCACACCGGAAGCCTCGCTGGCCTTCTCCGGTGGCAATGCCTTCTCTGTTGATGGTCTGCCGGTAGCTGAGGACACTGCGCTCGTCGAGGCGGGACTGGATTTTGGTATCGGCAAGGCCACCACGCTTGGTGTTAGCTATACCGGCCAGTTTTCCAGCCAGAGCCATGACAACGCCGTCAAAGCCGATCTGACTGTACGATTCTAGCTCAGTCGATCCAATCTGTTCATGAACAGGATTGCCCCGGAATGCTTCCGGGGCTTTTCTTTTTAAAATCAGCAACTGCGAAGCCTGCGCGGATCGAATGGCAGATCAGCTAACTCATCAAGGCACATTGCCTGCAAGGCCGGATGGGACAGTGGGTCCCGGCGCCAATGGTCAGCTGCAACTTCGTCGGGAACACTCCGGTTGGGGCGGAACAGGCCAAGGATTTCCGCACACCACTTTGTTAGCCAGAAAATCTTCATAACACGGCTCCCATGATTGGAGGAATGTGCTATTCTGATTGGGTTTATTGCTATCATCAATCAAGAATGGCGATATCAGAGTTTAGAAAATCTTGATGAGTAAATCGCATCATGAAGAATTTGAACAGGGTTCACATCAATGGTCTGCGTGCTGTTGAGGCCATCGGGCGGCTGGGATCGCTGCCTAAGGCGGCGGCAGAACTTGGCGTTTCAGTCAGCGCCGTCAGCCAGCAGTTGATCCGCACCGAAGCGCAGATTGGTCACACGGTCTTTGACCGGACGCGGGCAGGGCTCGTTCCCACCTTTTTCGGCAAGGGGTTCATTGCCCGACTGGAAGAGGGGTTCCAGCATCTGTCGCGCGCTGTCGCCATGGCGGATGGGGTTGAGCAGACCCTGCTTCTTTCCGTGGCCCCGACTTTTGCCTCAAAATGGCTGGTGCCACGGCTTGGTCGTTTGCGCGCCGCACATCCGGATATGAAGATTCGCATTGATCCTTCCCCGGGCATTCTTGACCTGAAAAACTCCGATATCGATCTGGCCATCCGGCTCGGCAATGGTGATTGGCACGATGGGGCACCTGAATGCCTGTTGCCGCAAAAGATGTTTCCGGTCTGCACGCGTACCTTCGCCGAACGCCTGACGGGACCCGCCGATATTTTCCGCCAGCCGATCATCTGTTACGAAAATCCTATGTTCAGCTGGGATGAATGGCAGATGGCGGCGGGTCTGGGTGGTCCGCTATCCTTTGATGGCCCCACTTTCTCCGACCCGTGGCTCGCGGTTGAAGCAACCATCAGCGGGCAGGGCATCATGCTGGCCTGGGAATTGTTTGTGGAGGATGCGTTGGCCGATGGGCGTCTGGTTGCGCCATTTCCGCTGCGTGTGCCTTCAAATATTGCCTATTGGCTGGTTTCCCCGAAAAACCGCAAGCCGACGCTGCAAATGCAGCATTTTCAGGCATGGATACGCACGGAAATCGCCTTGGACGACCGCGCTCCGACCGCATGATCTGTTGACAAGTTATACCGAAGTTTGAAGAGTGCGGCTCACCACCAGACGGGTTGCGTTGGGGAGGACTACATGTCTATGCGCGCGGTTATCGGATTTTCAGTTTTTCTTCTCTCTGCCTTGGTTTCCGGCGCACCCGTTGGCGCTGCCGAAACGAATCGCGACATTGTCACCACCAAGGACGGCGACTATTTCGGGTTTGACCTGCGCACTGAAGAGGATGTGACCCTTGAGCAGTGCGAGGCTGTCTGTCTGGCTGAATCAACGTGCAAAGCCTTCACCTATAATCCCAAGGTGAAATGGTGCTTCATGAAGTCTGACTTCAACCAGTTGCACAGTTTCCCCGGTGCCATCGCCGGCAAGGTTGTTGAAACCACCGTCGAGCCGGATATCGGCGCGCCGACAAGACTGGCTTTTCTCTCCGACCAGCTTGTGCAGGATGCCCGGCAGGTTAAGGCGCGTCTTGCCTTGACGGACGCGCAGAAGGCAGAGGGCGCGGACGGGCTGAAGGCTACCGCACGGGCTGAACTGGCCGCTGGCAATATTGAAAATGCGCTTAATGCCTTCAAAGGCGCGCTTGCCGTGTCGCCCGATGATGCGGATCTGTGGATTGAAACCGCTCTCGCTGCCAATCGCGCCGACAAGAACACCTATATTGCCGGTCAGGCCGCGCTTGCCGCCTATAATGGTTATCTTTTAACCCGCACCACCCAGAGCCGCGCCGATGCGTTGGCTGTGCTGGCGGCTTCGCTGCAAAACGCGCAGAATTATCGCGCGGCGCTGAATGCCTACAAGGCCAGCCTCGAACTTGTCGATGCGAAAACTGTCAAGGCTGCCTATGTCGATCTGAAGGCTCGTCAGGGCTTCCGGGTCATCAACCACACCATCGATGCGGACAGTGCAACGGCGCGGGCATGCGTGCAGTTTTCCGAGCCGCTGGTTAAAATGGGAACGGACTACGCGCCATTCGTAACACTGGATGGAGCAGCGCCCAAAGGTCTTGAAGCCAAGGGCAGCGAGATTTGCGTAGAGGGTCTGAATCACGGCCAGCGCTATAAGCTCGCCTTGCGCGCGGGTCTGCCATCTTCGGTGGGTGAACCGCTGCAAGGTCAGGTTGATCTCGACATTTACGTCAAGGATCGCTCGGCCATGGTGCGCTTTACCGGCGACAGCTTTGTGCTGCCGAGCACCGCCCGCCGTGGCATTCCGATTGTCTCTGTTAATACCACCAGCGCCAATCTGAAGCTTTACCGCATTGGTGATCGCGGCATTGCTTCACTGCTTACCAGCTCGCAGTTTCTCACCCAGATTGATGGTTATAACGCCCAGAAATTGCAGGATGAATCCGGCGAACTGGTCTGGCAGGGCGCGATTGATATCCAGTCCGATCTCAACAAGGACGTGGTTACCAGTTTCCCCGTGGACGAAGCGTTGCCGCAGCGCAAGCCTGGCGTCTACGTTCTGACCGCAGTCTCAACCGACGCTCATACCAATGAGTGGGATTCACAGGCGACCCAGTGGTTTGTCGTTTCCGATATCGGGCTTTCCACCTATACCGGCACGGATGGCCTCAATGTTTTCGCCCGGTCTTTGGCAAGCGCTCAACCTTTGATAGGCGTTGAGTTGCAGCTTCTGGCCAAGAACAATGAAGTTCTTGGCACTGCTATCACCGATACGGATGGCCGCGCGACATTCACCGCGGGCTTGCTGCGCGGCACTGCTGCCATGACGCCCGCCGTCATCACCGCCAAGAATGGCGATGCGGATTATGTGTTCCTCGACATGACGCGGGCGGGCTTTGACCTTTCGGATCGCGGCGTGACCGGTCGCACGGCCCCCGGTGCAATTGACGTGCTTCCGTGGACGGAACGCGGTATCTACCGCGCCGGTGAAACTGTGCATGCGGCAGCACTTGCCCGCGATATCAGCGCCAATGCCATCGAAAACCTGCCGCTGACCTTTGTCTTCAAGCGTCCTGATGGTGTGGAAGATCGCCGTAAGGTCAGCGCCGGTACTGAGCTTGGCGGCCATATGCTCGATCTGGTGCTGCAGGCAAACGCCATGCGCGGCACATGGAACATGCAGATCTATACGGACCCCAAAGCTTCGCCGATCGCCGAAAAATCCTTCATGGTTGAAGACTTCGTTCCTGATAGGATCGAATTCGACCTGACCAGCGAAGCCAAGTCGGTCGCGGTAGGTGCGCCGACGCCAGTTACGGTTGATGGCCGTTTCCTCTATGGCGCACCGGCAGCGGGCCTCAATCTTGAAGGTGAAGTCAGCCTCAAGCCGACGCATGAGGATGCCAACTTCAAAGGCTATCGTTTCGGTCTGGCCGATGAACAGGCCAATGAGGACACACGCATTCCGCTGGAGGATTTGCAGGCGCTTGATGAGAACGGCAAGACGACATTCGATGTCACGCTGAATGAGGTGCCTTCAACAACGCAATTGCTGAATGCCAATATTGTCGTGCGTATGCAGGAAGCCGGTGGCCGTGCCATTGAGCGCACCCTTACCCTGCCGGTGAAATCGCAAGGCTCGAAGATCGGCATCAAACCGGAATTCGATGGCGATCTCGCCGAAAATTCCGTCGGCAAGTTCCACATCATCGGCGTTGACAATAATGGTCAGAAACAGGCGATGAATGGCTTGAGCTGGAAACTTGTCAGCGTCCAGCGCAACTATCAATGGTATCGCGATGGAAACTCATGGAAATATGAGCCGATCGTTTCGACAAAACTCATCTCCAACGGCACTGTTGATGCAACGGCTGAGGGCTCGGAGATTTCCGTCCCTGTTACCTGGGGCCGTTTCCGGCTTGAGGTGGAAACAGCAGAAGCGGACGGGCCTACATCCAGCGTCGAGTTCGATGCCGGATATTATGTTGCCGCCACGTCGACCGAAACGCCTGATGGCCTTGAGATCGCGCTCGACAAGCAGAACTATGCTCCCGGCGATACGGCCAAATTGAAAGTATCGCCGCGTTTTGCCGGTGAACTTCTGGTGACGGTCGGCGCTGAAAACCTGCTGACGACGAAGCGTGCAAGCATTCCTGCGGAAGGTGGCGAGGTGGAAATTCCTGTCACTGCCGATTGGGGCGCCGGGGCCTATGTCACGGCGACGCTGTTCCGTCCGGGCAATGATCGGGACAGCCATATGCCGATGCGCGCCATCGGCGTGAAATGGCTGGGTGTCAATCCGGGCGACCGCAATCTTGCGGTGAAGCTGGATACACCAGAAAAGACCCTGCCACGCCAGCCGCTGAACATTCCCGTTCAGGTGACCGGTGCGGGCGTTGGTGACACGGCCTATGTTACGGTGGCCGCCGTTGATGTCGGTATCCTCAATCTCACCCGCTATGAAGCGCCCAATCCCGACAACTGGTATTTTGGCCAGCGCCAGCTCGGCCTTGAAATCCGTGATCTCTATGGCCGTCTCATTGACGGCTCGCAGGGCGTGGCAGGCCGGTTGCGCACCGGTGGTGATGGCGCGCAGATGCCATTGCAGGGCAGCCCGCCCACAGAAAAACTGGTTGCTTTCTTCTCCGGCCCGGTAAAGGTCGATGCGGAAGGCAAAGCCAATGTGAGCTTTGATATTCCGCAGTTCAACGGAACTGCGCGCGTCATGGCTGTTGCCTGGTCTAAGGCGGGCGTTGGCCATGCCAGCAAGGATGTCATCATCCGCGACCCTGTTGTGGTGACGGCGAGCCTGCCAAAGTTCCTCGCACCCGGAGACAAGGCCGCACTACGGCTCGATATCGCCAATACGGATGCACCGGCAGGCGATTATCAGTTGCAGGTGACGAGCAATCAGGCAGTGGCTGTGGATCAGCAGTCCGCTGCCCAAACCGTCAAGCTGACGGCTGGCGGCAAGTTCGATCTGACATTGCCACTTAACGGCCGTGAACCGGGCGACGGCGTTGTCTCGGTCAAACTCTCGAATGCCTCAGGCATTTCGCTTGAACAATCTCTCAACATTCCGGTGCGGCCGGCATCACTGCCGATCACGCTGCGCAATCCGATCAAGATTGCACCCAACAGCACGTTGAAAATTGACCGCGAATTGCTGGCGAGCAGTCTTTTGCAAGGCGCATCGGTCAGTCTCAATGTATCGCGTTCATCGGCCTTCGATATACCGGGCCTGCTCATGACGCTCGACCGTTACCCCTATGGCTGCGCCGAACAGACCACCAGCCGTGCCATGCCGCTGCTTTATCTCAGCGAAATGGCTAAACAATCGGGTCTTGCCGAAGATGGCGATGTGCAGAAGCGGGTGCAGGATGCCATCTTCCGCGTGCTGTCCTACCAGTCATCGACGGGCAGTTTCGGTCTGTGGGCGCCCGGTTCCGGCGATCTCTGGCTTGATGCCTATGTCACCGATTTCCTGACGCGGGCACGCGAGCAGAAATATGACGTGCCTGAGAAGGCGCTCGTACAGGCACTGGAAAATCTGCAGAATTCACTGAGCTATGACGTGAATGTCAAGGATCAGGGCAACCAGATTGCCTATGCACTCTATGTTCTCGCCCGCAACCGCAAGGCGGCTGTGAGTGACCTGCGCTACTATGCCGATACGAAGCTGTCGGAATTCCCCACGCCATTGTCGCGTGCTCATCTGGCCGCTGCTCTGGCGCTTTATGGGGATGCGCAGCGCTCGCAGAGCATCTTCACCAACTCGCTGCAAATGTCGACCAAGGCCACCAATGTCAGCCTTGTGCGTTCCGATTATGGTTCGTCCCTGCGTGATGATGCGGCGGTTCTGGCATTGGCGGCCGAAAGCCGTCCGGTTCCGGCCATCATTCCGCAATTGTCGCAGATTGTTGCCAAGGAATGGGAGCGCAAGCTCTATACCAGTACGCAGGAGCAGACATGGATGCTACTGGCCGCGCGTGCCATTCAGAGCGGCGACAATGATCTGAAGCTCACCATCAACGGTGCGGCGCATACGGGCGGCTATGCCCAGCGTATGACCGGCGACGAGTTGATCGCGCAGCCTGTCAGCATCACCAATGGATCGACTGAAGCCATATCGGCCGTGGTGACGACAGTTGCTGCACCCGCCCAGCCTTTACCCGCAGGTGGTGATGGCTTCAACATCCAGCGCAGCTATTACACGCTGGATGGGTCGGAGGCCAATGTCAGCGAAGCCAAGCAGAACGAGCGTTATGTTGTGGTTATCAAGGTCACTGAAAACAACAACTGGCCGTCGCGTGTCTTGATTACCGATCTCCTGCCCGCCGGTTTCGAGATCGACAATCCGGGTCTCGTCAACAGCGCACAGCTGTCGAATTTCGACTGGATCGGTGAAGTAGAAGCCGCCCATACGGAATTCCGCAGTGATCGCTTCGTCGCCGCCTTTGATCGCAATACGGGCGATAACAGGGAAATCACGCTTGCTTATGTGGTGCGTGCCGTGACGCCGGGAACCTATGATCATCCGGCAGCCAGTGTCGAGGACATGTATCGTCCGCAATTCTCCGCACGCACGGCAACGGGCCGGATGGAGGTTGTAACGGCGCAATAGGCGAGTCTTTGCTCAAGGTCGGTTCATTCGATGATCACGTGGCGCACATTTTGTATCGGCATATCCGCCAATCTGGTGGTGGCGACGGTGCTTGCGTTCGGCCTTGACCTGGCAGACAGAAAATTTCCGCCGCCATTGCAACAGGCGCGGGAAGTATCGCCAGAAGTTGTCGATGCCAATGGCCAGCTGCTCCGCGCCTTTGCCACGTCGGAAGGGCGCTGGCGCTTGCAGACCACAGCTGCCGATGTCGATCCGCAATTTGTCCGTATGCTGGTTGCCTATGAGGATCAACGCTTCTGGCAGCATCGCGGCGTTGACCCGCAGGCCTTGGCGCGCGCGGCACTGCAACTGGTAAGCAATGGTCGCATTGTCTCCGGTGGCTCTACCCTGTCGATGCAATTGGCACGGCTGATCGAACCACGCGAAGGGCGCTCACTCAGTGCGAAATTTGCCCAGCTGGTTCGTGCCCTACAGATCGAACGGCGATTGACCAAGGCGCAGATTCTTGACCTTTACCTCACCCATGCCCCCTATGGTGGTAATCTTGAGGGTATCCGGGCGGCAAGCCTTGCCTATTTCGGCAAGGAACCGCGTCGTTTAACGGTGGCTGAATCGGCTTTGCTGGTGGCACTGCCGCAATTGCCGGAGAAGCGTCGACCCGATCGCAATCTTGCTGCAGCACAGACCGCACGCGAGCGCGTGCTGGATCGCATGGCCGTCGCCAAAGTGGTGGGCGAGGGCGAGGCAGAACGTGCCGGGCTGATACCCATTCCATCCCGCCGCCTGCAACTTCCTGTTTATGCGGCGCATTTGGCCGAAGCCGCCTTGCGCAAGGAGCCGCAGATTCTCAGGCACCAGACAACGCTGCGCCGTCCGATCCAGCAAGGGCTTGAAGCGGTTGCCAAGGATGCGGCCAGCAAGCTTGGCCCAAAGATATCGATTGCCATGGTGATGGCTGATGCCCGTACCGGCGAAATCGTCGGTGAGGTGGGTTCAGCCAATTATTTTGATGCCAGCCGCTCCGGCTGGATTGATATGACCCGCGTCATGCGCTCGCCGGGATCGACGCTGAAGCCGTTCATCTATGGTCTGGCCTTCGAGGATGGTCTTGTGTCGCAGGAAACGATCATCGAGGATCGTCCGTCCGACTTCTTCGGTTATCGTCCACGCAATTTCGATATGAGCTATCAGGGCGATGTCAGCATAAGGCAGGCCCTGCAATTGTCGCTAAATGTGCCTGCGGTCCGGCTGCTTGATGCCGTTGGCCCGACGCGGTTGATGGTGCGTTTCCGCCGGGCCGAAGTAAGACCTGTCCTCCCAGCCAATGAAGAGCCCGGACTGGCGATTGGTCTTGGCGGCGTCGGCATTACATTGAAAGATCTGGTGCAGCTCTATGCGGCGCTTGCCAATCGCGGCAGACCCGTGCTGCTTGGGGATGGCATTCAGGGCAAGCCGCAGCCGATTGAGGCGGAACCATTGCTGGAGCCGGTTGCCGCATGGCATGTGACCGATATTCTATCAGGCGTCATGCCGCCGCTTGGCGCAGTGCAGCGTGGCATCGCCTATAAAACCGGTACGAGCTATGGCTATCGCGATGCATGGTCCGTCGGCTTTGATGGCAGCTACGTGCTCGGTGTCTGGGTTGGCCGTCCGGATAATGGCGCCGTGCCGGGGATTACCGGTTTTGGTACAGCGGCGCCGATCCTGTTCGAAGGCTTTGTCAAATCCGGTGTTCCTGTTACGCCGCTGCCAAGGGCACCGGGCGGTGCCGTTCGGATCAGTCAGGCGGAATTGCCGATCAGCCAGCGGCGTTTCAGCCGAACCTCCAACGGGCTTCTGGCCTCATCCACGCGTGAGCCTGCACCGCAGATCATTTATCCGCCTGAAGGTGCGCGTGTCGAACTCGGCGCAACATCAGGTGGAGCCTTATCGCCGCTTGTGCTGAAATTGCAGGGAGGCCGCGCACCGTTCCGCTGGCTGGCCAATGGCAAGCCTCTGCCGGAAACCTCGCGCCGCCGCGACAATCAATGGGTGCCGGATGGTGGGGGATATTCAACCCTGACTGTTATTGATGCCGTTGGGCGCGCTGCAAGTGTCCGGGTCTTCGTGAACTAGAGCAGGCACTGGTTTTTCTGCTGCAGGCAACGGTTTCGCGTGGTTCGTGGTTCGACAAGCTCACCATGAGGGAGAGTGTGGATGCAACGCTAATCACCAACGTTGCAGATCGCTAAGGTTGTAGATCGCTAAGGTTGCAGAACTTGACTCCTTTGCATCATCCCTCTCCCTCATGGTGAGCCTGTCGAACCACGCAAAAATGTTCTTTGAACCCCCTATGTCGATCTGCTCGTTTTTACAGATCATACATAGAGGGGCTCATGTATCTACCGGCCCTGAATCATCGATGCGATAATGCCGGATGCAATGCTGACCATGACATAGTCATTGTTTGCACGGACCCACTGATAACCGCGCGGCGGTGTCTTCAGGTGATAGCGGTGATAATCACGCACCACATTGCGGCGGTAGTTGTTGGGCAGCTGATGGCCACGCACCCAGCGCGTCTTCTTCACAACAGTGCGTTCGGTAATGACACGCTTCTTGACCATACGGTCCTGCTGTTGGTGGCCATAACCCTGCTGCTGCTGGGCAAAGGCTGCGGGCGTTGCAATCAGTGAAATGGCAAGGGCTGCCAGGGCGATCTTTTTCATGTTGTTTCCTCGTCGGTTGCAGGGGTTATCTTGAAACACCATGCAGTTTTACGAGGTGCGAGATGAATGAAAACTGAACGCGAACCTAAACAATTTGTAATGTTTTAAATGGGTTAGCTTGATGGAGACGTCGCTGTCTTCTGCCCGCAAAGTCAACCTTGGCAGRCAGAAGGGAGCATAAACCGGACCGTCAGCCGTAGCGGCTGATCCCGAGTTCCGATGCGTCAACGTCAGGTGTTTTACCGGACACAATGTCAGCCAATACCCGGCCCGAACCACAGGACATGGTCCAGCCAAGCGTTCCGTGGCCGGTGTTCAGGAAGAGGTTCTGATATTTGGTGCCGCCACCAATAATGGGCGGGCCATCAGGCGTCATCGGTCGCAGACCGCTCCAGAAGGTGGCTTTCGACAGATCGCCGCCACCGGGGAAAAGATCGCTGACAGAATGCTGCAATGTCGCCTTGCGCGCATCGCGCAGGGTCAGATCATAGCCGGAGATTTCCGCAGTGCCGCCGACGCGGATACGATCGCCGAGCCGCGTAATGGCTACCTTGTAGGTTTCATCCATGACGGTCGATTCAGGTGCGCATGTGGCATCGGCAATCGGCACGGTGATGGAATAGCCTTTGATCGGATACACAGGAACGGGCACGCCAATGCGGCGCAAGAGGAATGGCGAGTAGCTGCCAAATGCGACGACATAGGCGTCGGCTGTCAGTTCTTCCGTCTCCGTCGAAACGCTGGCAATACGGTTGCCGCTGGTGTTGATTGAGGTGATGGTGGTGTTGAAGCGGAAGGTAACGCCCTTTTCAGCCGCAAGCGCGGCCAGCTTTTCCGTGAAAATCTTGCAATCGCCGGTTTCATCACCGGGCAGCCGTAGACCGCCGACAAATTTTTCGCGCACATTGGCAAGGGCTGGTTCGACGGCAATACAGCCAGCAGGGTCAAGGAGTTCATAGGGCACGCCGAACTGCTTGAGCACTTCGATATCGCCTGATGTGCCGTCATATTGGCTCTGTTTGCGGAAGAGCTGCAATGTGCCCTGACTGCGCTCATCATAGCTAATGCCGGTCTCAGCCCGCAAATCGCGCAGCGAGTCGCGGCTGTATTCAGCGATGGGAACCATGCGGATCTTGTTACGGGCATAACGTGCCGACGTGCAGTTGCGCAGCATACGCACCAGCCACAGCGCCATATAGGGATCAAATTTCGGCCGCACGACGAGGGGACCGAAATGCATCAGCATCCATTTGATGGCTTTGATGGGAACGCCGGGGCCAGCCCATGGCGATGAATAGCCGGGTGAAATTTCGCCGGCATTGGCAAAGCTTGTCTCCAGAGCCGGACCGGGCTGCCGGTCCACCACAGTGACCTCGTGACCTGCCTGTGCCAGATACCAGGCAGATGTGACGCCAACGACGCCACTTCCAAGAACGAGAACTTTCATGGCCGCAGGGCTCCTTCATACAATGCAAAATGTGCCGGTGTCTTCGCAGACATCAGCATAGGGGTGACTCGCACTGTGGGATGCCGCAAAAATTCTTTCCAGAGGATTCTTGAAGAATACGCGGAAATATCTTGGAAAATGCGCGTACTTTCCGAGCTTGGGATATGCGCTGCCGCCCATCCGCTCTCAGCTTGTGATGTTGCCTACAATATCCGCGCGTCTGGCTCCGGTCGTGTGTCCCGCCATGGTCAAATTTACCGCGAGCGACTAACCTTTGAAATCCCCGGTGGGCATTTCAAACAAACTGCGGCATTTCGATATTCGCATCTGGAGAATGTATTGTGCTAATTCCTACATACACACCAAGATATTTTGGACGTCTGGATACTTGGCGCTTCCCTGATTGGGCGATTAAAGTCTATGGAATTTCAGCGGAAGCTTCAGAACAAAAACTGGCCCTTGATCCGCAGTTAGTTGAGGCAGCCCGCGTTTTCGTCGAGGTCAATCTTGCCCGAATGAATGATACACCGCACTATTCGGTCGGTTTTGCTATTCTGCACCATGGGAGCGGTGCGAAGTCTCTTTTGACTCAATGGTGGACGAATGAATGTGTCTGTATGCAATACGTGGCTCAGACAGAATATTCAGGAGTGCCAAAGTTTTCATCTGCGAAAACTGACATCATGGCTTGCGCCTATGAACTCATTCCCATCGATTTTGAGCGGCGTGCTTGGGTCTCAACAGTGATGTCGGGAAGACCTATGGAAGACTATCTGGATTCCTGGCTTCCAGACGGCCTCTATTGATATATCTCTACCCGATATTGGCCTAATGGAACGGACAGCCTGCTCGATTTCTCGCAATCTCGCATCGTAACGGGAATCATCAAAACGACAAAATAAAAGGCCGGGAAAACCCGACCTTCTCAAATTCATCTTGGCTATCAGTGCCAGTACATCCGTGGTCAAAGACCGCGAAGACGAATTATATCAGCCAGCCTGAAGCTGGTCAGCAGTCATCTTGCCGGACTTGTTGTCACGAACCAGCTCGAAGCTGATCTTCTGACCGTCATTGAGGCTGCGCATGCCAGCGCGCTCAACTGCGGAGATGTGAACGAACACGTCTGCCGAACCATCGTCTGGCTGAATGAAGCCGAAGCCCTTTGTGGAATTAAACCACTTTACTGTTCCAGTGCTCATAATGAACCCTTTCAAGGAATATGTTTTGGTGACCTACCGGGCGACGCCCGACAGTTTTAGCTCGATTTTTGAAGAAGGATCGTTGAGAGCGCGTTGGCGCAATAAAACTAAAAACAAACTACCAAATACCGATGGGCCTTACATAGGGCCTGAAGATCATTTCGTCAATGCTGCGCCGGAAAAAATAATTTAATTATAAAAACTTAGCCTGATTCAACGGCTATATTGGATGCTTTTACTGCGCAATATTTGAGTGATGCTGGCAACCATTCTTCATGGGGCAAGCACGTCTGCATTCTGATAAATTGATCCAGCCGCGGCTTAAAAGACCGCGTCAATGCGTTATGAATTGCTGTCGGGTTACTTACCCTTGGTTGCCAGCGTCACCTTTGCCTTCGCCTTGGCTTTCGTAGGCTTCTTGGCCGGTTTTAAAGCGTTTTCAGCTTCTTCTTCCGCTTCCTTGGCCAGCCGCAGCGCCTTCAGGCGTGCGGTCTTGTTTTCCCATTTTGCAGTCTCGTCATTGATAATGGCGGATGCGGCAGCGGTTGTGGCCAGACTTTTCTGTTCCGAAGGACTAAGGACCCGCTTCGGACGGACACCAACTTCAGGCAATTGTTTTGGACTATGTTTCATCGTGTCTCGCATTTTTGAGCCACAATCATCGCACGCGACGCTCCACAAGTCTATCGTGCATTCCTGCTGTGTCCCGGCGTCCAGCCCCGTGCAAAGCCATAGGACATGGCCAGAGAGGCATATTCGATCTCGCGCAGCAGGAACTCCCGCTCGGCCAGAAGTGCGGCTATCGTCGCGCGCGTGTCCCCTTGATGGTAAGCCAAGGCTTCATCGATTTCGTCTTCCGGTTGTTTCAATATGGCGTTCATCGGAATCTCCTTTTCAGAAAGAATGCCACAAGCGGGAACCCTTGAAAAGGAATTTGTTCCTGTTTTGTTCTAATTTTACTCTTGACGCGTGTTTCGGGTTGCGGGGCTGAATGGGCATTGCGCGTGGTTCGTGGTTCCACAAGCTCACCATGAGGGAGAGTGTGGATGTAATGCTAATCACCAAGGTCGCAGAACTTGGCTCCGTTACATCACCCCTCTCCGTCATCCTCGGGCTTGACCCGAGGACCCATGGCAAAGGAAATTCAACAAATCTGAAACTTGACGCTTTTAAATTGTGGGTCCTCGGGTCAAGCCCGAGGATGACGGAATTGGGTGGGATGGCGGGAGCCAAGTTCTGCAACGTTGGTGATTAGCGTTACATCCACCCAAGCCCCTCATGGTGAGCTTGTCGAACCACAACCCAACGTTCACCGCAACAATACGGCGCGATCATCACAATCGCGCCGCACCTGAACAATGGTTTGTTGGATAAGAGAGAGGCCCTTAAGGCTTGGGTTTGCCCTTGCCAATAACCTCAGTCTGTTTGCCAATGGAGCTTGCAAACGGAACAGCGGCTTTCACCTCAGCCTTGTCCTTCTTTGGTTTGCGCACTTCACGGTTGCTGCGCTGTTGACCTTTAGCCATGGTGGTTCTCCTTTTGTTGATTGTAATCTGGACGGGAAGATTTATTCGGGGCGGGACTGATCCTCAAGAAGCGCTGCTTCCAGATCAAAGTGATCAATCGGGAAAACCTGCCGGGTGCTGAGCTTTGATGACCGGGATGGAACGTGAATGAAGGTCGCAACGCGGCGGTGGGCAACCCTGGCCAGGCCGTCGATCAGCTCTTCATCCTGATCGATGTCGTAATCCCCTGCGGGCAATGTCTTGTCCACTCCCTTCAGCGCAAATGGTGCGTTGAAGTGGACGATGGAATGTGTCGTACGCGTGAACATGCCAACCCTCCTCTGGAAGTGGCAAGCAGCGAAAGCTGACCTGCGGTGTTCTCATCCCGGCGGGTGCCGGAGATCAGTCGTCGTGCAACGTTTAAACCCGTCGCCGCTTTGGAATGAGATTGGCGGGCCGGGAACCTCTGACGCCGCGAAGAGCCAAATCTGAACCAAGGATATCCAAAAGGCGACAGCAAAACAATCGTCATCATTTAAGGCATAATTGCGGATGTCTCGTCCGGAAACACCTTCAGCCAAGGACACCGGCAAAACTTTCTGTCAGCCTGCCTTGCCGGAATGCCTCGGCAATAAAATCAACGAACACCCGCGTCTTTGCCGGTAGCAATGTGCGGCTGGCATAATAGATCGACACCGGTCCGGCATCGACATACCAATCAGGCAAAAGCCGAACAAGTTTGCCGCTCTTCAGAAGAGGCAGGGCAACCGGCGCCGAAAGAATCGTAACCCCGAGACCAAGCAGTGCTCCCTGCCGCATGGCCGCCGGATCGTTGACGACAATCCTTTCCCTGATATGTGCCGGCTTTTCCTCTCCTGCACTGTTGCGCAGCATTCGAACGGGTATTCGTCCTGTGCTGTCCCGACGCAAGACAATTCCGTCCATATTGGCAAGCTCCACCGGATCGGTCGGAGATACGCGCCCCTCCATGTAGCTGGGTGAGGCAACGGCAATGAGATGAAGCGTCGCGAGCGAACGCGACACCATGCCGGGCAAAAGCTCGAAGCCGCCGCCGATAGCCGCATCAAAACCTTCGCCTATCAGGTCCACCTGCCGGTTTTCGAAATGCCATTCAGGCCGGATCAACGGAAAGCGCTTGAGGAAGTCAGGGAGCAACGGCATGACAAAGCCAATACCGAGCGTCGGGCTCATGCTCACCTTGAGCACGCCTGAAGGTTCGTCGCGTTGGGCTGAAATGTCGGCAATTGCTGCCTGCAAATTATCAAGGTTCGTCCTGATAGCCTGCAGAAAGCGCTCGCCTTCCTCCGTCAACGTCAAGTTTCGCGTGCTGCGATGAAACAGCCGGATACCAAGATTGCGCTCAAGCATCGCCACATTGCGGCTCACCGCTGCGGGTGTCAGTTTCAGCCCCCGCGCTGCGGCCGAGAAGCCGCCAGACTCGGCGCTGCGTACAAAGGACTCCAGATTGGTCAAGGTTTCCATGTCGATACTTTCAATTGATACTTGAAAATACTTAAAGCCATTACTCGCTTATCGTCAATGAATGAACGGACCATATTCAGCCCATGCAACTTCACTCGTTCACGACATCAAAGGAAATAACATCATGAGCATTGGTATTATTGGCTCGGGACTGATCGGTTCGGCTTTTGCACGGGCATTGGCGCGCGCCGGGATCGAAGCCACTCTCTCCAACAGCCGCGGACCGGATTCACTCAAAGAACTGGTCGGCGAAATCGGACCGTCCATCAAAGCGGGTACAGTGCAACAGGCGGCAAGCGCTGACATTGTTCTGATTGCCGTCAACTGGACGAAACTGCCGCAAGCACTTGCCGGTCTGCCCGCATGGAATGGCCGCATTGTCATCAATGCCAACAATGCCATTGAGGCACCTGAATTCAAGCCGTTTGATCTGAAAGGACGTCTGTCGAGCGAAGTGGTTGGCGATCTCGTTCCCGGAGCAAAACTGGTCAAGGCGCTCAACCATCTGACCGCTGCCCTGCTTGCCGCTGACCCGAAAGCCGAAGGTGGCAAGCGCGTATTGTTTTATTCGGGCGACGATGCGGACGCCAAAGCCAAGGTGGCTGCCCTGTTTGAAAAGCTTGGATTCTTTGCACTTGATCTTGGCAGTCTGGCAGTGGGCGAGAAGATGGCGGGTTTCCCCGGCGGTCCGCTTGTTATCCATAACCTCGTTAAATTTGGCTGATCGCTGTCAAAGGGCCTGCTCCATGAGCGGGCCCTTTCAGGGCTCTCCGCCCTGTCATCACCGGCTAATTTCCCTCGGGTACTTTTATATTCGGCAAATAATGTTACATTGGCTTCAACGTTAATGAACAAGCGCCTTGCCTGCGTCCTCCAGAGGTTCGCGCGGCGCCCGAAGGATAAGATTTTGAAAGACCCCGAATCGGACGCCCGTAAAGCGTCGAATGAAGGGGCGTCTGGCGGTGGTTCGGTGTCAAACGGCACTACAAATCCCGCCAAGAACGGACCCGGGCCACAAGGGGATTCTGCGCGACAGACGCAGGAGAGCCAGCCTGATTCCCAAGAAGGACGCTTCGACAAAAACCCCAAGAAACGTGCGCGCCGCCGTCGGCGTGGCAAGTCGAAACATGGTGCTGTTTCGACAGAGAATGCTGTTGCCGTTGCAGCTTCGGCGCACCCGGTCGGAGAAGCAGGTACCGTTGCGCAGGCCAAGACAGGCAAGAAACGCCGTCCGAACCGCAGACGTCGTGGACGTTCCGGTGCGAAACAGCCGGAAGCTGTTATTGCCGCGACTGTAACACCGAGCAATCAGGCAAAGCCTGCGGAACAGGATAATGTCAGGCGCGAACCGAAATATGCGGGCGCTCCGCTCT
Source organism: Phyllobacterium sp. TAF24 (assembly GCF_052113785.1). NCBI lineage: Bacteria > Pseudomonadati > Pseudomonadota > Alphaproteobacteria > Hyphomicrobiales > Phyllobacteriaceae > Phyllobacterium > Phyllobacterium sp. TAF24. The sequence goes on along the minus strand of NZ_JBFRDN010000001.1, from coordinate 146,267 downwards.
ACGCGGCGCTCGATCTTGGCACCAACAATTGCCGCCTCTTGGTCGCAACACCAACGCGGCCCGGCCAGTTCCGCGTCATTGATGCATTTTCGCGCATTGTTCGTCTTGGCGAAGGCCTTGGTGCAACCGGACGTTTGAGCCCCAATGCCATGAGCCGCGCTATCGAAGCGCTGAAAATCTGCCGCGACAAGCTGGAAAACCATGATGTACGCAAGGCGCGTCTCATCGCGACGGAAGCTTGCCGTCAGGCGGAAAATGGCGCGGAGTTTCTGGGGCAGGTCAAGCACGAGACTGGTCTTGATCTCGAAATCATCAATCGGCAGACCGAAGCCCGCCTTGCAGTATCGGGCTGCGGCACGCTGGTTGAACGGGAAACCGATGCGGTTGTTCTGTTCGATATCGGTGGTGGTTCCTCGGAAATTGCCCTGATCGACGTATCGGAACGGCGTTCGCCGCGTCTGGCCGAGCACATCATTGCGTGGACATCGTTGCCTGTGGGCGTTGTCACGCTGGCCGAACGTTTTGGCGGCCGCGATGTAACGACGGATAATTTCGCTGTCATGGTCAATCATGTGGCAGAACTGCTGAATGATTTCTCCGAGCGCCATAAACTCGGTGATCTGGTGAACAGCCAGAATTTCCACCTGCTTGGCACGTCTGGCACAGTGACCACGCTTGCCGGTATCCATCTGGGGCTCGACCGCTATGACCGGCGCCGCATCGATGGTATCTGGATGCAGAATGATGATGTGACCGAGATGACCAGCAGGCTTCTATCGTGGAGCTTTGACGAGCGGGTTGCCAATCCCTGCATCGGGGCTGATCGTGCCGATCTTGTTCTTGCCGGTTGCGCCATTCTCGATGCAATTCGCAATGTCTGGCCCAGCCAGAAACTGCGCGTGGCTGATCGGGGCCTGCGCGAAGGTATTTTGACTGAACTCATGTCGCGCGATGGCGCGTGGCGCAATCGATGGTTTCGCGCCAATGTCGCGTAAAAGAGGGGCGTAATTTCCCAATGGCTAAGACAACAACAGGCGGGCGCGGCGGCACGGGTACGCGCGGCCTTCATACCAAGATCAAGAAGAAGGCTGGCACGATCAAGGAATCGTCACGCCGCTGGCTGGAACGTCACATCAACGATCCCTATGTGCAGCGCTCCAAGCAGGACGGTTATCGTTCGCGCGCCGCCTACAAGCTGATCGAAATCGATGACCGCTACAAGATCCTGAAAAAGGGTCAGCGCATCATTGATCTGGGTGCCGCCCCCGGCGGCTGGAGCCAGATTGCCGCTGGTATTGTCGGCTCTCCCGAGGACGCGCCGACGGTTGTCGGTATCGACTATCTGCACATCGATCCCTTGCCGGGCGTGACGCTGCTTGAGATGGATTTTCTCGATGACGCAGCACCGGACAAACTGATCGAAGCGCTTGGCGGTCAGCCGGATATTGTCCTGTCTGATATGGCAGCCCCGACCACGGGTCATCGCCGTACCGACCATATCCGCACGACACATCTGTGCGAAGTGGCGGCGGATTTTGCGGTTTCCGTGCTGCGTCCCGGCGGCCATTTTCTGACCAAGACCTTTCAGGGCGGTACGGAAAATGAAGTGCTGACGCTGCTCAAGCAGCACTTCAAATCCGTGCATCACGTCAAGCCGCCCGCATCACGCGCGGAGTCGGTCGAGCTTTATCTGCTCGCACGCGATTTCAAGGGTCGTTCCTGATCCTCTATTCGGCAGGTGCGGGCTTGGCGGGCGGGTAATGGCCCGATACTTCGGCACCAGCATCCGGCTTCATCGGCATAAACGAGAAGAACGCCAGCGATGATATGGCTGCCACAAGGAAGAATGCCGTGTGGAAGTCGGCCAATCCCAATGGCCTGTCGTGCAGGCTGGTCGAAACTTCAAGAATGCCGCCAGCCACCGCCACGCCAAGCGCAATGGATATTTGCTGTGCGACAGATGCGATAGGTGTTGCCAGACTGGTCTGTTCATTCGGCACTTCCGCATAGGCAAGCGCATTGGTGCCGGTGAAGAACAGAGACCGGAAAAAGCCAGCAACCAAAAGCAGAACGATGATCAGCGCTGTTGGCGTCTGCGGTGTGAAGAAGCCATTGATGGCGATAAAGCTTGCAGCGACCAGCGAGCCCCACATCAGCGCATTGCGAAAACCTGTTTTACGGAAAAACCACTTGGTAACCAGCTTCATGCCGATGGCACCAGCAGCCGACACAAAGGTGATCAGGCCCGATTGAAACGGCGTCATGCCAAAACCGATCTGGAACATCAGCGGCAGCAGGAACGGTGTCGCGCCGACGCCGATACGGAACAGGCTTCCCCCGAATATCGACGCACGGAATACCTGATTTTTGAACAGATCAAGCGCCAGCAGCGGCTCCGGCGTGCGCTTGGCATGAATGAGATAAAGCACCGTCGAGATCAGCCCGATAATAAGCGTTGTTATTCCGACCCAGACCGGCAAGGCAGGAAGGCTGACAACGGAAAGGCCGAACACAACGCCGGACGCGGCAATGCCGCTGAGGAAGAAGCCGGGCACATCAAGCTTGCGCTGGATCAGCGTTTCCACGTCAGGCAGATAGCGGGTGGCGAACCAGATGCCAAGCAAGCCGATGGGAACATTGATCAGGAAAATCCAGTGCCAGGTGAAATAGGTGGTCAGGAATCCGCCAATGGGCGGTCCAAGCAGCGGGCCGACAAGGGCAGGGACTGTCAACCACGCCATGGCGCCGACAAGTTCACTGCGTGGGGTCGAGCGTACCAGCACAAGCCGCCCAACCGGTGTCATCATGGCACCGCCAACACCCTGCGCGAAGCGCGAGATAACGAAAGCCAATAGCGAATTCGATACGGCGCAGGCAATCGAGCCCAGCACGAACACGACAATGGCCGCACGAAACACATTCTTTGCGCCGAAACGGTCGGCCATCCAGCCGCTGACCGGGATGAAGACGGCAAGCGAGACGAGATAGGCGGTCAATGCCAGTTTCAGGGCAATCGGGCTTGTCCCGATATCCGCCGCAATGGCGGGGAGGGACGTCGATATGACAGTCGAGTCCATCTGCTCCATAAACAGGGCGACAGCGAGCACGAGCGGAACAATGCGATTCACAATGAATTCCAGTTCTCAGTAAAGGGCTTCGTCAGCAATCGGGGTCCGTCGCGGGACTCACACTCAAAAAACAACCCTTGCTGGCGCTGCGATATCACCAGTGTGGCGGGTGCTCAAGCACCGATCAATCAGATGTGATCCGGCGCGATCAGATTTTCCGCTATTCAGAACGGAACAGTTCGCCAGCCGCAGCGTTGCCCGGACTAAATCTCAACCGCAGAACCCAAGACTGCCTGAAGGAGATGCCCCCTATGACCCCCTATGAAATTTCCCGTCGCGACTTGTTTCTTGCGTCTAGCGCGATTGCTGGAGGCTTGGCTATGTCGCAGGTTATGTCAGAGCCTGCTACGGCAGCGGTCCCGTTGTCTGGTGCGAAGTCACCGGGTTTCAAGCGTTTCAAACTGGGTGATTTTGAAATCACCACGCTTCTCGATGGCTTGCGCCTCTCCGATGGTCCGTTTCCCACCTTTGGCGCTGATCAGTCGCAGGAGAAGGTCGGCGAACTGATGCGCGCCAACTTCCTGCCGGAGACAAAATTCGTCAACGGCTTTGCTCCGGTTCTCATCAATACGGGCAGTGAGCTAATCCTCTTCGATACCGGTTTTGGTGCTGCTGGTCGCGATAATGGTTTTGGCCAGCTGGAAGCCAATATGAAAGCGGCGGGTTACACACCGGATCAAGTGAGTATGGTTGTCACCACCCATATGCATGGCGACCACATCGGCGGTCTGATGAATGGCGACACGCCGGGCTTTGCCAATGCACGTTATATCGCCGGGCAGATCGAATATGATTTCTGGACCGATCCGGCGCGAACGGGCACACCCGCAGAAGCAGGTGCCAAAGGTGTTGCAGCCAAAGTGAAGCCGCTGGCCGAAAAAACCACGTTCATCAAGGCTGGCGATGCCATCGTATCCGGCATCACCAGTGAAGCAGCCTATGGGCATACGCCCGGCCATATGATTTTCCACGTGGAATCCGCAGGCAAGCGAGTGGTGCTAACAGCCGACACAGCCAATCACTATGTCGCTGCCTTGCAGCATCCCGAATGGGAGGTCGCTTTTGACACGGATAGGGCAAAGGGCATCGAAACGCGCAAGCGGGTTCTCGACATGATCGCCACCGACCGGGTGCCATTCATCGGCTATCACATGCCGTTCCCGTCAGCCGGTTATCTTGAACGGCTTGGAAGCGGCTACCGCTTTGTGCCGGTGACCTACCAGTTCGACGTTTAAGGCTGTTCCGGTATTGCCGCTGCGGCTTCGGCGCGCTTGCGCCGGATCGTATCGGCAATGAACACCCGTGACAGGGCATGGTAGAGCGGTTCGTGCGAGATAATCCGCGCCGTGCCGTAGCCGAGCATCGACGTGCACATCAGGGCGATCACGCTGTCGTGGCTGCCGGTCATTTCCAGAATGATGACAAAGGCCGTCATTGGCGCCTGCACGACACCGGCGAAATATCCGGCCATGCCAAGTACCGCCGCAAGGCCGATATTGCTGCCGGTAAGCAGACCAACTGAACTGCCAAAACTTGCGCCGACGGAAAGTGATGGCGCAAAAATACCGCCGGGAATGCCTGATACCATGGAGAGGAAACTGGCGAGCAGTTTTTCCAGAAAGAAATACCAGGGCAGGGCATGGCCTTCCACAGCGCCGCGCGCCTGCTCATAGCCGGTGCCAAAGGTTGTCCCGCCTGATGCCACCCCGATCAGCGCAACGGCAAAGCCGCACACCGCAGCCAGCAACAGTGTCCGGCGAAACGGGTCAGGCGCGGCCCAGCGCTTGATCCGGCGCAGTGCCTTGACCGCACCCGCGCTGAAACAGGCACCGAATGCACCGCCGCCAACACCGCACAGAATAACCAGCAGCCAGTCGGAAAAGCCGGTGGTTGCCGCCACCGATTCACCAAAATAGGTGTAGTTGCCCACAAGCCCGATAGCAGCCAGACCGGAGAGAATGACGGCGGTCAGAACCAGACCATTGGTGCGGGCCTCATAGGAGCGGCCCATTTCCTCGATGGCAAAGACGATACCCGCAAGCGGCGTGTTGAAGGCGGCAGCGATACCGGCGGCGGAACCGGCCAGAATAAGACCGCGCGCCTGCGCCATGCCGCCCCAGCGCGCCACCTGCAGCATCAGCGATGCACCAACCTGTACAGTCGGACCCTCACGGCCAATGGAGGCGCCCGAAAACAGCCCGACAACAGTCAGAAGAATCTTGCCGAAAACCATACGCAAGGACAGCAGTCTGACGCGATCTTCGTGATCGTTGAGATGGCGCGCGGCAATGGCTTGCGGAATGCCACTGCCTTGGGCGTTGGGAAAAAAGCTGAAGGCCATATAGGCACAGAACACAAATCCCAGCGGCGTAATGATCAGCGGCAGATAGGTGGTCCAGTCGCTGGTGCCGATCACGCCATGGAACGATTGTTGGGCAAGATCCGCCAGTTTGGCAAAAAGCACGCTGATAACGCCGATGGTGATTGCACCCGCCCAGAACACGAGGCGTGGCCGCCAGACGCGGGTATTGCCCCACATGGCGCGCGACCGGCGCAGGACGGAAACTTTTCGGTAAATCGGGCGCACTGGATTTCCAATATCAAACAGCAGAAGGGATGTTTCGTCCTAACATGGGCGAAAACATCAGGCCAGTCTCAACAATTCGCCCTTTTCTTGCCAAGATGCATAGGGCAATTTGCCGGGACAAGGAGGACGCCATGAAACGATTCTATGCTTTACTTTGTGTTTCGCTGACACTGGGTGCCGTGGCTCCGGCTTTTGCCGCATCGACGGAAGAAAAGGTCGATCCAATCGATAAGGCCGCCAATGAATGTCTGGCCAAACCGGAGGGGCAAACAACCGCAGGTATGGTTGATTGCACGCATCAGGCGTTCGTGGCCTACGACAAGCAATTGAACGAAGTCTACAAGAAAGTTCTCACTTCGGTTGATCCAGAGTCTGCCAAACAGATCCGCGATGCCCAGCGCAAATGGGTGGCGTGGCGCGAAGCCCAGATCAAGGCCAATGATGGCCCTTGGCGTGCCGACCGGGGCACAATTGTCAGCATCGATATTGAAGCAATGAATGTGGATGCGGTGCGTGCGCGCATCAAGGAACTTCAATATTATGGGCAGTAGGGGCGGTTTTTATCCACCCCTAGCGGGTGATCACCTATTACTGATTGCGGAATAAATACGTTTCCACCTTTCCAAACCGACATATCCATGTTACCAGCCCGTGCCAATTCACCTGAACATTACTGACTCGGCGCACCGCCATCGTGGTGCGCTTGTCGCTTTTTAAGGAATTGGGTATGGCAAAAATCGTAGAATCCGCGACAGGCGCGCTGGCACTGACATTTGACGATGTCCTGCTTCAGCCGGGTCACTCCGAGGTCATGCCCGGCCAGACCGATATTCGCACCCGCATTGCTCCCGATATTGAACTCAACCTGCCGCTGCTCTCCGCAGCCATGGACACGGTCACCGAGTCGCGTCTGGCGATTGCCATGGCACAGGCTGGCGGCATGGGCGTTATCCATCGCAATCTCACCCCTGAATTGCAGGCCGAAGAGGTCCGTCAGGTCAAGAAGTTCGAATCCGGCATGGTGGTCAATCCTGTGACCATCGGCCCGGATGCAACCCTTGCCGATGCGCAGGCGCTGATGCGTGCCCATGGCATTTCGGGCATTCCCGTCGTCGAGAATGGCGGCGAAGGCAGCCGCAAGCCCGGCCGTCTTGTTGGTATCCTGACCAACCGCGATGTGCGCTTTGCTTCGGACCCGTCGCAGAAGATTTACGAGTTGATGACGCGCGAAAACCTGATCACCGTGCGCGAGAACAATGTTCAGCACGAGGAAGCCAAACGGCTTCTTCATCAACACCGCATCGAAAAACTGCTGGTTGTTGACGGCAAGGGCCATTGCGTCGGCCTCATCACCGTCAAGGATATGGAAAAGTCGCAGCTTAACCCGAACGCCGCCAAGGATGCGCAGGGCCGCCTTCGCGTTGCCGCTGCATCCAGTGTGGGCGAAGACGGCTTTGAGCGCGCCGAACGGTTGATTGCTGCCGGCGTCGACGTTCTCGTCATTGATACGGCCCATGGCCATTCGCAGCGTGTTCTGGATGCAGTCACCCGCGCCAAGAAAATGTCCAATGCCGTGCGGATCATCGCCGGTAATGTGGCGACGGCTGCTGGCACACAGGCGCTGATTGATGCGGGCGCCGATGCGGTCAAGGTCGGTATTGGACCCGGCTCCATCTGCACCACACGTATCGTTGCCGGTGTTGGTGTACCGCAGCTATCGGCTGTCATGTCGGCGGTTGAAGCGGCCCACAAATCAGGCGTTCCTGTTATCGCCGATGGTGGCATCAAATATTCAGGCGATTTTGCCAAGGCGCTTGCTGCCGGTGCTTCCGCTGCCATGGCCGGTTCCGCGCTTGCAGGCACCGAAGAAAGCCCCGGTGAGGTCTATCTCTATCAGGGCCGTTCGTTCAAAGCCTATCGCGGCATGGGCTCGGTTGGCGCCATGGCACGCGGTTCGGCAGATCGCTATTTCCAGGCTGAGGTGCGGGACGAGCTAAAGCTGGTTCCAGAGGGCATCGAAGGTCAGGTTGCCTATAAGGGTCCGGTATCGGGCGTGCTGCACCAGCTCGCTGGCGGTCTTCGTGCCTCCATGGGCTATGTCGGTGCAAAAAACCTTGAAGAATTCCGCGAAAAGGCAACATTCGTGCGCATCACCAATGCGGGTCTGCGTGAAAGCCACACCCACGATGTGACGATCACCCGCGAAAGCCCCAACTATCCGGGCGGCAACTGACAAAGGCGCGGAGGCCATGTCTGACAACACCCTCCGCGACCACTTCTTGGCCATGGCGCGCAACAGCGCCTGGTCGAACAACCGGCTGCTTGGTGCCTGTGCAGGGTTGACCGATGCCGAGTTTGCGCAGGAGCGCACCAGTTTCTTCCCATCGATCCAGATGACGCTCAACCACAACCTTATCGTTGACCATATCTATATGGCCGACATCAAAGGTATCGGGCGTAGGAACATCAGCCTTGTCGGCGATATTCCTTTTCCCAAACTCATTGATCTGAAGAAAGCACAGGATGCTTTCGATGCGGAACTTATTGCTTTTTGCGACAGCCTGAGCGCATCCGATCTCAACCGGATCATATCCATCGAATGGCATGATGGCGCGGTTTCTGAGGAACCTTTACAGCTTGTCCTGTCGCATCTGTTCATCCACCAGATCCATCACCGGGGTCAGGCCCATGCCATGCTGGCGGGAACAAATGTGCCCCCGCCGCAGCTCGACGAGTTTTTCCTGAATTATGATATGCCCCGGCGGAAAGATGAGCCTTTTACGGGGTGAGAGCGTAAGTGCCGCTCTTACCCCCTCCCCACAAGGGGGAGGGTAAGAGTGGTGCCATCTTTCCATCGATCAAATGCCTGAACATCAAAGAGGTTACAGAACCAAATACCGTGGTTCGACAGGCTCACCATGAGGGAGAGTGAAGATTGCAGGGAGTCACATCCTGCAACGTTGGCGACTATCATTGCAGCCCACCCCAGTCCCTCATGGTGAGCTTCCTGAGCCTGTCGAAGGGCGAACCACGCACGATGTTGATGCAAACAGTATTTGAAAGTCACGGAATAATCTTCCGCTCCCGCAAATCCCGGAATACCCGCAAAAACATCTCCTCCGTATCGATATATTCATGAAATCCGGCGCGGCGCAGTTTTGTGCCGTCGGCGAAGAAATCATAATTCCAGCCGAACACCGCATCGCCAAATCCCCATGAGGACACATCCTTGTAGGGCACATCGGTGAGACCGTGTTTCCTGATCATACTGTCCCACAGTGGTTCCTTGTCAGCCATCACTACATTCAGTGACATCGGCAGGGGCGGGGCAACTTCGAGATCAAAGAATTTGGCAATTTTTGGCCACATCTCACTCCAGCGAAACAGGTCGCCATTGTTGATGTTGTAGGCCTGATTGCCGCTGGCCGAATTGGTGGCGATAAACACTGTTGCCCGCGCGAGCAGTCCGGCATCGGTCATTTCGAGCAGGCTGTCATAGGCGCCCGGCTTGCCCGGAAAACGCAGGGGAATGCCAAGTTCCTTCGACATCGAAGCATAGACCGCGATCACCGATGCAAGGTTCATCGGATTGCCCAATGCAAATCCAACCACCACGGACGGGCGCAGGGCTGACCATGTCCAGCTTTTATCCTTCTGCAAGGCTTCAAGGAAATCCTGCTGGTCGATATTGAATTCCGGCGGCATGTGATTGGCGTCGCTTTCGCGGGCCGGGGTCTTGAATGGACCGAGATGCGCACCGTAGACCTTATAGCCCTGCATCAGGCTGATGTGCTGAAGCTTGGGTGCTATAGGTTCAATAGCGCCCACGACATTTACCAACATGGCAAGGTTCGGCGGCACCAATTCGGCCCATGTGGGGCGATCCTGATACGCCGCGTAAAATATATGCGTGATATCTGTCAGGTGCGCGAGCTTTGCCTTGGCATCATCAGCGTCGAGCAGATCGACCGCGATGTGGCTGAGCTTGCCCGCAGTTTTACCGCCCCGCCGCGACAGCCCCACAATCTCCCAGTCACCAAGTTCTTTAAGATGCGCGATGAGATTGCCGCCGATAATGCCGTTGGCACCCACAATTACGGCCTTCTTGATATTCTCCGTCATTCCATCAGCTCCATTTCGTTGGTGCTGCATCATCATTCATTCGTAGCTATTTGCGTAGATGCGCTGTGATGATATCATTCATAAGAATATCTTTGAGGTGATGTATGGACCGGTTCACAGCGATGAAGACCTTTATGCGGGTGGCGGAGCTTGGCTCATTGTCGGCTGCGGCGCGGGAACTTGGCCTCACACAACCTGCGGTCAGCCAGCAGGTGGCTGCGCTGGAACGCCATCTCAAGATGCGGCTTCTGCACCGCTCGACCCGCCAGCTGGCTCTGACGGAAAGTGGCGAAACCTATTACCAGCGGACGAGGCATATCCTGCAGACGGTTGAGGAGGCAGAAGAGGAGGTGGCCGGTCTTGCCACGGCCATTCGCGGCAATCTTCGTGTGCATGCACCTGTTGGCTTTGGCCAGATGCATCTGGCACCTGTTCTTATCGATTTTCAGCGGCAACACCCGGATTTGACCGTCGAACTCATCCTTGATGACCGCTTTGCCGATCTGGTGGCCGAGGGTGTCGATGTCGCCATTCGCTTCGGCGCGCTGGCATCATCAGGGCTGGTGGCGCGCAAGCTTGCCACGTTCGAACGCATTCTCGTGGCTTCGCCCGATTACATTGCACGATACGGCAATCCCTCGACACCGGAGGAATTGTCAGAGCACCCGCATGTCAGGTTCATCTGGTCGCCACAGGGGGAGGCGGTGCCCCTGATTGGTCCTGAGGGTGCGATCACAGTGCCGGTTAAATCCAGCTTTCTCGCCAACAATGCCTTCGTGCTCAATCAGGCCCTGTGCGCAGGGTTGGGAATTGGCGGAGCGCAGGTGCCGCTGATCCGGCAATTCCTTGACGAGGGCACTCTTGTCAGGGTTCTGCCCGCCTATGGCTATGCGCCGATGGATGTTCATGTGGTCTATGCATCGGCAACGTTTCTGCCGCGCAAAGTGCGCGCCTTTGTTGATCATCTCGCCGCAAGTCTGACGGAAATTCCCGGTCTGAATTAACAGGTTGCGGAAAAAATGAACGTAGACGTAAGATGCGTCAACGATGGAGGAAACCATGTCGCAAACAGCAATACTCTGGCCAATGATCGCTCTGACAGCCCTGATCTACATTGTTTACGGGCTGGTTTTTCTGCGCCGGATGGAGGCTGTCAGCAGCGGGCAGGCATCGGCGCGCGATTTCAAGGTGCCAGTGAAAGAGCCAGAGGCCAGCGCCACGGTGATCCGCAATCTGATCAATCTCTATGAACTGCCCGTGTTGTTCTATGCCGTGTGCATTTCACTTTACGTGGTCAACGGCGCATCATTCCTTGCTGTTATCGTGGCATGGCTGTTTGTGGCAGCACGCATTGCCCACACATTCGTGCATGTCACGTCAAACAGTTTGAAACTTCGCCAGCCCATCTTCACCATTGGCTATATTCTCAACGGTGTTCTCTGGGTCATGCTCGCCCTGCATCTGGCTATACCTGCCCCGGTTTGATCCGCCAGCACTCCACTTTTGGAGTGAGACGTCACCCCCCTCTGTCCTGTCGGACTACCGGGGCGAGCCACGGGTCTCGCCCGTCCTTCGGACCCCCCACAAGGGGGGAGATCAGCCTTCAATACGGTCTTTGCACAATCTGCAACGCTTCCGGTTGTGCAAAGGCGTTGATGTCAATGTGATCTCCCCCCTTGTGGGGGAGATGTCCGACAGGACAGAGGGGGGTGAATGCCGCCGGTTCGCGGTTCGTGGTTCGACATAACAACCATGAGGGAGAGTGTGGATGCAGGGCTAACCGCAAAGATTGCAGATCACAGAGGGGCAGAATTTAGCTCCCTTTCATCACCCCTCTCCCTCATGGTTGTTATGTCGAACCACGAACCACAACCAATACCCGCCAATCCCCTCAGGCAGCCAAATCATCCAGCTCATCGGCTGAAATCAGCAATCGCTGGCCGCAATCGACAATCGTGGCCGCTAAAGCCTCAAAATCATCGCGCCGCTCGCTTTGCCTGCGCCAGATCAGGCCAATCTCCCGCGAAGGTTCGGGATCGGCAAAAGCAATAATGCGCACATTGTTGCGGCTGGCTTCCGTGCGCACGGCGATCTCGGGGATCAGCGTCAGGCCCATGCCATGGCTGACCATTTGCAGCAGGGTTGCCATGCTGGTTGCGCCGTAATTGACCAGTTGCCGCTGCTTGACGCTGGTGCAGACTGCCAAGGCCTGATCGCGCAGGCAATGGCCCTCTTCCAGCAGCAGCAGGCGCTCCAGCGCCACATTCTCCTGCGTCATCGGAGATGTGAGAATGTCGATGTCGTTGCTTGAGGTGGCGATGAGAAAGCGGTCCCGGAACAGTGGTTTGGCAACCACGCCTTCGCTGTCGATCGGCAGGGCGGCGATCAGCGCATCGAGATCGCCGAGACGCAAATCCTCGACGAGTTTTGATGTCACTGCCTCGCGCAATTCGATAGTCAGGTCAGGATAGGTCGCCCGCAGTTCCGGGATGAGAATCGGCAGGAGATAGGGCGCAATGGTTGGTATAATCCCGAGCCGCAGGCGCCCCTGTAAAATGCCGCGCCGCTGCGAGGCGAGTTCTTCCAGCGAGCGGATGCCGTTCAGAATACCACGAACCCGCGGCAGAAGCCGTTTGCCCATATCGGTCAGCACAACCGTGCGGCGCGTCCGCTCAAACAGGGTTGTCCCGAGCCGCTGCTCCATTTCGGCGATCTGTGCCGAGAGCGCGGGCTGAGAAATACGCGCGAGTTCCGCCGCTTTGCGAAAGTGCAAAGTGGTGGCGAGGATATCGAAATAGCGCATTTGCCGGACTGAAAACATGATAACTAAATCCTATCAATAATAATTCTAAATTCAATTGGAAACTATGATTGGAATAGTTCTATGGTAGCGGCGAGATCGCAGTAGGCCATGGTGCCCTGCGATTCTGAAATAGTGTCAGAACACGAAATTCAAGGGAGAAGCCAATGGCTGACCGTCCGACGTTGACAACTACTGCCGGTGCACCGGTATCAGACAATCAGAATTCGAGAACTGCCGGCGAACGCGGCCCTGTTCTTCTGGACGACTACCAGCTGCTTGAAAAGCTTGCCCACCAGAACCGTGAACGTATCCCGGAACGCGTTGTTCACGCCAAGGGCTGGGGCGCATTCGGTACGCTGAAAATCACCGGCGATATTTCCCGCTACACCAAGGCCAAGGCATTGCAGCCGGGTACCGAAACACCGCTGCTGCTGCGTTTCTCCACAGTTGCTGGCGAACTCGGCGCAGCCGATGCCGAGCGCGACGTGCGTGGTTTTGCGCTGAAATTCTACACCAGCGAAGGCAATTGGGATCTGGTTGGCAACAACACGCCCGTGTTCTTCGTCCGCGATCCGCTGAAATTCCCTGACTTTATCCACACGCAGAAGCGTCATCCACGCACCAATATGCGTTCGGCCACCGCCATGTGGGATTTCTGGTCGCTGTCGCCGGAAAGCCTGCATCAGGTTACAATCCTGATGTCTGATCGCGGTCTGCCAGTCGCGCCGATGTATATGAACGGCTACGGCTCGCACACCTATTCCTTCTGGAATGATCAGGGCGAACGTTTCTGGGTCAAATTCCACTTCAAGACTCAGCAGGGTCACAAGCATTATACCAATGCCGAAGCTGAAACGCTGATCGGCAAGTCGCGCGAAACCTATCAGGAAGAGCTGTTTGGCGGCATTGAACGCGGCGCGTTCCCGAAATGGACTGTTCAGGTCCAGATCATGAGCGAAGCCGACGCTGAGAAGACCTCCTACAATCCGTTCGACCTGACCAAGGTTTGGCCGCATGGTGAATTCCCGCCAATTGAAATCGGTGTCATGGAGCTTAACCGCAACGCCGACAACTATTTTGCCGAGATCGAACAGGCGGCCTTCTCGCCCTCAAACGTTGTTCCCGGCATTGGCCACTCGCCAGACAAGATGCTGCAGGCGCGCGTGTTCTCCTATGCGGATGCGCATCGTTATCGCCTCGGTACACATTACGAAGCCCTGCCGGTTAACCAGCCGAAATGCCCTGTGCATCACTATCACAAGGATGGCCAGATGAATTTCGTTGGCCAGAAGACCGGCAATGTGGATGCTTACTACGAGCCCAACAGCTTCTCCGGTGCTGTCGAGCAGCCTTCGGCAAAAGAGCCGCCATTGGCCCTGTCAGGCAGTGCGGACCGTTACAACCATCGCATCGGCAATGATGATTATGGTCAGGTAACGGCTTTGTTCAATCTGTTCGATGCCGGGCAGCGTTCGCGTCTGTTCTCCAACATCGCTGCGGCAATGGGCGGCGTTCCCGGCGCTATCATCGAGCGCCAGCTGGCGCACTTCAAGCTGGTTCATCCTGAGTATGAAGCCGGTGTGCGTGCGGCACTCAAGGAAGCGCATGGCTATGAAGCCAATGCAATTTCCAACGAAGAAAAGCACGCCGCAGCCGAGTAAACACGGCTGAACGTACTTTGTTGAGTAAAGTGAAAGCCGGAGCATCACGCTCCGGCTTTCTTTTATTGGCTTTGCCATGTATGCGATGCCGGTAGATCTAATGAAGGAATTTCCATGCGACTTGGCGGACGCCTGCAGGCGGCAATCGAAGTACTTGATGATATAGAGACCCGCAAACGCCCGGCTTCCGATGCGCTCAAGGATTGGGGCCTGTCGCATCGCTTTGCCGGTGCCGGGGATCGCGCTGTTATCGGCAATATCGTCTATGATGCCCTGCGCCGTAAATTGTCGCTCGGCTGGCGCATGGACAGCGATGCAGCCCGCCATATCGCCTTTGGTGTGCTCCTGTCCGATGCCGAACTGGTCATTGACGAAATCAATGCCGCGCTTGAGGGTGACAAGTTTGCGCCTGAACCGCTTGAAGCTGACCGCATGGCAATCTGGCAGGCGCGTGACCTTTCCAACGCGCCGGATCATATCCGCGCCGACGTACCGGAATGGACCATTCCGCATTTTCAGGCGATTTTTGGCGATGCCTGGGTTGGTGAAGCAGCTGCACTCAGCGACCGCCCGCCCGTTGATTTGCGTGTCAATACGCTGAAAGCCGACCGCGAGAAGGTGCTGAAGGAACTGGTTCGTGCCGGAGCCAATGCGGCACCGCTGCTTGAGACTGCCGTGCGCGTTCCGCCTTTGCGCGCCATGGGCCGCCACCCGAATGTACAGGCGGAACCGGCATTCCAGCGCGGTCTTTTCGAGGTGCAGGATCTCGGCTCGCAGATCGCGGCAAAGCTTTCGAATGCCAAGCCGGGCGAGCAGGTTCTGGATTATTGCGCCGGTGCTGGCGGCAAGACGCTCGCCCTTGCAGCCCAGATGGGCAATAAGGGACAAATTCATGCCTATGATGCGGAACGCGCGCGTCTTGCACCGATTTTCGACCGGCTGAAGCGGGCAGGGGTGCGCAATGCGCAGGCCCATGCCAATGTCAGCGAACTTGCCCCGCTTGAAGGCCAGATGGATCTCGTTCTGGTCGATGCACCCTGCACGGGTTCGGGTACATGGCGGCGAAGGCCCGATGCCAAATGGCGTTTGAGCGAGCAGCAGCTGGAACGGCGCGAAGTGGAACAGCGCGAAGTGCTTGATGCGGCCAAGGCCTATGTGAAGCCGGGCGGACGGCTGGTTTATATCACCTGTTCGCTGTTTGCACCGGAGAATGGCCAGCAGGTCGCCTCGTTCCTTGCTGCCAATCCCGGCTACGCGTCCGTGGATACTGCTCCGCTCTGGCAGGAAGCTGTTTCGGTAAGCGATAATCTCGATCCGCTGTTCAAGGACGGCAGCACGATCCTGTCGCCATTATCCACGTCGACAGATGGCTTCTTCATTTCAGTTCTCAGACGCGAGAAATAACGGTACAACCATCCGCGACACTGTCGGCAGGAAAGGTCTACCCATGTCCCGGTCTGTAGGATTTCTGTTGTTTCTCGTGCTCACCATCGGTGGCGGCCTCGCCATCGGCTATATAACGCTGCCGGGCGAATGGTATGCCGGTCTGGCAAAACCTTCCTTCAATCCGCCCAACTGGATTTTCCCGCCGGTTTGGACCATCCTTTACGTTCTCATTGCCATCGCCGGTTGGCGGGTCTGGGATATTGACCTGACATCCGCCCAGCGGTTCTGGTGGGCGCAGCTCGTCCTGAATTTTCTCTGGTCGCCGACATTTTTTGGTTTCCAGCAGATGGGACTGGCGCTGCTGGTGATCGCACTTCTGCTGGTCTCGATCATCGGCTTCATCCGGGTGACGTGGGAAGCGGAGAGACCATCGGCGATCATGTTTATTCCCTACCTTCTCTGGGTGGCGTTTGCCACACTGCTGAATGTGTCGCTTTACCTGCTGAACCCGGTAGTCTGATATGAGTTTGCCTTATGAACTGGCCGCCATTGGTGGCAAGCAAGTGCTTTTTGTCATGGCTGTGGATGCGGAATATGGGCACCACTTGCAACGGCTGTTCCGGCCGCTGATCACCGGCGTCGGCCCGGTGGAAGCAGCCGTCAGCCTCGCCGCCAATCTTGCGGCGCTAGAAAAGGACGGCATTGTTCCCGATCTCGTTGTGTCCCTCGGCTCGGCCGGGTCGCGCACACTGGAGCAGACCGAAGTCTATCAGGCAATAAGTGTCTCCTATCGCGATATGGATGCCTCACCGCTTGGTTTTACCAAAGGTGCCACGCCCTTTCTCGATCTGCCGGTGACCGTGCCTTTGCCGCTGCGCATTCCGGGTGTCAAAGAAGCATCACTTTCCACCGGCGCGAACATCGTCTCGGGCAGCGCCTACGACCTGATCGATGCGGATATGGTTGAGATGGAAACTTTTGCCATCCTGCGCGCCTGCCAGCGTTTCGGCCTGCCGCTGATCGGACTGCGCGGCATTTCCGACGGCGCCGCAGAACTGCGCCATGTGGGCGACTGGACTGAATATTTGCACGTGATCGATGAAAAGCTCGCTCTGGCTGTTGAGGCCATGGGGGCCGCGATTGCGGGTGGTAAGATCGTTCTCTGATATTTTGTGAAATGTGCTTCGTGCGTGGTTCGACATAACAACCATGAGGGAGAGTGAGGATGCAAAGACACCCCTCTCCGTCATCTTCGGGCTTGACCCGAGGACCCACGGCCAAGATGCTCAAACGAGCAGGGCTACAGCGGCTCCTCGCATGGGTCCTCGGGTCAAGCCCGAGGATGACCGAGTGATGGGGTGTCACCACCACGCACAAGATCAAACCCACCCAAATTGTGAACAAATCAAATCCGCATCGATGTGTGGTGGGGTGACCCATTGCATCGACTCAGCAATTGCTTTAAAGGCCCGCCATGAACACTCCCACTCATCCCGATACAGTCCTCATCGTCGATTTCGGCAGCCAGGTAACGCAGCTGATTGCACGCCGCGTGCGCGAAGCTGGTGCCTATTCCGAGATCGTTCCTTTCCAATCCGCAGACGAAGCATTCAGGCGTATTCAGCCGAAGGCAGTCATTCTTTCTGGCAGTCCGCATTCCACTGTCGATATCGGCAGCCCGCGCGCACCGCAGGGTGTGTTTGATGCGGGTATTCCGGTTCTGGGCATTTGCTATGGCGAGCAGACCATGTGCGCGCAGCTTGGCGGCAAGGTTGAAAGCGGCCATCATCGCGAGTTCGGTCGTGCGTTCCTCGATATTCAGGAAGAATGCGCCCTGTTTGACGGCGTCTGGGCCAAGGGGACACGGCATCAGGTCTGGATGAGCCATGGCGATCGAGTCGTGTCCATTCCCGATGGTTTCAAGGTTGTCGGTACATCGACAGGCGCACCTTTTGCGGCCATCGCCAACGAAGCCAAGAAATTCTACGCCGTACAGTTCCATCCGGAAGTCGTGCACACGCCCGATGGTGCCAAGCTTTTGCAGAATTTCGTGCATCGCATTGCTGGCATCAAGGGCGACTGGACCATGTCCGCCTATCGCGAACAGGCGGTTGCGGCGATCCGCAAACAGGTTGGCGACAAGAAGGTTATCTGCGCGCTCTCAGGCGGCGTTGATTCCTCCGTTGCCGCATTGCTTATCCACGAAGCCGTCGGCGATCAGCTGACCTGCATCCTCGTTGACCATGGCCTGATGCGCAAGAACGAGGCCGCCGATGTGGTTGCCATGTTCCGTGAACATTACAACCTGCCGCTCATTCTGGTGAATGCACAGGATCGTTTCATCGGTGCGCTGGAAGGTGAATCCGATCCGGAAAAGAAGCGCAAGACCATTGGCCGTCTTTTCATCGAAGTCTTCGAAGAAGAAGCCAAGAAGCTTGGCGGTGCGGAATTCCTCGCTCAGGGAACGCTTTACCCTGATGTGATCGAAAGCGTTTCCTTCACCGGTGGCCCCTCGGTAACGATCAAGTCACACCACAATGTCGGTGGTCTGCCTGAACGCATGAACATGCAGCTGGTCGAGCCGCTGCGCGAACTGTTCAAGGACGAAGTACGCGTTCTCGGTAAGGAACTCGGCTTGCCCGATAGCTTCATTGGCCGTCATCCGTTCCCCGGTCCCGGCCTTGCGATCCGTTGCCCCGGCGGTATCACCCGCGAAAAGCTGGAAATCCTGCGTGAAGCCGATGCCGTCTATCTCGATGAAATCCGCAAGGCCGGTCTCTATGATGTGATCTGGCAGGCTTTTGCTGTGTTGCTACCGGTGCAGACCGTCGGCGTCATGGGCGATGGCCGGACCTATGAGTTCGTCTGTGCCCTGCGTGCGGTCACGTCTGTTGATGGTATGACTGCGGATTTCTATCACTACGACATGAGCTTCCTCGGTCAGGCGGCCACCCGCATCATCAATGAAGTCAAGGGCATCAACCGCGTTGTCTATGACGTGACGTCGAAGCCACCGGGCACAATCGAGTGGGAGTGAGGCTGTCGGTTGTCTTCTGAAGCGCACGTCTCTTAAAATGATCGAGGAGCGATCAGTCCGCTGATGAGAGTAATCGACGAGATTCAACAAGCACCTTAACTCGTTAGGTCGAGTGATGAGTTATCTGGTGCTGTTCGGGGTGTTCAACACGGAGCAAGAGTATGGCAAACGATGATGCGCAGGGGGAGCATATCCTCGCGTTCTTTGAAACTGCCGAAGGTGAACACCTCCGCGCGTTCTTTGAATCTGCCGAAGGTCAATACCTCTTCCCTAACTGCCCCTTTCGGCGGCAACTTGATTGTTTGCACCAATTTGATGCCAAGTCAGTCAGCAGTATTTGGGTCCATATGCTAGGACACATCATAGACCACAGAGCGGGCCAGCCGTGCCGCAATGACTCGGATGAAATGATATCGGCGATCAATCAGGACGATATCAACGATGAACTTCGGCACGTGTACAATGATTGCAACAATCCCGAGCTGAATAAAGCAAGACAGGTTAATCGCGATGTTGATCCATCGGATAGGCTTGAATATCGAGACTTCGGGCCTGAACAGAGGGGTTGTTTCGGCGCCGACGCGCAGGCAGAATTGATGGCGGAAGCCATTCGGACTTACCTGCAGAATCCAAACTATTTGAAAACCGTGGCGCCGAACGTGGCTGCCCGAATCCGTGCCGCGGTAAATCCAAATCCCAACCTGAACAGGATCATCCAATTCAACTGAAGGCCGGCGACCGAGTCGAGATAATTGACTGTTACCCCGGTACAATCATTCAGAACAAGCTCGATATGAGTGGATGTGATCGATAGTGGAGGGGGAGGGCAGCAAATTATTGACTAATCAGTCCATAATTGTTAATCCACTTATCATGGCAAGACCAAGGGAATTCGATCGGGAGTTGGCACTGGAGCGCGCTACGCGCGTTTTCTGGGCGAAAGGCTATGCTTCGACCTCGACGGAAGACCTTCTCGTCGCGATGAGGATCGGTCGGCAAAGCCTCTACAATGCTTTTGGCGACAAGCGGGCGCTCTATCTTGAGGCGCTGGAACGCTATCAGCAGGGCACCACGTCGGGTCATCTGCAACGGCTGAAAGGTCCGGCGTCGCCTCTGGCCGGGATTGAAGCGCTGCTGCTTGGCTTGATCGCCGAAGACGATGGTCAGCGAGCCATGGGGTGCATGGGAGTGGGTGCCGCCAGCGAGTTTGGTACTGGTGATTCTGCCCTTGTAGAGCTTCGGGCTAAAGTCGGACCCGTTCTCTTTTCCTCTTTGGTTGAGCGTCTGCACGAAGGCCAGGCCCGAGGTGAGATCGATCCGACTGTGAACGTCGAGGATGCGGCCAGCTTCATCCAGATGACGATGACCGGATTGCAGCTTGCCGCACGTAGCGGCGCGGGTGTTGATGCCTTGCACGCCCTCGCACACTTCGCCGTGGACAGACTTAAAATAGATTGAGCGCCATCTGAACACGAAGGCGCATCTGCTTGTCTAATTATGGATCAATCAGTCAATAATGGAGAGAGTTGTGAGTGAGAATTTCAAATTGTTGGGTAAGGTCGCGATGGTTTTCGGCGGATCTCGCGGGATTGGCGCAGCCATTGTCCGCCGTTTGGCCGAAGATGGTGCGGATGTCGTCCTGACCTATGCATCCGCGGAAAACAAGGCAGCAGAAACCGTCGAAGCTGTTGAAGCGATTGGCCGCAAGGCTCTGGCCATAAAGGCAGACAGTGCCGATGCCGGGGCGATTCAGAATGCCGTTGCGCAGGCCGTCGACCGGTTTGGCCGGCTCGATATCATCGTCGTCAATGCCGGTGTTCTACGCTTGGGTTCTGTCGAAACTTTCGGCCTTGAGGAACTCGATCACATGCTTGATGTCAACGTGCGCGGCGTGTTTGTGGCAATTCAGGCGACTGCGCCTCGGCTCACTGATGGCGGCCGCGTTATTACCATCGGCAGCAACACCGCCATTCGCACCGGTTTTCCCGGCTCCAGTGTCTATTCGATGACCAAGGCAGCCGTGGCGACCATGGTGAAGGGGATCGCGCTTGATCTCGCGCCGCGCGCAATCACTGTCAACAATGTTCAGCCGGGGCCTACCGAGACGGACATGACAGCCGATCATCTGGAGAGGGTGAAATCTCTGGTTCCTCTTGGGCGTGTTGGCCAACCGCATGAGATCGCGGGTCTGGTCTCCTATCTCGCCAGCGATGAGTCTGCCTATATGACAGGCGCCAGCCTGACCATTGATGGTGGATATGTGCTTTGAAGGCTCGGCGGGATATTGCAAGCCGCGACTATTCAGCCGCGAGAGGTTCGGGCTGATTGATATAGGCGGCTCCGCGTTCCTTGTTCGAAGCGGAAATCGGTTTCCGGCCACGGCCATATTGCCGTGGCGAACAGCCCATGGTCCTTTTGAAGGCGGTGCTGAAGGCGCTTTCGGATTCGTAACCCAGCGATAGGGAAATAGCGGAAACGGGATCGCCGGAGTTTTCCAGCCGATCTGCGGCAAGCACCATGCGCCAGCGCGTAAGGTATTCCATCGGCGCTTTCCCGACAGCCTCCTTGAATTTCAGGGCAAAGGTTGAGCGGGACATGCCTGCACGTTCGGCCAGCAACTGCAATGTCCAGCGATGCGCGGGGTCCTCGTGCATGGCAGTGATCGCCGCGCCCATCTGTTTGTCCGCAAGGGCAAAGATCCAGCCAACCCCTCCATTTAATCCTTCCTTCAGATGCTGCCGCAGCGCCTGAATGAGCATCATATGGGCAAGGTGTTGCACGATCAGAAAACCACCCGGCTGCCGTTCGCGCAATTCCTGCATCATTCGCTCCACCGGCCAGCGCAGCGCCGCCAGATCTGAATCCTTGCGGATATGGACGATGGACGGCAGCATCCGTAACAGCAGGTCGGCATAATTGCCGGTAAGAGCAAAGCGGCTGCTGACCATAAAACAATCCCCGCCGCCATTGTGCAGGACAACAACACCCCTACGCGCAGTAGAAAAAACTGTGCTTGCCTCAACCGGAGATAGTGTGATGTCACTCGCGAGGCGGAAAGGTCGCCCGTGGGGCAACAGGAAGCAGTCTCCCGCGTCGAGGCGTACGGCCCCGGCAAACCCTTCCACCGAAAGCCAGCAATAGCCTGATACCACGGCGCCGCATTTGATACTGCCATGCTGGTCAGGAAACGCGATCGACCAGTCTCCACCAGCATCAAAGCCAGCGGACATGTAATTGTGCGGTTTCAGCACCGACAGCACGTCTGAGAGTGGATCCATGGTTCATTCCGGACGATTGCAAAGATAATGCGGATTTTACAGCATAGATCGTATTTTCTCAATCGCTTATTTTCTTCACACGGGCTGCGACTGCGGTCGTGAAATGAAATTAAGGAGAAATAAATGCGTGTTTTTGTCACCGGATCTACAGGTTTTGTTGGTTCTGCCGTCGTTCAGGAACTCATTAACGCCGGCCATCAGGTTCTTGGTCTTGTGCGCACGGATGCGGCCGCCAGATCGCTTGCATCAATGGGCGCTCAAGCGCATCCGGGTGATCTCAGTGATCTCGAAAGCCTGCGCGCGGGTGCTGCCGTTTCCGACTGCGTAATCCATACGGGCTTTAACCACGACTTTTCGAAATTCGCGGAGAATTGCGAAATGGACCGGCGTGCGATTGAAACACTTGGCTCAGTGCTTGAGGGCTCGGACCGACCCTTGGTCGTCACTTCAGGGTTGGCGATTCTGGCGCAGGGGCCTATCGGGACGGAAGAAGATATGCCGGTCCCACCGTCAACTGCCTATCCCCGCGCGTCGGAAGCAACGGCCATCGCGTTGGCGGCGCGCGGCGTGCACGCCTCAACTGTCCGTCTTCCTCCGTCGGTTCACGGCCGCGGCGATCATGCCTTCGTTCCGCATCTCATCAACCTTGCGCGTGAGACGGGCGTGTCTGCCTATGTGGGGGAGGGCCTCAATCGCTGGCCTGCGGTGCACCGGCTGGATGCTGCCTCTCTCTTCCGGCTTGCGTTTGAACGGGCTGCTATAGGGGAGCGGTATCACGCGGTGAGTGAAGAGGGGCTTTTGCTCAAGGATATTGCGACGCTGATTGGCCATCATTTGAACGTGCCCGTTGTGGCCAAATCCTCAGAAGAGGCCAAGGTTCACTTTGGCTGGTTTGCAAACTTCGCCGCGATGAATGCGCTCGCCTCAAGTGAACGCACCCAGGCGTTGCTGGGTTGGCAGCCGAAACAGCCGGACCTGTTCACGGACCTTGCCCATGCGGGTTATTTTGAGGCTTGAGAGCAAATAAATGAATTAGTATTGACTAATTGATTAGCGTGTACTAATTTGTTTTCATGATTGAAGCTGCCACCATCACGACTGTCATGCGCACACTCGCCGATCCGACAAGACGGGCGGTGTTTGAGCGGATCGTTAAATCCGATGAGATCAGTGTGGTTGAACTGACACGGGGAAGTGGCGTGACACAGGGCGCCATTTCCCAGCATCTCAAATCCCTGAAACATGCGGGTTTGGTGGCCGAGCGTCCTGAGGGCCGCAATGTCTATTATCGTGCCCAGCCCGAGGGATTGGAGCCGCTGGTCGACTGGATGAGCCATTACGGCGTCTTCTGGCGTGAGCGGTTTGCGGACCTTAGAACCTTGCTGAAGGAAATCGACCCATGAACCAAGCTGCAGTGAAGTCCGATACGCAGGCCATCGTCGTCGACGAAATCTTTCCACACGCCCCGGAGATGATCTGGAAAACACTGACATCGGGCGATTTGATCAGCCGGTGGTTGATGGAACCTGCGGGATTCGAGCCCGTAGCTGGCAATCAGTTCACGTTTCAGACGAAACCGGCAGGTGCATGGGACGGCACTATCCACTGCGAGGTGTTGGAAGTGGTGCCGAATGAGCGGCTTGCCTATGCGTGGAAGGGCGGTCATGCGGGCAATGACGGCTATGGCTCACAGCTGGAAACGGTGGTCACCTTCACCTTGTCCAAGGCAGAGACAGGCACGCGCCTGCGCCTTGTTCATTCCGGCTTCGTGCTGCCGAAGAACGACACGGCGCTCAAGAATATGAGTGAGGGCTGGAGAAAGATTCTCCCGCGCATCGGCACGATCGCCGATGAGCAGGACTGACGATCATATCAATCATATCAATTTGGGGAGAGGAATATGAGCAAATCCTATACCGGTGGTTGCGCCTGTGGCGCAATCCGTTACGAGATTTCAGGTGAACCAGCCGTTATGGTCGACTGTCAGTGCCGCCAGTGTCAGCACGACAGCGGCACCGGACATCAATCGCACCTGACCTTTGTAGCGGCACAAGTGAAGGTCGAAGGCGACGTATCGCAGTGGCAGACCGTCGGCGATGGCGGAACTGTGAAGCGGCGCGCCTTCTGTCCGACCTGCGGTTCATCTGTCTATATGACATTTCCTGATATGCCTGACGTGTTTATCGTCACGCCCGCAAGCCTCGATGATCCAAGCCGCTATAAACCGCAGCTGGTTTCCTGGACGGCAGCGGGATTTGCCTGGGATCATCTCGACCCGGCCGTGCCTAAATTCGACAGAATGCCTCCGGCTTGAATGAAAAAGGGCGCCCGGAAAGATCTGGACGCCCTTTTATATGCCAATGATTGATCAGGCCGTCTGGGGAAAGGCGGACATGTCCATCCACATGACCTCCCAGACGTTTCCATCAGGGTCTTCAACGCTGCGGCTGAACATGAAGCCATGGTCCTGCGCCGGATTGGGGTCGGCACGGCCGCCAGCAGCCGTCGTTTTCGCCAGCGTTGCATCCACCGCATCGCGCGTTTCGACACTAAGCGCGATCAGGGCCTGACTCTCGCGACGGGCATCGCCGATCGGGCGCTTGGTGAATTCACTGTAACGCTCATGGGTCAATAGCATGACCCCGATCACGTCCGACAGCATCACCGATGTCGAGCGTTCATCCGAGAATTGCGGGTTTACCTCACCGCCCAGCGCAACATAGAATGCCGTTGCCGCGGCCAGATCGCGCACGGGCAGGTTCACAAATATCATCTTGCTCATCACTTCCTCCTTTTGCGGGGGTTCCAATTGTGTTATTCCCCATGATTAAGTTAGTAGATAGAATGTATCTTAATGTCAAGATACTTTATGCCAAGAGGAATCCCGATGGATCGTGCCGATATGGCTGTCGAACAATGGGGTCGCGAGCGCCCGGATTTGCCCGCTTTACCCATGGAGGTTTTTGGCCGTCTGTCTGACGCGTCCGAGCGCGTGCTGCGCGATCATATGAATCCGCTTTTTGCGCAAGCGGGATTACAGCCCGGCGAGTTCGATGTGCTGGCTACCCTCCGGCGCTCCGGCGAGCCATATCTGCTCTCGCCGACCCGGCTTTATGAAGCGGCGATGATCTCATCAGGCGGCATGACCAATCGTCTTGATCGGCTGGAGCGTGCCGGATTTGTCGAACGTCGCCCCGATCCCAGCGACCGTCGCGGCAAACTGATTGCACTCACCGATGCCGGTAAACGCGTGATCGACGAGACGATTGGCCGTCATGTAGCAAATGAGGAGCGGATACTGTCGGCGCTGACACCCGATGAACAGCAGACGCTCAACACTTTGCTCCGCAAGCTGATCGCCGCGCTTTGATGGTGCGGCGGATCGTAAGCTATGCCGCCTTGTTTGCTTCAGCTTGCCCGCTTGCGTTGAAGAGATCGCGCCCGATATCTTTTGCCTTTGCGAGAAACGGCGCCGTATCACGGATCTCGGAATCAAACAGGATTTCTGACGTCACGACGCGAGCGCCGCAATAATCGAATATTCCATGGTCGATCTGCGTCTTCATGGCAGTCAGATAGTTGTGCCGCCTATACATCTCCTCATCGGCCCCACCAATGCCAATGAGATGGACTTTGAGGTGATGGAGCTTTTTTACCGAACCGGTATCCGGGCTGAAATCAAAAGCCCAGCCATTGGAAAATACGCGGTCGATCCATCCTTTGAGCAGACCCGGCATGGACCACCAATAAACGGGGAATACCAGCACCAGCGTATCGGCGCGGTCGATCCTTGCCTGTTCGGCGACAATATCGGCAGGCGGCGTTGCCTGTGTACGATGCACTGCAAGGTCGGCTGCCGAATATCTGGGATCAAAAGCTTCTGCTGAGAGATCGGCGATTTCAAAGGTGTGACTGGACAGAGACAGGCCTTCGGCAACCTGCGCAGCAATACTATGGCTGAGTGAGGTGGGCTCGGGGTGCGCAACAACGATGAGTGCATGCATGACGAAACTCCTGTAGAGGATTACAGATGGGTGGCTTACGCTATATACTTTTAGTAAGCTACTAAAGGTAAGTTACTTTTGGTATATAATCATGTCAAGCATCGAAGCAAGAGAAGACGATTCCAGCCCGCAGCCGCGTCGCCGGCTATCGAGGGAGGAGCGCCAGCGCCAGCTTCTGGATGTTGCGTGGCGGATCATCCGCGAGGAGGGGACGGAAGCCCTGACGCTCGGACGGCTTGCCGAGCAGTCTGATGTCACAAAACCTGTCGTTTATGACCATTTCGGCACACGGGCCGGGCTGCTCGCCGTACTCTATCGGGAATTCGATACCCGGCAGGCCACCACTATGGACGCCGCGCTTGCCACCAGCGGGCCGACCCTGAAAGAGAGAGCCGATGTCATTGCATCGTGTTATGTGGACTGTGTGCTGGTTCAGGGACGCGAGATCCCGGGCATTATCGCAGCGCTGGCCGGTTCGCCTGAACTGGAAAAAATGAAGCGCGAATATGAAACTGTCTTTATCGAAAAGTGCCGGGTGCTCCTCGTACCATTCGCCGCATCAGGCACAATTTCAACCGCCGGTCTTTGGGCGATGCTGGGTGCCGCCGAAGCCTTGTCAGATGCGGCGGCCACAGGTGAAATTACACCGGTAGAGGCGCAGGAAGAACTCTATGAAACAATTGTTGCGATGGTGCGCAGAGGCACGCGCGATGCAGCGGCGCCTCGCTGATTTTTTCGGAAATCCCTTGTATATTGTTCACTATTTGTTCTAGTGTGGCCGCTCGAAAAAGCAGGAGGCATGTTCGAGGGGTGTGCCGGGGCATGTCGGCGAACATGCCAGGGCATTTCGGGAGGTCACATGCAAGGCGAATTGAACTTGGGCGACAACTGGCCCAATAGACCAAAGCGGCCCAATTTACAGGAGCGGTTGTTCTTTGGCATCATGCCAAATGTCGATGTGGGCGATATTGTCGACGCCTGCCGGGCGGGCATTATCAACGATTTCCAACTGGTGCGAAGCAGTCTTATCGGGACAGAACGTTACCACATCTCTCTGCGTGCTTTGGGCGATTTTAAACGTCTGCCCAGCTCGATCGTCTTTGCAGCCAAGCGGGCAGGGGACGCGGTATCTGTGCCGCCCTTTGAGGTGACATTACCGTCTCTTAGAAGTTTTGAGGCAAAGGGACGGCGCAATCAACCGCTGGTGCTGATCGGCGAAGGAAATGGGCTCACACAGCTTTATACGGTGCTTGGCTCTTGCCTTATCCGCAATGGTCTGCCCGGCAGACTTGGTGAATTCACCCCGCATCTGACCTTGCTCTACAGCCCGAAGCTCATCGCTGAGCAGCCCATTGAGCCCATCCGCTTCACTGTCCGCGAGTTTGCGCTGATCCATAGCAAACGCGGGCTTTCTGAGTATGACATTCTAAAGCGGTGGACCTTGCATTGAGGCACTGCTTCTAGTGTTTGCTCAGATATTTCATTCCCGTATCGCACATAATGGTAATGATGGTTGCGCCGGGCGAGAGGTTCTCGGCCAGACGCAGCGCAGCAACGACATTGGCTCCCGTGGATGTTCCGGCAAAAAGACCCTCTTCACGCGCCAGTCGCAACGTCATGTCAGCGGCCTCTGACGTTGATACCTGCTCTATCCCGTCGGCTATATCACTCTGCCAAAGGGGAACAATATAGCCCGCGCCAATCCCATCAATTTTATGGGCTCCGGTTTTCCCGCCCGACAGGACGGGGGATTCTGCCGGTTCCACCGCAATAATTCTGGTCTGGTCATTGTGGCGGCGCAAGGCCTCGCCAATGCCGCGCAGCGATGCGGCGGTGCCGACACTTTGAACAAAGCCGTCAATCGGCCCGTTGGCCTGTGCGCAGATTTCCTCTGCCATGGCGTGGTAGGCGGTCAGCTGATCCCGGTTGTTCATCTGGTCTGTCCAGAAGCTGCCGGGGATTGCTTGCGCAATAATCCGCGCCGCTTCGATCATGTCACGGGTCAGCTTTTCCGTCATGCGGCCGCTTTCGCTGGCCAGAATTTGCAATCTGGCACCGAGGATTTTCATGTGATCCAGCTTTTCGCGGGCAAAGGCATCTGACGTAACGATGTGCAACGGATATCCCTTGACCGCGCAGACGAGGGACAGGGATACGCCGGTGCTGCCGCCTGTATATTCGACCACGCAGCCGTTTGCTGCAAGACGCCCGTCCGCCTCCGCCGCCTCGATCATGGCAAGCGCCATGCGGTCTTTCATGCTGCCGGTCGGGTTTTCACTCTCAAGTTTCAGCAGGATGCGCGAGCCGTTTGCCGGGACGATGTTCCGCAGCGCCAGCAATGATGTGTTGCCTATGCTGTGCAGGATATTCCGTTGTAAGTCGCTCATGCTGGCTGTGCTCCGCGATCAATCAACGCTGATCTGGCAGCGCAAATCTGTCTGTCGAAAGGGCAAATTTCGATTTCCATGTAGATACATATAATGTATATGCATATATCTATGAGCCTTGAGAAACAACCAAAAAAGACATTGCGATCCGATGCCCGCGCGCTGGTTGAAACATGTGCGGGGTGGAACAGCCGTCTTGCCGCGCGCCGCATCACCAATTTTCTCGATCATGAGATGGCCGGGCTTGGCCTGACTTCGGCGCAGATTGGTCTGATGGCACAGATCGCCAGCCTGCCGGATGATACGCTGGGCGTATTGGCGCAGAGGAGTGGGCTGGAACAATCAACCCTGTCGCGCAATCTGCGCAGGCTTGAGCGTGAGGGTTTGATTGAAATCACCATGGTGGAAACCGACCTGCGACGCCGGGCAGTGTGGCTCACCGAGACGGGCGCACGGCGTCTGGAAGCGGCTATTCCGGTCTGGCGTGAAGCGCAGTTCAGGCTTGCGGGGCTGCTCTCGGCGGATTTGGCCCGCCAGCTGGCGGACCAAACGGAGGTTCTATCTAAGCAAGAAAGGCTCTAAATCGTCTTCACATATTCCACGAGCTGGTCGAGCACCGTGCCCCAGCCATCGTAAAAGCCCATTTCCTCGTGCTTCTGCCGCGTTGCCTCATCCCGGTGAATTGCCATGGCGGTGTATTTGGTGCCGCCATTTCCATGTGGCTCCAGCAGAAGGATCGACGTCAGGAACGGTTCGGCTGACGGACGATAACCGGGCAGCAGGGCGTCGGTCCACACGAGCCGTTCATTCGGGACAATATCCAGATAACAGCCGTGAATGATGGATTGTTCGCCTTCGGGTGAGTTCATGACGGTGCGGAAAATACCACCCGGACGCAGATCAATCTCGCAGTCGGAAATATACCATGGCTTGGGCGTGAACCATTTGGAGATATGCTCCGGCCTTGTCCACGCTTTCCACACGAGTTCGCGTGGCACATCCACAATGCGTTCAAGCACAAGGTCGAGTTTTGGATCAGGTCTCAGCAATGGGGTCATGGTTTTTCCTCCTCCTTGAGGGTCAAGAGATAGTCATCCAATTGATCCAGCCTGCGTTCCCATAGCGCCCGCTGTTCCGTTAGCCAGTCTTCCGCCAGTTTCAACCGGGCGGGAGCGATCTGATAGGTGCGCACGCGTCCGGTCTTGCGCGAAAGCACAAGGCCGCATCCTTCCAGCACCCGCAAATGTTCGACAAAAGATGGCAGCGCCATATCGAAGGGCGATGCCAGTTCGCTCACCGAAGCGGGACTTCGGTTGAGCCGCTCGATCACATGGCGGCGTGTGGGGTCCGCCAATGCGCGAAACACCGCGTCGATCGGTAAAATATTCGGGTCTGGCAGGGTGGCGGCCGCTCTTGCAGTCATCGGGACGGGATCTTCCTGCTGGTTTCAATCAACGAGAAGGCAAACGTAATGCAATTTGAAACTTAGGACAATACCTAAGTTTCAAATTATGCCAGTTGACCCGGAATGTTGTATGAATAAATGAAGGGGGGATTCCGCTGATCGCGGAGCGCAACCTTTGTGCAATGTGCATGACATAATTGTGTCGCGACCTTTGTAACCTCGTGCATGACTGGGCCTGAATATTGCGTATTTTGCTGGTGGAAGACGAGCCCGAAATGGCCGCTGCCCTTGGGGAAGCCCTCAAGAACTATGACATGATCGTCGATCATGTCGGAACACTTGCCCAGGCCGAAGAGGCCGTGTCGGTCAATATCTATGCGGCAATTCTGCTCGACAGGCAGTTGCCCGACGGCGATGGGCTGACAATTGTGCCGCAGCTTCGCGCGAAAGGTGAGGGCGTACCGATCATTGTACTGACGGCGCGCGGCGAACTGGCGGATCGTATATCCGGTCTCGACAAGGGAGCTGATGACTATCTCGCCAAACCCTTTGCCGTTGAGGAATTGCTGGCGCGGCTGCGCGCCGTCCTGCGCCGGCCCCCGAATATGCCATCGGAACTTCTGAATGTCGGCAATCTTTCCTTTGATCTGATCAATCGCGAAGCCAGGATCAGCGGCAACCGGCTTGACCTGCCACGCCGCGAACTCCTCGTCCTCGAAACGCTTTTGCGGCGCATGGGGCGCACGGTTTTGCGATCATCGCTGGAAGATGCTGTTTACAGTATCGATGATGAAATTCAGTCCAATGCATTGGATACGCATGTATCCCGGCTGCGCCGCAAGCTGACGGAGTCCCGGGCGGGCGTTGAAATCCACGCCATTCGCGGCGTAGGCTATCTGCTGAAGCGCCCCTCCTGATGACCAGTACAAAACCGCACTCCTTGAAGTGGCGTCTTGTCAGCCGGCTGGTTCTCCTGCAGGCGACGTTGCTGACATTGTTCGTCGTGCTCGTGCTGTGTGCGCTTTGGTATAGCGGGATGTTGGGCTCAATCGACACGGAAGACACGACGATCAATGCCTTGCGCGACTCTATTGGACGCAGCGCCGAAGGCCGATTGTTTGTGCAGGAAACGCCCATCCTCACGCGCGAGCGTACCACCAATCCGAATTTCTGGTTTGTGGTGCGCGATGGGCAGGGGCAATCCCTGACACAGGGCAACGTACCACCCGAATATAGCCGTATCGGAGATGCACTGAGCGATATCGGCCAAGCCCGGTTTGGCTGGAATCTCGGCGATGCGCCACGCTCTACCGCCCGGTTCAAGCGCGTGTCCACCAAGGCAGGCATGATCCAGATACTGACAGGTCCGGGCGGCTCCGTGCCATTAAGCTTTTATCTGGCTGCATTGGGCGCTGTCCTTGCAACAATCATTCTGCCCGGCATCATCGTCATGGCGCTCAGCACGCTTCTGGTGACGCCGTTTGTCGTGCGAAGAGCCCATGCAACGCTTGGCCATGTTGCGGCGCAGGCGGAGAGGATCAATATTGACGAGCGCGGCACACGTCTGCCGCTGGACGGGGTACCAAGAGAAGTCACACCTCTGGTGACGGCAGTCAACAATGCCCTTGGCCGCCTTGATGATGGTTATGAACGGCATAAGCGGTTTCTGCTGGATGCCGCCCACGAGTTGCGCACGCCCATCGCCATTCTGCAGACCCGGCTGGAATCTCTGCCCGTCACCCCAACCAATGGCCGTTTGCTGGAGGATGTGGCCCGTCTTGGCATTCTCGCCGAACAATTGCTCGATCTGCAACGCCTTAGCCAGAGCGGCGTCCAATTTGCGGCTGTTGATCTTGTGGCGCTTTGCAGGAGGGTTGTGGCTGACCTTGCCCCGCTGGCTATCGCAGCCGGTTATGCCATGTCGTTTGAGCCGGAAATGCCCAGTGTTGTCGTCAGCGGCGATCAGGCAGCACTGGAGCGCGCGATCATCAATCTGGTGCAAAATGCCATTCAGCATGGTGGGCGCCAAGGCACCATAACCATCCGCATCAAGGCACCTGC
Source organism: Phyllobacterium sp. TAF24 (assembly GCF_052113785.1). Lineage (NCBI taxonomy): Bacteria > Pseudomonadati > Pseudomonadota > Alphaproteobacteria > Hyphomicrobiales > Phyllobacteriaceae > Phyllobacterium > Phyllobacterium sp. TAF24. Next base: position 114,408 of record NZ_JBFRDN010000001.1, on the reverse strand, counting down.
GATTATTCAGGTCGAGGATGAGGGGCCGGGCATACCACCGGAACAGCGAAACCGCGTCTTTGAACCGTTTCATCGTCTGCACACCCGGGATCGTGGGGTTGGCCTTGGCCTCAATCTTGTGCAGGAGATCGTGCAATTGCATCATGCGCAGGTTATAGTCACAAAGGCGCCCGGCGGCGGTGCCTGTTTCATCATAAAATTTGCTGCTACATCTCTGGTGCCGTAATCTTCCGCCGATACTTCCAAGTTCTGTTTAAACCATTTCCCTGTGGGTATTTTGTCGCAGACGGTTAGGGTTCGGCCCCTACCGCAATCTTCCCACAATATTGGCGCCATAAGCAGATTGCACGAAAACGTTGGAGCATGATTTTTATGATGACGGGTAGCGTTTGGACTTTCATGCGGGCCTTGCTGAGCGATCCGTTTCGCGTCAGCGCGATTGCCCCGTCGGGAGCCGCCCTTGCGCGCTTGATCACCAGCGAAATCACCCCTGCATCGGGGCCGGTGCTTGAACTTGGACCCGGTACCGGTGTTTTCACTGACGCATTGCTTGCGCGCGGCGTTCGCCCCAAGGATCTGACCCTGATTGAATATGGCGCCGAATTTGCCCGATTGCTGCAATCGCGGTTTCCCGGCATGCGTATTTTGCAGATGGATGCTGCCCAGCTTGACCTGCACGAATTCTTCGACATTCAGCCCGCTGGTGCCGTTGTCAGCGGTCTGCCGCTTCTCAGTATGACGCAGGAGAAAGTCGCAGCAATCCTTGGCGGTGCATTCAGCAATCTGCGGCCCGAAGGCGCCTATTATCAGTTCACCTATGGTTTTCGCTGTCCGGTGTCGAAGTCTGTGCTCGACCAGTTGAATCTGGACGCCGTTTGTATTGGACGGGCTTTTCGCAACATCCCACCGGCTGCCGTTTACCGTATTGTSAGGCGCGGCGCAGCCACACCCGTTGCGATCTGAACCATAGCGGTTGATCGATCATCATCTGTGACAGGTTGATCAATTTTATTGTCTTGTCATGCTGCATCGCAGCGATAATGTCCGCGGCATGACATCTTCAGGCAATTCCCCCGTTCGCTACGCCCTTGGTGGGTTTGTCACCATGGCGGTTGCCATGGGTATCGGGCGTTTCATTTTCACGCCCATCCTGCCTGCCATGATGAAGGACCTTGCGTTGACGGCCGGTGCCGCCGGGGTCATCGCTTCGGCCAATTATGTCGGCTATCTTCTTGGCGCTATCATTGCCGGTTACGGCTGGGCCTCGGGAAGAGAACGCCGGGTGGTGCTGGTTTCGCTGGCGGTAAGCGCTCTCCTGTGCCTTGTCGCAGGTTTGAGCACCACACTTCTCGAATTTATCGTCTTGCGGTTTCTCGCCGGTATGGCCAGCGCTTTCATGCTGGTGCTGTCAGCGACCATTGTTTTCAGCCATCTCGCAGCAGCCAACCGTCAGGATTTGCAGGCATTACATTTTGGCGGTGTCGGCGTGGGCATCGCGCTTTCATCCGTGCTGATTGGGATAACCGGAAACTATGGCTGGCGGTTTGACTGGTACGGAGCAGCCATCCTCTCCTTCCTCGGCCTGTTCGCGGTGATGTACCTGCTGCGCGAAGGGCCGGTGCGCACGGGAACCGATCAGAAGGAACCACCACTGCGCTGGACGCGTGCCTTCCTTCAACTCAATATCGCCTATGGGGTTTTTGGTTTCGGCTACATCATCACGGCCACGTTTATCGTCGCCATTGTGCGTGCAAACCATGGTGGTGCCGAAATGGAAGCGCTGGTGTGGTTTCTGACCGGCGTCACGGCTGCTTTCTCGGTATGGTTGTGGACGCCGGTCTTACGCCGCGTCGGCCCCTTTATTGTGGTTGCGCTGGGCATGCTTGTGCAGGCAGCGGGTGTTGCGGCAAGTGTTCTCCTGCCGCTGCCTGTGGGACCGATCCTCGGCGGCGTGCTGCTGGGCCTCACCTTTATCGTGCTCACCGCAGCGGGCTTTCAGGCGGGGCGGGCACTTCTGCCGCAATCGCCGCGCCGTGTCATGGCTGTCATGACCGCCGCCTTCGGTATCGGCCAGATCATCGGGCCGCTGGTGGGCGGATACCTTGCCACTATCACAGGCAACTTCACCACAGCGACGCTTGCCGCAGCTGTCAGCCTCGTCATCGGGGCTGTCTTTGCGTATCTTTCCCGGCAGTGAAGATTACAGCAATTTAATTGCTGTCATACAACCTTTGCCCTATTCGTGGTGGTAGACTCACATCAAATCAACCCTGATTTGTGTGTTTATGCGAGGGTCCTGCTACCGTGTTTGTCTCATTTTTCCCCAAGCCCAAGCTGTTTTTTATCTCGGCAGTCCTTTGGTCGCTGTTCGCGGTCCTGTTCTGGATATTTGCCGGTGAACAGCTTGGTGCTTATTTCGGTCTGCCGCCAGCTGATCCGAACGCGCCGCCAATCATTGGTGCAGGTATCTTTCTCTCGAAACCCTATATCTGGCTCTATATCTATTTTGCCTTGGCAGTTGCGATCTTCTCCACATTCTGGATGTGGTATTCGCCGCACAAATGGCAGAGATGGTCGGTACTCGGGTCCGCCTTCATTCTTTTCACAACGTATTTTTCTGTTCAGCTGAGTCTAGCGCTCAATGCCTGGCGCGGACCATTTTTCGATATGTTCCAGAAGGCGATAACGACGCCCAATTCGGTTCCGGCGTCGGACCTCTATCATCTGATGGCTCTGTTCGCGAGCATCGGCTTTCTTTATGTCGCTCTCTTCGTGATCTCGAACTTCTTTGTCAGCCATTATATTTTCCGGTGGCGCTGGGCGATGAACGAATTTTATACGGAGCATTGGAGCCAGCTACGTCATATCGAAGGCGCGTCGCAGCGTGTTCAGGAAGACACGATGCGCTTTTCGACCACCGTCGAAACACTTGGTGTAAGCTTGATTCAAGCGGTGATGACGTTGATCGCGTTTTTGCCATTGCTGGCTCAGCTTTCCCACCACATCACAGATCTACCATTGATCGGCAATATCCCTTATTCTCTCGTTGTGTTGGCTATCGTGTGGTCGCTTTTCGGTACGGGGCTTCTTGCTCTCGTCGGAATAAAACTGCCGGGTCTGCAATTCAGAAATCAGCGCGTCGAAGCGGCCTATCGTAAGGAACTGGTTCTTGGCGAAGATCACGAAGAGCGGGCGGAGCCGATCACGCTTGCCGAACTCTTCCGAAATGTACGGATAAACTATTTCCGACTGTATTTTCACTACGGCTACTTCAACATTGCGCGCGGCATATACGGTCAGGCGGACGCGATTCTCTTGAATCTTATTCTCGTTCCAACGATTGTTGCTGGCAAAATAACGCTCGGTCTGTGGCAACAGATTGCGACAGCTTTCGGTCAGGTCAGTGATTCATTCCAATATCTGGTGACATCATGGACGACGATCGTAGAACTTCTGTCGATCTACAAACGTCTGCGTGCCTTCGAATCCGTCATCTATGACGAGCCTCTGCCAACCATCGATCAACATTATCTTGAAACTGGCATTGAACACTAAAAGACACAAAAACGGGTGGCGGTCAGATGCCGCTGCCCGTTGCATTCCGGCTTGCTGCCGGAACGACTGCAACAGGCGCTTCGGCGCCTGTTTGTCTTAGATAATCGCTATAGGTCGTGCAGCGCACATCAGGCTTGGTGCACACTTCGGCGGTAAAGCGTTCCAGTGCGCGCCAATAGGCATCGCCATTCATCAGTGTGAAGTGAATGCCGATCTGAAAGGGGATGCGCTCGCCCTTGTACTGGCGCTCAAATGCGCCCTTGAATGCATCATAGGCGCGGTTTTCAAATTCATTGAGATGATCCGCCCGCTCAAAACCACCGGAGTGGCGCACGAACATATTGTAGTCCATGGCAACAACGGGTCGATGTTCCGGGCCTTCGCTGATGGTCGGCAAGGCGAATTGATAAAGCCCGCCCGCATGCACAGGGAGGGCCGGGCCCTTGGAAACGCTGCTGGCGTCAAAGGCGTAACCCATATCCTTCAATGCGGATAGGAGCGCAGGGCTGGTGGAAAGATAGGGCGCACGGAAACCGCGCACTTCCTTGTCAACAAACGCCTTCCAGCCCTCAGGCTCCGGATCGCTGCCATATTTTGCCCATGCCGTGCGCAGCACCTGCTTGTAGGTGGTGAATTCGCGTTCCCAATCTGCCTTGCCCCATGTGCGTCCGTCAAAATGGCCGCAGGCATGGCTGGCAATCTCGTTGCCTTCATTGCGTGCCCGCCAGATATTGTCGAGCCGCTTGGCAATATCATCCTTCGATGCCGCATAGCCGATATTGGAGCGGCCAAAGCTTTCGCCCGGTGCCTGATAGGATTTACGGTCGCTTCGGTCGATCAGAAACACGCAGGAGAGAAAATAGGTGAATTTTGCATTGGAGCGTTCGGCCAGAGCCCGGCTGCGCTCCCACAGGGCATTGCTACCCGAATTATCGAAAGAGATCAGGACATATTGTGGCTTGCTGCCGATGGAACCACGCAGCTCCGCATCATCAGCATGGGCCGGAATGCACACCGAAACGGCTAGGGACGCAGCAATGATACCGGAAATCAGACGCATAATGCAGGCACAACACAACCAATGAGAGAGATACCTCTCGCTACAGGTGAATTGTGGCGATGATCGGACGCGTCGATCCACCGCAAGCATCCGTCTTGGAACTGTTCTAAAGCCGCTATAGTCTGCCGCCAGCCAAGGGGGAGCGGTCATGCTTGTTTTGATTCTGGGTATTGTCGTCTTTCTGGGAATTCATTCGGTGCGTATTGCCGCGCCACAATGGCGCTTGGACAAAATCGCCGCGTGGGGCGAGGGCAAGTGGAAAGGTTTTTATTCGGCCATTTCCTTTGTCGGACTGGTACTCATCATCTGGGGTTATGTGCTGGCGCGGCCCTATTCTCTGTTTATCTATGAGCCGCCTGTCTGGATGAAACACATCACGCTGCTCCTGATGCTGTTTTCCTTCATCTCCGTGATGATTTCCAATTTCAAGCCGGGCAAGTTGAAGCCTATTCTCAAGCATCCCATGCTGATTGCCGTGAAAATCTGGGCACTTGCCCATCTTCTGGCCAATGGCGATCTGGCATCGCTCATCCTGTTTGTATCATTCCTCGCTTGGGCGGTGGTCGATCGTATCGCGATCAAAAGGCAGGCGCGCGCTGGCTTTGCGCAACCGGTGATTGTTCCCGGTCCAGTCTCCAACGACATCATGGCCATTGTCGCCGGTGTGGTGCTCTACATCCTGTTTGTGTGGAAATTGCATGCCTGGTTAATCGGCGTATCACCACTTTAAACAGCTGACGAAGGGCTATTTTTCACTTAGCCCTTACATCTCAAGGATTTTCCGACTAAAAGCGCTCTGACTATATGCGCGGAGTGGCGAAAGCTGCTTCGCGCATCTGCAATTCATTTAATGGCAGGCCCCCAAGGGCACCAAAGAGGCACTATGACTGACGACGGCTTTTTCCGTGAGGTAAATGAGGAACTGCGCTCCGACAAGATGCGGGCGTTCTGGAAGCGTTTTGGCGGCCTGTTGATCGGCGCGGCTGTTGCGCTTGTCGTCGGCACGGGCGTTTTCGCCTTTTATGAATACTGGACGGAAAAACAGGCATCGCAATCCGGCGATCAGTTTCTCGCAGCGCTCAACCTTGTCCGTGACGGCAAGAATGACGAAGCGTTGAAGACACTGGACGAACTTGAGAAGACTGGCTACGGCGCCTATCCGGTGCTGGCGCGCATGCGCGCTGCCGGTGTGCAGGCGCAAAAGGGTGATCCTGCGGCAGCTGTTGCGGCCTTTGACAAGGTTTCTGCCGATACGTCAGTTCCCCAGTCCATTCGCGATCTGGCAAAGCTGCGTGCTGCATTGCTGCTTCTCGATACGGGCACCTATGATGATGTTGCAAGCCGGGTCGAATCCCTTTCATCAAGCAGCAATCCAATGCGCCATACCGCTCGGGAGGCCCTTGGCCTTGCCGCATGGAAAGCCGGTCGCGGCGGGGACGCGGAAAAGCTGTTCAAGCAGATTTCCGATGATCAGGCAGCGCCCGCCAATATTCGCCAGTTTGCCGACACAATGCTCGACATGCTTCGCAGCACTGGCGCAGCACCTGCTGCTGCAGCCGGTTAACACAGGAATTTGAGTCTTTGAGTTTCACCCTAGCCATTATCGGCCGTCCGAATGTCGGTAAGTCCACCCTGTTCAACCGGCTTGTCGGCCGCAAGATCGCGCTGGTGGACGATCTGCCGGGCGTAACGCGCGACCGCCGCGTTCATGCCGCCAAGCTTTATGATCTGAAGTTCGATGTTATCGACACCGCCGGTCTTGAAGAAGTTCCCAGCGATTCGCTGGAAGGTCGTATGCGCGCGCAGACTGAACTGGCGATTGGCGAAGCCGATGTGATCTTGTTCATTGTCGATGCCAAGGCAGGTATCACACCCGCTGATATAACCTTCGCCGATCTCGTTCGCCGCTCGAGCAAGCCCATTATTCTGGTTGCCAACAAGGCTGAGGCGCGCGGTGCCGAATCCGGCATGTATGATTCCTATCAGCTTGGGCTTGGTGAACCATGCCCGATTTCCGCTGAACACGGGCAGGGTTTCCCTGACCTGCGCGATGCAATCGTCGACGTATTGGGCGAAGAACGTGTTTTCCCGGATGAGCACGAAGTCAAAGACCCTGACAGCGATGCTGTCGCTGTCACCATTCCGGCAGTGGCTGGTCCGAAAGACGATCTGATCGGTGATGATATCGACGATCCGGATGCCGAAGATATTCCAGCCTATGATTCCACCAAGCCGCTGCGCATTGCCATTGTTGGTCGCCCGAACGCCGGTAAATCGACACTCGTGAACACGATGCTGGGCGAGGACCGTCTGCTGACTGGACCGGAAGCCGGTATTACCCGCGATTCCATCTCCGTCGACTGGGAATGGAATGGCCGGAAGATCAAGCTGTTTGATACCGCAGGTTTGCGCCGCAAATCGCGCGTTCAGGGCAAGCTCGAAAAGCTTTCCGTCGGCGATGCATTGCGTGCCATCCGCTTTGCCGAAGTGGTCATCATCGTGCTTGATGCGACGATCCCCTTCGAGAAGCAGGATTTGCAGATCGCCGATCTGATCATCCGCGAGGGCCGTGCGCCGATTATCGCCTTCAACAAATGGGATCTGGTGGAAAACCGCCAGATGGTTCTGGCTGATCTGCGTGAAAAGACTGAACGGCTGCTGCCGCAAATTCGCGGCATTCGCGCCGTGCCAATGTCAGGCGAGCGCAATCAGGGTATCGACAAGTTGATGGCCGCTGTTGCCAGCACCGATGAAATCTGGAACCGCCGCATTTCCACCGGGCGTCTCAACCGCTGGATGGAAGGTGTGACGACCCATCACCCGCCGCCTGCCGTGGCTGGCCGCCGTCTCAAGATCAAATATATCACGCAGGTGAAAACCCGTCCCCCGGGCTTTGTCATCTCGTGCTCGCGCCCCGAGGCGTTCCCGACATCCTATGTTCGCTACCTGTCAAACGGTCTGCGCGAGACATTCGAGATGCCCGGTGTTCCGCTGCGGCTGGTCTTGCGCACATCAGACAACCCGTTTGCCGGACGCGCAAAAAAGAAGCGCTGAGCCTTTCGACGCACCGAATTTTACCGCCTTCGTGCCCTGCACGAGGGCGGTTTGCATGTGTGGCCACCCGCACAACACAACCCAATACGTTCTTTTTGCGGTGATCGTTAACTCTCCATCAAGGTTAATGCTTCATTTTTGCAACCAGTAGTGTTCGGTTGTGAGTGGGGTATTCGCGTGCGTTTCTCTGAGTTTTTTCGGGCATCGAGTTCCCGTCGAAAGAATCGGACAAACAGGAATTTTATCGGTCCGGTGGTCATCGGCACGGCGATTTATCTGTTCTCGCCGACCGTCATCGCCTACCAGGATATGGCCAGCATGCTGTCCGGCGTCGAATCCGGCAAAGGCCGCTGGACTGCCTATCTGGAAAATTCGCCTGCGGGTTCCATCCAGAAGGCCAATATGACCTTTGTCGATGAAAGGGCTATCACGTCAGGTATTCCGGCAAGTGGTGTCAATGTTCCGGGTATTGGTCCTGTCGTTGTCAACGGCACCCAGAAATCTCCCGGTGCAACACCTGATGAAGATCGTATCAACCGCGCTGAAAAGCAGGGACGTATCGTCACCATCAGCAAGAAAGCGCCTCCCAAGGCGTTCAGTGCGGGTTCGATCCTGCAGCGCTCAAGCATGCTGATCCGCCCAACCCACGGTGTTGAGGTCGAGATGGCCTTTGCCAAGCCGAAAATCGCCGGCAAGGAAATTCAGATTGCGCTGGCTTTTCACAATCGCGCCCCAGCCAAGGCTGACCCGCAGGTCTCGCCAATGCTGGCAAGCCTGATTACCAGCAACACGCCGGATGTTCTGGCACTGGGCTATGCCCCGGCTCAACCCGATTATGCCAAGACGTCGCCTTTCGACAATATTCTTAACGAGCCAAAGCAGCCCGGCCGGTTCATTCCGCAACTTGGCGCAGGCGACCATGCCTGGCTGGCATCGCCGCTTCCCCCTGTTGTTTTCACCAAGGAAGAACAAAAATGCCTGGCGACAGGCATTTATTTTGAGGCAAGAAGCGAGAGCCTCAAAGGTCAGGCCGCCGTTGCGCAGGTTATTCTCAATCGCGTCCGCAACCCTGCTTATCCCAAGACCATTTGCGGCGTCGTCTACCAGAATGATGACTGGATCAATCGTTGCCAGTTCTCCTTCGCCTGCGAAGGCCGCAAGCTGCTGGTGACAGAGCCGAGATATTGGAAAATGGCGCAGGAAATCGCCATGGCTGTCACGGCGGGGCGCATTTTCCTGCCGGAAGTCGGCTCCGCCACTCACTATCATGCTGTTTACGTTCGCCCGAACTGGGCCCGCACGATGAAACGCGTCGACAAGATCGGCCAGCACGTTTTCTACCGCACCTATGGCGGTGGTTGGATTTGATACCCCTTGGAAGCTGAGCAAAAGCTGCTATTATTATTCTTGGAGTGAGGGGCAGGCTCTCGCCCACCCCTCCTTCCTGTTATGTGAATTGAACCCGGATTGTCAGCGACCAACTGGTCCGGGTTCTTTTCAATATCAGGGTGATGCTAAATGGCAGAAACCACATAGTTCACCTCCAAGTTTGAGGGCAAGGCCATTGCCATGGTCAGGAGGCCCATCATCCCGATACACCGGCTGACTCGGTGTTTTCTGCTTCGCCCTCAAAGCTGTCTGCTTGTGTTGTCATTTATCCTTGGGTTTGCTCAGGCCCGCAAGAAACGCAGGGTTGCGTCAGGCTGTTTTGAGCGATCGGAATCTGCTTCATTGCCTGGCTGGATTTGCTTCCAGGTACCTGTCTATTGCTTGCCTCATCCACAGGATTCGCGGGCGATTCTTGGCCTCAGAGGTGAGACATAAAGTCATATTTACCTAAGGTATTGAAATTGACCGCGAAAATTACCTTTAAGAGTCCTGCTTCTGCGCCTTGACTAGCGAGGATCGTAACAATATGTTGCGCGCGACTTCGAAGCGGGGGTGAAGCCCTGCATTCAGCGTGTAAAGGACATGCCATTGACCACGGGAAATGAACCCGATCAGTCAGGTTCTGTCGGTAATACGCCGGATGCTGGAAAGCCGCTGACTTCAGTTGAACTGGAAAGCCGCCGCCGCGATCTTGAAGCAAAACTTGTTTCAAAAGGGGTCGGCCGGAAGATCAGTTCGAAGGACGAGGGGACGGGGACCGCCTCCGGTGTCGCGCAGGCCATGAAATTGTCGAGCGAATTTATCGCGGGCGTTCTGGTTGGTGCGGGGTTGGGCTGGTTAGCTGACCGATTTTTGGGTACTTCACCCTGGGGGCTGATTATTCTGCTCCTTCTGGGTTTTTGTGCCGGAACGCTGAACATCCTGCGCTCTGCAGGACGTGTGGCGGAGAACCGCGGTTTCGAGCTCGACGAGAGCAAGGATCGTGAGAAACCGGAATAAGCCTGCGGGCATGGAACGATATAGACGAGGTTAGCGTGGCCAACGATCCGATCCATCAATTCCAGATTGCACGATGGATTCCCATTGATGTGGGTGGAATTGATCTGTCCTTCACCAATTCGTCAGCCTTCATGGTTGCGACGATTGCGGTGGCATCGGCGTTTCTTTATCTCACCTCATCCAATCGTGGCCTGATCCCGACCCGTCTGCAGTCGGTTTCCGAGATGGCCTATGAATTCGTGGCATCGACGCTGCGTGATTCGGCGGGTACTGCCGGGATGAAGTTCTTCCCGTTTGTTTTCTCGCTCTTCATGTTCGTGCTCACAGCCAACATGCTTGGCATGTTCCCTTATTTCTACACGATCACCAGCCAGATTATCGTGACATTCGCCCTTGCGATCCTCGTTATCGGTACTGTTCTCGTTTACGGCTTTGCCAAACACGGCTTTAAATTCCTCGGTGTTTTCGTGCCGTCTGGCGTGCCGGCACCGCTGCTGATTCTCGTGGTACCCATCGAGATCATTTCCTTCCTTTCCCGCCCGATCAGCCTTTCAGTTCGTCTTTTCGCCAACATGCTTGCTGGCCACATCACACTGAAAGTCTTTGCTGGTTTCGTGGTGTCGCTGAGCGCGTTCGGAGCTGCCGGTGTCGGCGGCGCGATTCTGCCGCTCGCCATGACGGTCGCCCTGACCGGTCTCGAATTCCTGGTGGCTTTCCTGCAGGCCTACGTCTTCACGGTGCTGGCATGCATGTACCTGAATGACGCAGTGCATCCTGGCGGTCACTAAGAAAGAACTTCGCCGGCGGTGCTCCGCCAAACGCAATCTATCAATGACTATTCTATCCAAAGGAGTTTAACATGGATCCCGTAGCAGCAAAGTACATCGGTGCAGGTCTCGCCTGCTTTGGTATGGCCGGAACGGCCCTCGGCCTTGGCAACATTTTCGGCAGCTACCTCTCCGGTGCATTGCGCAACCCATCCGCAGCTGATGGCCAGTTCGGCCGTCTGGTATTCGGCTTCGCCGTTACCGAAGCTCTGGGCATCTTCTCGCTGCTCATCGCTCTGCTGCTTCTGTTCGCTGTTTAATCAGCAGACAACTCAATACTGGCTGCGCATTGCGCGGCCAGTATAACATTTATAGTCAGTAGCTCGGGAAATGCCCGAACCAAGGGGACAACATATGTTTGTGTCTTCGGCTCAAGCCGCATCCACAACCGCTCAGAACGAGACACCTGCGCATGCCGAAACGGCTGCACCGGGTGCCGCGCCTGATGCTCACGGTACCGCGACCCACTCCGAAACGGGTGTGGCGCATAAAGGTGTTTTCCCGCCCTTTGACACCAGCCACTTTGCTTCACAGCTGCTCTGGCTGGCACTGACATTTGCATTTTTCTATCTGTTCCTGTCGCGCGTGGTTCTGCCGCGTATCGGCGGCATCATCGAGACGCGCCGCGATCGTATCGCCACCGATCTTGATCAGGCTGCCCGCATGAAGCAGGAATCGGATGAGGCGCTGGCCGCCTACGAACAGGAACTTGCTGAAGCCAAGCAAAAGGCTGGCAGCATTGCTCAGACGGCCCGCGACGAATCCAAGGCAAAGGCGGACGCAGAAACTGCACAGATCTCTGCTGCGCTGGAAAAGAAGCTGGCTGATGCCGAAGCAAGCATTGCATCCATCAAGGACAAGGCAATGGCTGGCGTCGGTGCTATCGCCGAAGAAACGGCGACAGAAATCGTCAAGAAGATCGTGGGTGGAACTGTCGACAAGGCAAGTGTTACCGCTGCGGTCAAAGCCGTGCGCGGCTAAGGAGAACCATCATGGACGCAACATTTTGGGCTCTGGTTGGTCTGGTCATTTTCCTGGCACTGCTGGTTTACCTGAAGGTTCCGGGCACTGTCGGCAAGTCGCTTGATGGCCGCGCTGACCGTATCCGCGACGAGCTGGAGGAAGCCCGCCGCCTGCGTGAAGAAGCACAGTCCCTGCTTGCTGAATATCAGCGCAAGCGCAAGGAAGCCGAAAAGGAAGCTGGGGAGATCGTTGCCGCAGCGCAGCGCGAAGCCCATGCCATCCTTGAGGAAACCAAACAGAAGACTGAGGAATATGTTGCCCGCCGCAACAAGCTCGCCGAGCAGAAGATCGCTCAGGCCGAGACCGAGGCAGTCAACGAAGTTCGCGCTTCGGCCGTTGATATCGCTGTTGCCGCCGCAAGCCGCCTCCTCAAGGACAAGGTTGATGCCAAAACGTCGGCTGACCTGTTCAAATCGTCGCTGAGCGAAGTCAAATCCCGCCTGAATTGATTTCAGGCAATTGGAACTGGATCAAGCCGCCGCAAGGCGGCTTTTTCTTTTGGCCTCCAGTCAGCTTACTTCTCATAAGGGATTGGCATATCCATCGTGCGTGGTTCGCCCTTCGACAGGTTCAGGAGGCTCACCATGAGGGAGAGGGGTGATGAAAGGGAGCCAAGTTCTGCAMCCCTTGCGCTRCAATCTCTGCGATTAGCGTTGCATCCACCCAAGCCCCTCATGGTGAGCTTGTCGAACCACAAACCACATTCATGCACCATCAATTTAAAAAAATCATGCCAACTTATCCAACACCATCCCACCTCGCTTATTCTGATGGTGTCCTTTCCGGCGGGAATGCTCCGGAAAACTTTCGAAGTCAGGAAAGGATCGGTGATTTCAGCTGCAGGAATGACAATCCTGCAGATGGAATGGCTTTACCTCACAAGGGTAAAACCAGTCATCGAGGCGGGTGATCCGAGAGTTTTCTTGGTTGAAACAGGAAAGTTCCGGGGGAACGCACTGACTACACTACCAATACCAAGACACCCGCGTTCCCTTTGGATCGCCCGTCTTTCCCACCTCATCAATAGCCAGACGCGAAAGCGGGTGTGGTGATGGGGGAGTGTGTTCCGCAATTGAAATGTTGGTAGATGCAATCACCCCCCTCTGTCCTGTCGGACATCTCCCCCACAAGGGGGGAGATCACATTGACATCAACGCCTTTTCACAACCGGAACAGTTTCAGATTGTGCGAAGGCCGTATTGACAGCTGATCTCCCCCCTTGTGGGGGAGATGCCCGACAGGGCAGAGGGGGGTGAGCACCGCCGTTGCGTTGTGCATGGTTCGCCCTTCGACAGGCTCAGGATGAGGGGCTTAGGTGGGTTGCATGGCGCCTTATTCTGCAACGCTGGTAACTTGCATTGCACCAAGCATCCGCCCAATAACAGTAAAAACCTAAACTTCGCGGTTTTTCAGCGGGGCAAAACTGAAACGGTGCAGGCCAATCACCGGGCCATGGGTTTCCATGGCATTCCGATGAAACTCCGTGCCATAGCCCGCATGGGTTTCAAGCCCATAGAGCGGATAGCAGCGGCCCGCCTGTGCCATCATGCGGTCGCGGCTGACCTTGGCGAGGATCGAGGCGGCAGCGATGGATACGGAGCGCTGGTCGCCCTTGATCATGGCCGTGCCGGGGCAGGGAAGGCCACGGGGCACGTCGCGCCCGTCAATCAGCGCATGGCCGGGCAGAATCGACAGGCCGCAGGTGGCGCGGCGCATGGCCTCCAGCGCGGCTTTCAGAATATCGGTAGCGTCGATGGACGGCGCGGCGACACTGGCAATACCGGATGCAAGGGCGGTGTTCAGAATAATGTCGAACAGCTCTTCGCGCTTCCTGGCGCTCAGGCGCTTGGAATCATCAAGGCCATCAGGAATTCTTTTGGGGTCGAGAATGACTGCCGCTGCAACAACCGGTCCAGCCAGCGGACCCCGACCTGCCTCGTCAATGCCGACGACAAAGGGCGCACCATCGCGCAAAAGCCTGCGCTCCGTGGCAAAATCCGGTTTGCCAAGGTCGAGAGGAAGAAGCAGAGAATCAGAACGTGATCGAGCCATGTTGCGGCGAGACTCGCATTCGTTCTGATTCTCTGCAAGGCCCTGATGCTGATGGGGTAGGGCATCAGGGCTTCCGTCAGGGGGATGGGGGTCGCCTGACGGAGTTTTGGAACCGGGAAAAATTGCCCGATTGAATGCTTAAAACAGCGACAATTGTTCGCTTCCGGCTGTGGGCACGAACAGATCCGTGCGCAGGCGGCGCTTGGCCAGATTGAGACCGAGCCGCTTGGCAGCAATCTCAAACCGGCGCCCAATCTGCCAGGCATAGGGGCCTTCACCGCGCATGCGCTTGCCCCATTCCGCATCGTAGTCCTTGCCGCCGCGCATGGAGCGTATGAGCGACAGCACATGGCGGTAGCGATCCGGATAGTTGCGCAGGAGCCATTCCTTGAAGATCGGGCTGACTTCCAGCGGCAGGCGCAACAATACATATCCTGCTTCGCGTGCGCCGGTGGCATACACACTGTCGAGAATGCGCTCGATCTCATGATCATTCAGGCCAGGAATGATGGGCGCCACCAGTGAACCCGTGGGAACACCCGCATCGGAGAGCGCGCGCAGTGCCTGCAATCGCCGTGTCGGCGTCGATGCTCGCGGCTCCATGGTCCGTGCAAGCTTGCCGTCAAGCGATGTAACCGACAGAAAAACCTTTGCCAGTCCTTTTTCCGCCATGCGCGACAGAATATCGATATCCCGCATGATCAGGGCCGACTTTGTGACGATTCCAACCGGATGCTGATGTTCTTCCAGCACCTGTAGAATCTCGCGCATGATGCGCCATTTCTTTTCAATCGGCTGGTAGGGGTCCGTATTGGTGCCAATGGCAATGGTTTTGGCCGAATAGCCGGGCTTTGACAGTTCACGATCCAGCATCTTGGCCGCATCGGGCTTGGCAAATAGCTTTGATTCAAAATCGAGGCCGGGAGACATGCCCATATAGCTGTGGGTGGGCCTTGCAAAGCAATAGACGCAGCCATGCTCACACCCGCGATAGGGATTGATTGAGCGATCGAAACCCACGTCGGGAGAATCATTGCGCGTGATGATGGTGCGCGGCTTCTCGATCTGCACTTCTGTTTTGAACGGCGGCAAATCCTCAATGGTCTCCCAGCCATCATCAAAGACATGACGGCTTTCCGGTTCGAACCGCCCGGATGGATTCATGCCAGCGCCACGTCCGCGCCGCCGCTCATGATCGATCCGCAGTCCGGCTTCCTCGACCAGCACATTGGCATGTTCGGCCCGGCCTTGCCCGAAGGCGGCCTTATCGGCCTGCACCATGATGTTCATTGACATTCTCCTTGAGACCGGAGC
Source organism: Phyllobacterium sp. TAF24 (assembly GCF_052113785.1). Classification (NCBI taxonomy): domain Bacteria; kingdom Pseudomonadati; phylum Pseudomonadota; class Alphaproteobacteria; order Hyphomicrobiales; family Phyllobacteriaceae; genus Phyllobacterium; species Phyllobacterium sp. TAF24. The sequence goes on along the minus strand of NZ_JBFRDN010000001.1, from coordinate 99,135 downwards.
GATTGTGAGTCGCTCACACCGTCGCAACATGAATGTATTCCTAGCAAATTATGAGAACAAAGCAAGAACAATCTACTAAAAAAGTAGGATAGAAATTTCAATAATAATACTATAACTGAAATGAATGATCTCAGTCCTGATTGAAACACGAAATGCCGATGAACCCTTGGCCAGAACCCTCGGCGGACTGGTGGGCGGAGCCGTTGAAGGCGTATTGAGCGACGTGATCGTGATTGATCAGGGATCGACGGATCAGACGCACCGGGTGGCCGATGCGGCTGGGTGTATTTTCCTGCAGGACCAGACATTGATCGACGGCCTGCGACGCGCGCGCAGCGACTGGATTCTGTTCATTGAGCCGGGCGCAAGGCTGATTGACGGCTGGATCGAGGCGGTCGCCACCCATGTGGAACGCATGCAGGGTCCGGCCTGTTTCACCCGCTCGCACGCACATCGGCGGCCATTCTTCGCCCGCGTTTTCTCGCCGGGTAATCCGCTGGCCGATGGTCTGCTGATTTCGAAACGTCAGGCTATGGCTTTGTCAGCACCGGGCAAGAGTGCAGTCGATCTGGCGCGCGGTCTCGCCATGAAGCGGCTGCGGGCGGAAATCATCCCCGGTGCGCTGAAATAGCTTATTGGGATCGTTCAAGCCGCAGCATGGATATCGTTGCTGAAAAGAGCAAACCAGTTAAAACCAGGCCCAGCGCTACCCAGCCCAGAAAAGCTTCCGGCTGTTTGCTGACCCATGCGATGCCGGCAAGACCGCCACCCAGGGAATCTCCCAACAGAAAAGCGCTTTGCAGCCAACCCATAACGGCCGCCGCGTGATCGCGATGGATAGCGCTCATCTCAATGTTTTTTTCACTCAGGTAGCGCGCATTGGATGTTATTCCAAACGCCATGAGCACGAATGCTAAAAGCGCGATGGAATGCGGCATATCCAGACACACGACCGTGACCGCGCACGCTGCGAATGAAATCAGATATGTCGCGAAAGCACCTCGTGTCTCGATCAGCCTGTTTACGACAGGCTGCGAAAGCACGACGGAGATACTGACGAGGCCAACCAGCATGATTGCAGTGCCAGATTGAAAGCCCAGCCGTGTGATCAGAACGGGGAGGTATGGCAGGATGAAACTCGACAAAAGCCCGGTGAAAAGCGCGTTCAAAACGAGGACATAGGCTATCGTGCGCTGGTTGGATGTCAGCGTTGTTTTTTCTTTCCGGTGTGATACGGGCCTCGTCGAAGGCAAGTGCCGCGCAACAAAAACCGCCCCGGCAAAAGGCAGCGCGGCTGCACAACACAACACGACAACAAGAACCTGCTGGCCGCCAAGCGCACCTATTGCACCGCCAATTGCCAGAATACCAACGCCCCGGACCAAGTGCCCTGACAGGGTGGTGTAGCTCAATATTCTCGCCCGTTCGCTTTCGCCGGACCAATCGAAAACCCACAAACGGATACACAAAAGCGCGAGAGATGCGCCAATTCCGGCTAACAGACCGGATAGGATCGCGGGCGCGGGAAAGGGAAAAGCACGCAGCAGGAGACCCAGCGTATAAAGACCGCAGCCCAAGAGCATGGAATGGCGCAGTCCCAATCGCGTGGCAGCCGGACCCAGAAGAAACGATGTGGTCCCGGCTATGGCCATCACGCTGTAGGAAAGACCAAACAAGGGCAGGGCATTGTTTTGTTCAAACCAGAGGGGATGAACCGTCTTGGACACCCACATCCCCAAGAAGAACAAAAGGCAGAGGACGAATACCGGTCGGCCATCTGGTTCAATTTTCCAGAGTTTCAGCATATTTATCCGTGAACCGGGCGCAATTTAGCCCTTGCGCCATACATTCGAGCACGCAGCAAATTCGGTAGCAAACCGCGAACATTCGCTGCCTGCCCAGTGTTAAAACGAGGCGTGCATTCGAAGAGCGACGCCCGTGAAAATAGAAAACGAGTAATTGGTGGAACAGCTTTTAGTAGGACTCGCTAAATTAAATTTATTTCGAAAAAGTGGTTGGGTCTGTTGTTCCAATTTCGCAAAAAACATGGGCATGTCAATAATAAATGTAACAACATAACATAAAGTGTAATGCGCGGCGCCTTGCAAGTTGCAGCAGCAAGCCAAGTCGCTGATAATTCCGATAGTGCGTTCGTCAGCTGCGTTTCAGATGCTCATCCAGTCGCGGCATGATCTCGACGAAATTGCAGGGCATGTGGCGGTAGTCGAGCTGAAATTGAAGAATATTGTCCCAGGCATCCTTGCAGGCGCCGGGTGAGCCGGGCAGCACGAATACGAAAGTGGCATTCACCACGCCGCCGGTTGCCCGCGATTGAATCGTCGATGTGCCTATTTTGTCGTAGGAGATGCGGTGGAACACTTCGGAAAAGCCGTCCATGCGCTTCTCGAAGATTGGTTCCAGTGCTTCGGGCGTTACATCCCGGCCGGTGAAACCGGTGCCACCCGTGGTGATGACCACATCCACCTCAGGGTTCTTCGACCATGCCAGCACTTTATCGCGTATCCTGTCGCGATCATCGGTGACGATGGCGCGGTCCGCAAGACGATGACCGGCGGCCGTGATGCGATCCACCAGCGTATTGCCGGATTTATCATCATCCAGTGTGCGGGTATCGGAAACGGTTAAAACGGCAATGCCGACAGGGACAAAGGGGCGTGTCTCGTCAATGCGGGTCAAGATCAGTTCCCTTCCGTGCTGGTGGCGACAACAAACCAATCGGGCTGGGTTTTGTGCAGCCGGGTTGCCGCCGCTTCAGCCATTTCATCATCGGCATAGATGGCAAAACAGGTGCCGCCCGAACCGGACATGCGCGCAAGCAGCGGGTTGGTTTCGATCAATGCCTGCATGCTGTCATTGATCGACGGAGCCAGCTTTTGCGTTGCTGCGAAAAGATGATTATCGGTTTGCGCGAGATAGGTGCAGACATCGCCCGGACCCATCCGTAAAGGCAGGGCGGGAAGGGGAGGATTGTCGCGGCGGCCAAGCGCAGAAAAAACCTGCGGTGTTGAAACCGTCACGCCATTATTGACGAGAACCATCGGGAGGCGCGGAAAGGCGGCGATCCGCTCGATATCTTCGCCAATGCCGCGCGCGATCAGCGCCTCACCATGCAGGCACATAGGGACATCAGCACCCAGCGGCAGGCCGAGCGCAGCCAATTCGATCAGGCTGGCCTCGATGCCCCAAAGAGTGGTCAGCGCGCGCAAGGCTGCGGCTGCGTCGCTGGAGCCGCCGCCGATGCCGGATGCGATGGGAAGATATTTTTCCAGATGAATGGCAACGGGCGTTGCCTTTTCAGGATAATGGCGGCGCAGTGCATCACGCGCCTTGAGCACAAGGTTGCTTTCATCGCCGGGAAGATCAGCACCGTAAGGGCCGGATATGGTGAAGGAATCCACCACTGCTTTTGTTACATCAAGCCTGTCGCCGAAGCGGGCGAAGACCACGAGGCTATCAAGCAGATGGTAGCCATCATCGCGTCTGCCGGTTACATGCAGTGCAAGATTGATCTTGGCCGGAGCGATCAGGCTGATTGTGTGGTCAAAACTGGCGAGCATCGCATCAATCTTTGCGCAGGCGATATTCACCGGTCTCGGGGTCCTGAACCAATGTTCCCTGCGCGCGGTTCTGCGCCTCTTTCTCAGCCTCGCGCACGCGTTGCGACACGCGCTGTGCTTCCTTCTTGAACGAACGATAGCCGTAATAGGCGGCGGCGCCGACAAGAGCAAAAAAGATCAATTGTGGCATCGTCTGTAACCCTCAACTACCGGTATCATTCCTCGCTCATATCAATAGCACGGAGTTTTGGCCTTGCCAAAAAATCCTGTGTCGATTTACAAACCAAAACGCGCCCACAGCGCCCGTTCTTCGGCGGCATCCACCAGCCCATTGGCCAAACCGGTGCCAATTCCGGCGATCTGCACGCTTGTCGAAGGAATTCGGCGGCCAAACAGGCCACGCGGTTGCGAGATCAGCTTTAGCTTGGTTTTGGGGCCATATTGCGACTGAAGGTAGGAGCGCATATCACCGAGACCATCGACCAGACCAAGCTCAACGCCGCGCACGCCGGTCCAGAACTGTCCGGTGAAAAGATCCGGACTGTCGCTCAGCTTGTCGCCGCGCCGGTCCTTGACGAGATTGATGAAGGTCTCGTGGATTTCCAGCTGCAACGCTTTGACATGGTCGATATCCGCCTTGTTCTCCGGCTTGAAGGGATCGAGCGTCGCCTTGTTCTTACCTGCGGTATAGACGCGCCGCTCCACGCCGATTTTCTTCATGAGTTCGGTGAAACCGAAACTTGCGGAGACCACGCCGATCGAGCCGACGATGGAAGAGGGATCGGCAATGATTTCGTCACCGGCAACAGCAATCATATAGCCGCCGGAAGCTGCCACATCCTCAACGAAGACATAGACCTTCTTGTTCTTTTCGGCGGCCAGATCGCGGATACGCCGGTAGATCAGCCGCGACTGCACGGGCGAACCACCTGGCGAATTGACTGAAATCGCCACGGCAGGCGAATCCTTGTCCTCAAACGCCTTTTCAAGCACGGCTGCGGCGCTGTCCAGAGAAAGGCTTTGCCTGAATTGACCACCACCAGACATGATGGCGCCATGCAGGCGAACCACCGGTATCTCCACATAATCGGGGCGCCAGCGGCGCGGCAGCAATTTTCTGATCAATCGGGCCAATGCTTTCTCCTTTTGGCGGTTTTGGTCATGCGCATGTAAGCGGTGCCTATGAAATCACAATGGCACCGGGCCGAAAATGCTACAAAAGTGCTGTAACGCCGTTGTTTATGGCAATGGCGCGCTCGGTAAAGCCGTTGCCGGTCTCGTGATGCATGATGAGGGCTGGGGCAAGGGTCAGCCCGGCGCGGCTGCCACGAACACCCCTAATAATAATGCGGATCGCTGCATCCTGCGGCCTTGGCTGTACCGGTACGATAACCACCCCGCCAAAGCGCCGCTGCAGGGCATCAAGCAGTTCTGACAGGGAAGTCGGGCGGGCAATAATGGCAAGCGAGCCACCGGGTTTAACGATGGCAGCAGCGGTGCGAATCCACTGTTCCATCATGCCATCGGTCATGACATGCGCTTCCGCCTTGACGGGATCAGGCGTGGCCCGGTCCGTTGGACGGTTGAATGGCGGGTTCATGATCACGAAGTCAAAACTGTTATCGGCAAGCCCCGCCGCACCCCGTGCCCTGCCGGTCAGGGTAACATCCGCCTGCACAAGCGCGGCGCGTGCGGCAATATCTGCATTTTCTGGAAGGGCAAGCGACCGGCGGGCAAAATCCGCCATGAAATCCGAACGCTCGATCAGCACCGCTCTGGCTTTGGTGCAGCGGGCAAGCACGGCAAGTCCGGCAGCTCCGGCTCCGGCGCCAAGATCAGCGACACGCCCGGAAAAATCATTGGGCACTGTGCTGGCAAGTACCATTGCATCAACGCCGGAGCGATGGCCTTTCAGTGCTGGCTGGAGCAGGTGAAACCTGCCGCGATGGAATGCATCCAGCGTGTGGGGTGTTTCCATCGATGACATGGATCAGCCGCGCAGCTCACGTTCGAGGCAGGCGTCTTTCAACAGTTTGCGCGCTTCCTCTTCGCGACCGGAATCAACCAGTACCCGGCGGGCGAGAATGCCGACTGAGCCTTCCAGAATGCTCATATTGGAATCGGCAATAAAGTACCTGATACCGGCATCCTTCAACAGTGATTCGACAAAGGAGATCAGCACAGGGTCGTTCGTGCGCATGATTTCGATCATGAAGGTGCCCATTCCGTTCGGGGTTGCGAGGATTCTTATATAGTCCCTTATTGTTTTTTTACAGCTGTATCGGCGGCACATATACCTGCCAGTGCCCGATCAAGTGCGATTGCGTGAAGCACATCAAGCTTTTGCGCCTTCACCACATTGCCAGCCGCCTTCGCCAGATCGGCAGGGCAATCCTTGCTACCGCGCAAGCTGGAGACGACCTCAAGTTCGTGGACAAGCGTTTCCGTATAGCGGGCAAGGGTAGGGCGGATTTCCTTGACCAGATCGGGTCTTTCGGTTTTCGGAGCCTCGCCATTGCGATGCCATTCGGCCAGAAGCTCATATTGGACAAGCTTGTTGGCTTCGATCTGATTGGCGAAGAAGGTTTGGATAAGTGCCGGGTCGAGTTTTTCCGCATTGGGCAGCGCTGCCACGCCTGCGATGACCTTTGCTTCCTGTTCCTTGTCCTCAACCGGTTTGCCGCTATCCCATTTTGACAGGGCAACCTTGTCGGCAAATTGCAGCCGTCCGGCAACCGCCTGTGCAAGTGCGTCAAAAGATGGCGTTTGGGCAAAAGCGGGGATGCTCGGCAGTGCCAGAACAAGAGCGATCAAGCTGTAAGTTGCGACTTTCATGAAAAGAATCCTTTCAAAATCAGGATGGTCACCCCATCTGCATTACATCGACGGTGGACAATGTTCGGAGAGGTTATAGCGATGCCCTATCACGAATTTGTAACCCGTGCCATTTCTGCGCGCCAATTCGCCGCTTGCGGGTTATAGCCTGTCAAAATAAGGTGTCGCCGCATTACGCGAGAAGTTTAGGAGTTTCGTTTTGGGCGTTGTTGTCAGTCTGGACGATAAGAAGAACAGCACGGGATCAGTGCAACCGCTGGTCGATCTTACCAAGGCCGACATGGCCCGTGTGAACGAATTGATCCTGTCCAAGGCGGGTTCTGATGTCGAGATGATTCCCGAAGTGGCGAACCATCTGATCTCATCCGGCGGCAAACGCCTGCGCCCGATGATCACGCTCGCCGCAGCGCGTATGTTCGGTTATCAGGGCGATGGACACATCAAGCTCGCGACCAGTGTGGAATTCATGCACACGGCGACGCTGCTGCATGATGATGTGGTTGACGAAAGCGATCTGCGCCGCGGCAAGAGCACAGCCCGCATGATCTGGGGCAATCAGGCCAGTGTTCTGGTTGGCGATTTCCTGCTGGGTCAGGCTTTCAAGATGATGGTGGATGTTGGCTCGCTCGAAGCGCTTGACGTTTTGGCAACCTCCGCTTCAGTGATTGCCGAAGGCGAAGTCATGCAGCTTGCAGCTGCAAAAAATCTCGAAACAACTGAAGATGAATATCTGGCTGTTATCAAAGCCAAGACCGCAGCGCTGTTTTCAGCGGCTGCTGAAGTCGGTCCGATCATCGCGTCCACCTCGCGCACGGACCGTCAGGCGCTGCGCTCCTACGGTCTCAATCTCGGCCTTGCCTTCCAGCTGGTTGATGATGCGCTGGATTATGGCGGCAATGCCAAGGATCTTGGCAAGAACACCGGCGATGATTTCCGCGAAGGCAAGATTACCCTGCCTATTATCCTGACCTATCGCCGTGGCACGGCGGAAGAGCGGCTGTTCTGGAAGCAGGCGCTCGAAAACGGTGCCAATGATGACAAGGCGCTGGAAAAGGCAAAGGGATTGATGACGCGCTACGGAGCGCTCAGCGATACAATCCAGCGTGCCCGGCATTTCGGCGGTATCGCCCGCGATGCACTGGCCCCGCTTGACCAGTCGCCGCAGAAGGATGCGCTTCTGGAAGTCATCGATTTTTGTATCAGCCGGGTTAATTGATAAATCTTGGATGAAATCCCGCCACGCTCTGAAGCGCTGCGGGCTTGCCTCGAATTCTTTCGATCAAACTTGAGCGAGGACCGTAAAAAGGCCATGCTTTTCTTGAGGATTCGGGCAATCATTTCATAATGACGACAATGAAGAGGGATTTTGCACATGCAGCGCAGTAAATTGCTTGGCTCCGTTATGGGCGCAACACTCGCTGCCTTGACCATCGGGGTCGCTCCCGCACCCGCTTCTGCCGGTAAAGATCCCGTTTTAGCCACCGGTTCATTGTCGGGTGCTTTTCTCTCGGCTCGTACCGCCGAGCGCAGCAATGATTTCGACAGCGCCATTTCCTTTTACCGGCAGGCACTTGCCTATGACCCGAAGAACCAGGAACTGCGCCAGAGCCTTCTCCTTGTGCTTTTGACTGATGGCCAGTTCAAGGAAGCCTTGCCGATTGCCGAAGAGTTGAAATCCGTTCCGGAGATCGAGCGCTTTTCGCGTTTGGCACTTGGCATCGATGCGCTGAACAAGAAGCAGTATCAGAAGGTCGATACCCTGATGATGCTGTCGCTGCAGTCCGATCTCGACAAAATGATCACGGGATTGGTTTCGGCCTGGGCCAAAGCCGGGGCAGGCAAGCCCAATGAAGCGCTGGCCATGATCAGCAAGCTGCAAGGGCCGGATGGCTTTGCGCTGTTCAAGATTTACAACTCTGCGCTGATTGCCGATATGGCCGGGCAGAAGGACAAGGCCGCAGCTTTCTATCAGAGTGCGCTTGATGACCGCCCCAGCCTTGCGGCTGCGCCTGATACCTATGAGCGGCTGGTTCAGGCCTATGCCTCTTTCAAGGTGCGCAATGGCGACAAGTCAGGTGCGGAATCCATGATCAAGGATGCGTCGGAAGCTCTTTCCGGACGCATGGTTCTGGCCGAATTCGGCAAGCAGCTTTCGGCCGCCAAAGCGGTCAAGCCATTGGTGCAGACGCCGCAACAGGGTGCGGCGGAAGTACTTTATACACTCGCAACGGCTATCAATCGCGGTGGTGCGGAAGCGTTCTCCAAACTCTATCTGCAAATGTCACTGCCGCTGCGTCCAGACCATGACGCGACGCTCTTCCAGATTGGCGATATCAACGCCAAGCTTGAACAGCCCGAGAAAGCCGTCGAGTACTTCAAGCGCATTCCAGCTGACTCGGCCTATAGCCGTGATGCGGAAATGCAGATTGCCATCAACCTTGCCATCCTGAAGCGCAATGACGAAGCAATCACGCATCTCAACGGTCTTCTGGCTGCCGATCCGCAGGATATCCGCACATATCTCGCCATTGGCAGCATTTACGCGCAGGACAAAAACTACGCCAAGGCCGCCGAGACCTATGACAAGGCAGTTGCTGCCATCGAGAAGCCCGAGCGCAATGACTGGATGATCTTTTATCAGCGCGGCATTTCCTATGAGCGGCTGAAGCAGTGGGACAAGGCAGAGCCGAATTTCACCAAGGCGCTTGAGCTTTTTCCGGATCAGCCACAGGTTCAGAACTATCTCGGCTATTCGTGGATCGACATGAACGTCAAGCTGGAGCAGGGATTGGACCTGATCAAGAAGGCCGTCGCATCACGTCCGCAGGATGGGTACATCGTCGACTCGCTTGGCTGGGCCTATTATCGCCTTGGCAATTACAAGGATGCCGTGATCCAGCTGGAACAGGCTGTGAAGTTGCGGCCTGAGGATGCGACCATCAATGACCATCTGGGCGATGCCTATTGGCGGGCCGGGCGCAAGCTGGAGGCTACATTCCAGTGGGCCCATGCGCGCGATTCCAAGCCGGAACCGGAAGATCTGGTCAAGATCGAGGCAAAGCTGAAGAACGGCCTTCCCGATGAAAAGGACCCGGGCGTTGCCAAGAATGGCGGTGAGGCTCCAAAGGCACCGCCTGCACCCGAACCGATGCCGCCTGCGCCGGTTCCCGGCAATAAGGGTTGATACTATTGAAAGCAGGGATGCGCTGGCATCCTTGCACGTCTTCCCGTTGCGGGTGCTGCGAAAGCTGCTGCCAGGACTTCCTTTCTCTTGACCGGYCAGACTGCACGCCTTAGGACGGGCACTCCATTTCCGTTCGTCAAAAAGGCCTGACCGGTGACCGTTCCATTGCCCGATCATATGCACCCGACCCGCTCCTTCCAGGGTCTCATCCTGACGCTCCATAATTACTGGGCACAGCAGGGTTGTGTCATCCTGCAACCCTACGACATGGAAGTTGGCGCGGGTACGTTCCACCCGGCGACGACATTGCGTTCACTCGGTCCCAAGCCATGGAAAGCCGCCTATGTGCAGCCGTCACGCCGCCCGAAGGATGGCCGTTATGGTGAGAACCCCAACCGGTTGCAGCATTATTACCAGTATCAGGTGATCATGAAGCCTTCGCCGCCCAATCTGCAGGAGCTTTATCTTGGCTCGCTGCGGGCAATCGGGCTTGATCCGCTGTTGCATGACATCCGTTTTGTCGAGGACGACTGGGAAAGCCCGACGCTGGGCGCCTGGGGTCTGGGTTGGGAATGCTGGTGCGACGGCATGGAAGTTTCGCAGTTCACCTATTTCCAGCAGGTCTGCGGTATTGAATGCACGCCGGTATCCGGTGAACTGACAATTGGTCTGGAGCGCCTTGCGATGTACATACAGGGTGTCGACAGTATTTATGACCTCAATTTCAACGGCCTTGAGGGCGATGAAAAGGTTACCTATGGCGATGTCTTCCTGCAGGCTGAGCAGGAATATTCCAGGCACAATTTCGAACATGCCAACACATCGGTCCTGCTGCGGCATTTCGAGGATGCGGAAGCCGAATGCGCAGCCTTGCTGCGTGCTGGCGCGCCGAAGGACAGCGACAATAGCCCCATGCATAAAATGGTCCTGCCAGCCTATGACCAGTGCATCAAGGCTTCGCATGCCTTCAATCTTCTTGATGCGCGCGGTGTGATCTCGGTGACGGAGCGGCAGAGCTATATTCTGCGGGTGCGCAATCTGGCCCGGCAGTGCGGCGAGGCGTTCCTTTTGACCGAAGCCGGCGGCATCAATTTCAAGAGTGAGTCCGTATAATGCCTGATCTTTTGCTCGAACTCCGCTCGGAAGAAATCCCGGCCCGCATGCAGCGCAAGGCTGCCGGTGATCTGAAGAAGCTCGTCACCGATGGGCTGGTTGAAGCTGGCCTGACCTATGAAGCCGCCGGTGAATATTGGACACCGCGTCGCCTGACGCTGGATATTCGCGGGCTGACGGCACGCTCGAAGGATGTACACGAAGACCGCAAAGGTCCGGGCGTCAATGCGCCGGAAGCCGCTATATCAGGCTTTCTTCGCTCTGCTGGCCTCACGGATATCGCGCAGGCCCACGTCCATACCGATCCGAAGAAGGGAGACTTTTACGTTGCCCATCTGACCAAACCGGGTCGTGCCGCCGAAGAAATCATCGCGGAACTCCTGCCAAAAATCATTCGCGAGTTCCCTTGGCCAAAATCCATGCGCTGGGGTGCGGCATCGGCCAAGGCTGGCAGCTTGCGCTGGGTGCGTCCGCTCCAGTCGATTGTCTGCATGTTTGGCGGCGAAACCGAAGAGCCTGTTGTCGTTGATTTTGAAATCAGTGGTGTACGTACAGGCAATGTTACCTATGGCCATCGCTTCCTCAGCGACAACAAGCCGATCACCGTGCGCCGCTTTGACGATTATGTCGCCAAGCTGGAAAAGGCCAAGGTCGTGCTTGATGCCGACCGCCGCAAGGAGATCATTCTCGCCGACGCGCAGAACATCGCTTTTGCCTCAGGGCTTGAACTTGTCGAGGATGAGGGCTTGCTTGAGGAGGTTTCGGGTCTTGTCGAATGGCCCGTCGTGCTCATGGGTGATTTTGAGGAAGAGTTCCTCGTCATTCCGCCTGAGATTATCCGCCTCACCATCAAGACAAACCAGAAATGCTTTGTGACCCGCAAACCGGACGAGGCGGACAAATTGTCCAACAAGTTCATTCTCGTTGCCAATATCGAAGCCAGCGATGGCGGGAAAGAGATCGCCTATGGCAATGGCAAGGTTGTACGCGCAAGGCTCTCCGATGCCCTGTATTTCTGGACGACCGATCAGCATGATCTGCCTGACATGGAGAAGCTTGCCGCCGCAGCGATCCGCTTTGATCTCGATCTGAAAAAGCCGCTCGACCAGCGTATGGCCAAGCTTGACGCACTCAACGTCACCTTCCATGCCAAGCTCGGCTCACAGGGCGAGCGCGTAACACGCATCAAGGTGCTGGCCCGTGAGATCGCAACTCTGGTGGGGGCTGATCCTGCTCTGGCAGCGCGTGCTGCCGTGCTGGCCAAGGCTGACCTGACAACGGAGATCGTTGGCGAGTTCCCGGAACTGCAGGGCGGCATGGGCCGCAAATATGCTGTGCTCCAGAACGAGCATCCGTCGGTCGCTGCCGCAATCGAGGACCATTACAAGCCGCAGGGACCATCCGATACGGTGCCCAGCGATCCCGTTTCGGTCGCTGTCGCGCTTGCGGACAAGCTCGACACGCTGGTTGGATTCTGGGCTATTGACGAAAAGCCGACTGGCTCCAAGGACCCGTTTGCGCTGCGCCGGGCTGCCCTTGGCGTCATTCGTCTGCTGCTTTCAAGCGACTGGCAGATAGAGCTTCTGCCAGTGTTTCAGGCCGCTTTTGCGCAACAGCGCGAAGCGACAATCGAAAAGCACCTCGAGCGCTACGAAACGCTTCAGGCCGCGCAGAACTCAGGCGATGTGGATGGCGAGGAAGATGTCACCAATGCAATTTCCGGTTTCGAAAAGCGCGTGCGCACCGAAGTTGCACAAAGCGCGCGGCCAGTTCTGCTTGATCTCCTCGCGTTTTTCCATGAACGGCTGAAAGTGCATCTGCGCGATCTTGGTGCGCGCCACGATCTGATTGATGCTGTCCTCACGGATGATGCCGATAATCTCCTTCTGATCGCCCGCCGCGTCGAGGCGCTGGTGGTCTATCTCAATTCGGAAGAGGGCAAGAACCTGCTGGCAGGTACCAAGCGTGCGGCCAACATCCTGAGCGCCGAAGAGAAGAAGGGCACAGTCGTCACCGACAAGGTTGATGAAGCTCTGTTTGCGGTTGATGTGGAAAAGAAGCTCTTTGCCGCCGTCAATCAGGCAGAGAAGGACGCGGCGCAAGCGATTCAAAAACAGGACTTTTCCGGGGCGATGATTGCGCTGAGTGCTTTGCGTGAACCGGTTGATTCATTCTTTGAAGAAGTGCTGGTTAATGACGAGAATCCCGCCATTCGGGCCAATCGGCTTGCTCTGCTTGCACGCATCCGGACGGCAACCAACACGGTTGCGGATTTCTCCAAAATCGCTGGTTAATCAATAGAAAGGCGCGAAAACTTCGCGCCTTTTCGTCCTTGCAGCTGGATCGTAAATTTTATTGGATGCTGGCGCGCAGGGGCGTTGCCCCGATATCGGCAATCGGGCTTGCGGGAGTCTGCGTGGCGGGAACCGCCGTTTCCGGCGGCAATGTTGCTGCATTCGCCGCGGCGACAAGAGCGTCTGGTTTGGGTCCATTGCCCTGCAGGCGGGCCATATATTGACGCGAGCGTTCGCGTCGCTCCAGATAGGCCTTGAGCTTGGCGGCTTCTGCGGCTTTCTGCTCGATGCAGGGCGTACAAACAGGGTTTCCGTCGACATCGAAACTGTCATAGCCGATATAGGAAACCGAGTTTGGCCGGGCTGATGGACCTTTGAGCATGATCGAGTCGCCGGCATGCGCAATGACCGGTGCAAGAAGGGCAGCAGCAGTGAGGGCAAGCAAACGGCGGAACATGGGCTCTATCCTTGTGATCCACCCAGCTTTATCAGCCAATCCTTGCCAATTCCCACCATGGTTGGATTCAATTTTACGCATCACCTCATATGGTGAGTTCATCAGCACAGGCTTGCGGCAGGCCCCGCCCATCGTGTAGGCAATGCGCTCTATCGGAGATGTGCCCTTGGCCGAGATTATAGCACCAGATGAGCAGGCAATTTTACAGGCAGCCCAGACGCTGGCTGCGGGCAAGCTCGTCGCTATCCCGACCGAGACCGTCTACGGCCTTGCAGCCGATGCCACGAATGGCGATGCGGTCGCCGGTATATTCGAGGCGAAGGGCAGGCCGCATTTCAACCCGCTGATCTGCCATGTCTCGGATATCACTATGGCGGAGCGTTACGCGGTCATCGATCCTCTGTCGCGCCAGTTGATGGATGCATTCTGGCCCGGCCCGCTGACATTGGTTCTGCCGCTACGCCCCGGTACCCATATTCATCCACTGGTTGCCGCAGGTCTCGACACGGTGGCACTGCGCATGCCGCGCGGTATCGCGGGAAAAATCATTGCGGCGCTTGGCCATCCGCTGGCCGCGCCCAGTGCCAATACATCGGGCAAGATCAGCGGCACCAGTGCTCAGGCCGTCGCGGATGATCTGGGCGAGAAGATCGCGCTGATCCTTGATGCTGGACCGTCCGAAGTCGGGCTGGAATCGACCATTCTCAAGGTGGATGGCGATGCGGTTCTGCTGCTTCGTCCGGGCGGACTTGCGGCTGAGGATATCGAAGCCCTGATCGGCCATTCCTTGCAGCGCATGGATCAACGGGCGGCTATTCAAGCGCCGGGTATGATGGCCTCACACTATGCCCCGTCAGCCGGGGTGCGGCTCAATGTGCATGAGGTGCGTGATGGCGAGGCGCTGCTGGCATTCGGCCCTGAACGTGCCGCCGATGCGCACAAGGCAAGCACCTGCCTCAATCTCAGTCAAGCGGGCAATCTGCGAGAGGCCGCCACCAATCTCTTCGACTACATGAAACGCCTTGACCGTCTTGGCGGCGCGGTGATTGCCGTCGAGCCGATCCCATTCACCGGACTGGGCGAAGCCATCAATGACCGCCTTGTCCGGGCCGCCGCGCCGCGTGTGCCTCCCATTGAAGAGTTGGAACAGATCAAATGACCCTGACGCCGGAACTTGCTGCCCGCTTTATATCCATTGTCGGCGAGAAGAATGCCTTGCGCGATGCGCTTGATATCGAACCCTATCTGATCGAACCGCGCGAGAAATTCGGCGGCAAGACGACGCTGGTCCTGCGCCCGTCGGAAGTGGAAGAAGTCTCGGCCATTTTGAAGCTGGCCACCGAAACCGGCACCGCCATTGTGCCACAGGGCGGCAATACCGGCCTCGTCGGCGGCCAGATGCCCGATGCGTCAGGTGAGCAGGTCATCCTGTCCCTGTCGCGCCTCAACAAAATCCGCTCTGTCGAACCCTCGGGCAATCTGATGATTGTCGAGGCCGGTGTCGTCCTGCAGAAAGTGCAGGAAGCAGCTGAGAAGGCGGGACGCCTGTTTCCGCTGTCGCTGGGTTCGGAAGGCTCCTGCCAGATCGGCGGCAACCTTTCGTCCAATGCGGGCGGCACGGCAGTGCTTGCCTATGGCAATACGCGCGAGCTTTGCCTCGGCGTTGAAGTGGTATTGCCAACAGGCGAAGTGCTCAACGATCTGCGCTACGTCAAGAAAGACAATACAGGCTATGATCTGAAGGACCTGTTTGTCGGTGCGGAAGGCACGCTTGGCGTCATCACCGCTGCTGTGTTGAAACTATTTCCGCTGCCCAAGGGCAAAGGCGTTGCTTATGTCGGGCTGAACAGCCCCGATGATGCGCTGAAACTGCTGGCATTGGCGCAAAGCCATGCGGGCGCGTCGCTGACCGGTTTTGAACTGATGCCGCGCGTCGGTGTCGAGTTTTCCGTCGCCCATACGGAAGGCGTGCGAGACCCGCTGCAGGGTGTACACAACTGGTATGTGCTGATTGATATTTCCTCATCACGCTCGGCTGAAGACGCGCGCGAAACGATTGAGGCTATTCTGACGGAAGGTTTTGAAGCCGGGCTGGTGGAAGATGCAACGATTGCCGACAGCACCGCCCAGGAAAAATCCTTCTGGCATATGCGCGAAGCCATGTCGATGGCGCAAAAACCCGAGGGCGGCTCGATCAAACACGACATTTCCGTGCCCGTGGCGCGTATTCCGGAATTCATTACCGAAGCGGATGCGGCAGTGCTCGAAATGATCCCCGGAGCCCGCATTGTTTCCTTCGGGCACATGGGCGATGGCAACCTGCATTATAATATCACCCAGCCCAAGGGCGCTGACAAGGAAGCCTTCCTTGCGCGTTGGGGCGAGGTCAATGCCCGTGTTCATGGCATTGTCCGTGCCTATAAGGGCTCAATTTCCGCAGAGCATGGCATTGGCCAGCTGAAGCGCAAAGAGCTGTCGGAAACCAAATCACCCGTGGCGCTCGATCTGATGCGCCGCATCAAGACATCATTCGACCCGGCCGGCATCATGAACCCCGGCAAGGTGATCTGACTGCTTTTGCGGTCGCCACGCAATGACGCCTTCGGTCCGCGCCCGCACCGCAGGTGACGCCAGACAGCTGGCAACAGCCTCATATCCGGGCGCGCCGGGATATGGCGCTACACATATGGGCGGGCTATGATTGGCGGGGCAGAAGATGATTGTTTCATAGCTACTGACGGCATTCAGGTCCAGAATTGCATTGGAGCGCGTCATCAGGAACAGCGGTTTGGCACCGGGGCCGCGCCGTTTGAAATAAGCGCTAAGAGCTTCTTGTGTTGCCTGATCCAGCCCCTGTTCGACCATGTCGACCACCAGCATGGCGGCGGTGGAAGACTCCATCGCAACAAGAAGTGCGATCAAGGCCTGTGATGCCGTGGCACCATCCTCGACAAGCCACGCTACAATCCCGTCCACACGCCGTTTAAGGGCTGGGTCAGCTTCCATCCGTGCCATGGCATTATCCGCTGACCGGTCCAATCCGATGAAAGCTGCACTCGGCAAAGCTTTGGCTATGGCAAGTGCCAGCCGTGTCTTGCCGCTGCCTAATGGACCGATGATATAGTTGAGTGCCCTGATATCGGATAACGCAAATTCTTCACCGCCCCACGGCCACGGAAGATCGAATGCAATTCTGACTGTCGGGGCAGGGCGGATCAGTTGCGCCAGCTCTCCGGCATCAGGCGTGCGGCCAGCGGCAATATTTGTTCGCATAGCGGATACCTTTTCAATCGTACCCGCAAGCTGGCGCAGCTGTCCTTCCAGTGTTGCCTGATGTGCTGTTAATGCTGGTTCCAGAGCTTGCCGATCGCCTTTGAGAACCCTCGCTATCTGCGCGAGGCTTAAACCCAGATGGCGCAGGGCAGCGATCTCGCCAGCCCGTGCCATCTGAACCGGACCATATGTCCTCCATCCTGCTCCGGTGCGGACAGGAGCGATCAGGCCCCGTTGTTCGTAAAGGCGAAGTGCCTTGGCGGATACACCGAGCCGTCGTGCTGCTTCGGAAGGGTTCAGGAACTGTGCGGAAGAATTCACGACTCACCTCGTTCGTTGTTGACCGCTCTCCTTATCGGGGCAGCCCCAAGGGCCGGGTCAAGAGCAGGTCCACACAATCCAGCAGTTTAAGGCGAGGCCGGTGCTGTGTCAGTGTTTTGTTTATCTCTCTTTTCGAAACCTTACCGATGGTCGAATTTCGATAACCATTCCCCGCGATGAGAATTGATTAACCGCGTTCGTTAAGCGGAACCGGGGGGATTGGCGCCTATTGTTTCCCCATACGAGACCAGAAAAAATTGGTCCGCTCTACAGGGAAATACAAAAGAGAAGACCGGAAAACCGGCTCTCAGGATCGACAGAAGGCGTCACATGAAAAAAGCCGGAGCAAAGCCGGTTTGGGCAGGCCAGGAATTCAGGCTCGACCCATTCCACCTGCCACAGACCGTAACCTACGCCACGCGCGATGATCGCGGCGATATCACTTTCTCACTGCATGAGCGGGGCGCGGTGGTCAAGCGGGTGCTGCCAAACAGCAACCTGCCCATCTCGCTGGCTCTGCCAGCCTGCGCCTTTCAGGGGGTCACGGCCCGTGCCGCCGAGGACGAGCTTGGTGACATCACAGTGACGCTTGAGCTGATGCACAGCGATCCGCACCTTTCAGTGCCCTTGCTGGTGGCGCATGATCTCAATGACATTGCTGCGGATTGGCGCGCCTGGTCGTCGCTTTTCAAACTGCCGATGATGCTTGTCGAGGAAGACGGCGAAGCCCGTCAGCTCGAACAGAGCATTGGGCCGGTGGCCGTGGCAGAACCGAAAGAACGCCGTCAGGGCCGTGAACCGCGCCGCCGCCGTCCGCGCTTCCTTGCCCGCCGCAAGATGGGTGATCTCGGTCTGCGCCTCGTCGTGGGCGGTGAAGAAATCATCACTTCGGGCAGACGCTGACAAATACTCAATCGGCGATTTCCTTCATGCAGTTGTGACGTTAGGGTTCTAATCAGGAACCTAGACAACACTGTATGAGGGGCTCTCCGATGCCGGGTATTGAACGTCGTCATTTTCTGATCGGCAGCGCTATGACCGCGCTCGCCGCAACAGCCGTCAAGGCATCCGCAGCGGAAACCGCTATGCTTCCAGCCGCCAATGACATGGCCATAGCAACCGATCAGTCCTATTGGGCGGCGGTTGGCGATCTCTATGATGTCGAGCGTTCCATGGCTAATCTCGAGAACGGCTATTGGGGCATTATGGCCCGGCCAGTTCTGCAGGCCTATCTGGAAAATACCCAGCGCGTGAACAGGCAGAACACCGTTTATGCGCGCAATGTGTTCAGCAAGGATGCCGAGGACGTGCGCAACCGCGTTGCGGCGGCAGTTGGCGCGGCACCGGAAGAGATCGCGCTGACACGCGGCGCGACGGAGGCCCTGCAAAAGCTGATCACCGGCTACAACAAGCTGCAACCGGGCGATAGCGTGATCTATTCCGACCTTGACTATGATTCCATGCAATATGCCATGAATGCGCTGGCCAGCCGTCGCGGCGTTGAGGTCAAGACCTTCGCCATTCCCGAACCGGCCACGCGGGAAGCCGTGCTTGACGCCTATCGTGCGGTGCTGGAAGCAAACCCGAAGGCGAAACTCCTGCTCTTGACGCATTTGTCCCACCGCACGGGCCTCGTCATGCCCATTCGCGAAATTGCCGACATGGCGCGCGCCCGCGGCGTGGATGTGGTTGTTGATGCCGCCCATTCCTGGGGGCAGATGGATTTCAAAGTCGCTGATCTTGGTGCGGATTTCGTCGGTTTCAACCTGCACAAATGGATCGGCGCGCCTGTTGGCATGGGCTTTTTCTATATCCGCAAGGAAAGGCTCGCCGATATTGACCGGGATCTGGCCGATGAAGACTGGCCAAAGGATGATATCCGTTCGCGCGTTCACACCGGCACAACCAATTTCGCCGCGACCCTGACCGTACCCGCTGCGCTTGATCTGCACGAGATGATCAGTTCAAAACGCAAGCAGGCGCGACTGACCTATCTTCGCAATTACTGGGTGAACAAGGTTCGGGCCATTGAAAGCATCGAAATCCTCACGCCTGACGATGACACCATGCATGCGGGTATCACCTCGTTCCGCATCAAGGGCAAAATCAGCAAGGATGACAACACGGCCCTGATGACGGCTTTGCGTGACAAGCATCATGTGCTGACGGTGCGTCGCGCGGGGATAAACAAGGGCCAATGCCTGCGCGTATCACCAGCGCTTTACACGACCGAGGCGGAACTTGACCGGCTGGTCGAGGGGCTGGGTGCTATCAGTTCGACCTGACAGGCTAGAAGAACGGCTTCACCACCGTCCACAGCGCGCCAAGCACCAGTCCGGCGAAGATCAGCCAGCCGACGACCTTGTTTGAATGGAACAGGCGCAGACATTGCGCGGGGTCGTCAATGTCCAGCACCATGATCTGGCGGTACATATGCGCGCCTGCCGCCAGAAGGCCAGCGACAGCGGGCATGGGCACTTCCGCCATGGCAAAGGCCCAGAGGAACAGCACGAGCGCGCCGCCATACAGCACCATCAGCGCCTCGCGGGTACGGCTGCCGAACAGTCTTGCGGTTGAACCCACACCGACCAGCGCGTCATCTTCCTTATCCTGATGTGCGTAGATCGTGTCATAGCCGATCACCCAGAGGATAGACCCGGCATAGAGCAGTAGCGGCGGAAGGAAATCTTTCAGTGTTGCCGGTGCGCCGAAATGCGCCGACCAGCCAACAAGAGCGCCCCAGGAAAACGCAAGACCCAACACCAGCTGCGGCCAGTTGGTGAAACGTTTCATGAAGGGATAGATGGCGACAATCACCAGCGAGGCAATGGACAGAAGAATGGTAAAACCATTGAACTGGATAAGCACGAGCAAGCCGACAAGCGCTTGCAGGGCGATGAATATTTTCGCCTGTTTGCGCGTCACCTGACCCGAAGGCAATGGCCGCGACCGGGTGCGCGCCACCTGATTGTCAATATCCTGATCCGCGAGATCATTATAGGTACAACCAGCACCACGCATGGCGACCGCGCCAATGAGCAACAGCGCCAGATGCCAGGGCGAGGGGATGATCGACCAGACGCTGTCGCCAACCTTGGCTCCCGCGCTTGAAGCCAGCGCGACGGACCACCAGCAGGGCCAAAGCAGCAGCCACCAGCCAATAGGCCGATCCCAGCGCGCCAATTGCGCATAGGGCCACAGCCATGCGGGAAGTGCCCGATAAACCCAATGCCCCGACGGCGCATCGAAAACGCGGCCTTGGCCTTCGCTTGACTGGATAATGTCTTTTTCTGATGTCATGGCGTGACCTTGCAGCGAGCGCTTTGCCAGTCAAGTAAATATTGCGGGAAATTGCCGGTGGGGGTGGGGTGAAAGGTCAACGCTCGGCGTTGGCACGAGGCATTCACCCCCCTCTGTCCTGTCGGACTACCGGGGCGAGCCACGGGTCTCGCCCGTCCTTCGGACCCCCCACAAGGGGGGAGATCAGCTGTCATTACTGCCTTTGCACAATCAGCAACGCTTCCGGTTGTGGGAAAGCCTTACTGTCAATGTGATCTCCCCCCTTGTGGGGGAGATGCCTGACAAGGCAGAGGGGGGGTGAGCGCTTGGCGGAAAAATGTGCGTGGTTCGTGGTTCGTGGTTCGACAAGCTCACCATGAGGGAGAGTGGTGATGCAAGGGAGCTTCATTCTGCCATATTGCAGAACTTGACTCCCTTTCATCACCCCTCTCCCTCATGGTGAGCTTGTCGAACCACGAACCACGAACTACGCGCCCCCCCACAGCTTTTCCGGGCAAATCTGTGATTGCGTGCTTGACCCCCGGCGCTCAAGGCCATACCGACACAGCAACCCCCCTATGCACGGAGCAGAAAAACGATGAACGTCTTGCTTATTGGTTCCGGTGGCCGTGAACATGCTCTGGCGTGGAAGATTGCCGCGTCCCCCGTGCTGACCAAGCTTTACTGCGCGCCCGGCAATCCCGGCATTGCGCGCGAGGCTGAATGTGTGGCGCTTGATCCTGCCGACCATGCGGCCATTATTGCCTTTTGCAAGGAAAAGGGTGTCGATTTCGTCGTGGTGGGCCCGGAAGCACCGCTGGTTGCCGGAATTGCCGATGATCTGCGCGCGGCGGGTATTTCCGTGTTCGGCCCGTCCAAGGCGGCGGCACAACTTGAAGGCTCAAAAGGTTTCACCAAGGACCTGTGCGCCCGCTTCAATATTCCAACCGGTGCCTATGGCCGCTTTACCGATGCGGCTGCTGCCCGCGCCTATGTGGAAAAACAGGGCGCGCCCATCGTCGTTAAGGCGGATGGTCTTGCGGCGGGCAAGGGCGTTGTTGTTGCCATGACAGTGCAGGAAGCGCTCGATGCGGTGGATGCCTGCTTTGACGGCGCATTCGGCGGCGCCGGTGCCGAAGTGGTGGTGGAAGAATTCCTTGATGGCGAGGAAGCCAGCTTCTTCTGCCTCTGCGATGGCAAGACCGCGCTTCCTTTCGGCACGGCGCAGGATCATAAGCGCGTCGGCGATGGCGATACCGGTGCCAATACCGGCGGCATGGGTGCCTATTCGCCCGCGCCCGTCATGACGCAGGCAATCATCGAGCGCACCATGCGCGAACTGATTGATCCCACCATGCGTGGCATGGCTGAGATCGGTGCGCCATTCAGCGGCGTGCTGTTTGCCGGACTGATGATCACCAGGGACGGCCCGAAACTGATCGAATACAACACCCGCTTCGGCGATCCGGAAACGCAGGTGCTGATGCTACGGCTGAAGGATGATGTGCTGCTTCTGCTGAAAGCTGCCGCTGACGGTGCGCTGGATCAGGTGTCGGTGCGCTGGAACGATGATCCCGCGCTGACCGTCGTCATGGCGGCAAAAGGCTATCCTGCTTCTCCGGAAAAGGGCAGCGTCATTAAAGGCGTTGATGCGGCCCAATCGGACAATGTTCAGGTTTTCCATGCGGGCACTGCCGAGAAGAACGGCGAACTCGTTGCCAATGGCGGGCGTGTGCTTAATGTCACATCGACAGGCAAAACTGTACAGGAGGCACAGGATGCTGCCTATGCTGCAATTGCCCGGATCGACTGGCCAGAAGGCTTTTATCGGCGTGATATTGGCTGGCGTGCCATTATCAGGGAGAAGGGTGCAGTGCAGTAAAAACTTTGTTGATCGGGTTTTCAACATTGACATCGGCGGTTCGTAGCGCAATGTCTCTCTCAAATCGGAACGAGTGGTTCGCTGAGCCGTACCCTCTGTTTAAACTGTCGGAGAAATTCACCGTGTCCATAACAGCCAAGCGAAGCCTTACTGCGATCCTGCTGATGACTTCGGTTCTGACGGCAACGCCTTCCATGGCCGAAAATCTTTTCGGTGCCATGTCCAAGGCCTATCAGAACAATTCGACGTTGAATGCCAACCGCGCCGGTGTGCGGGTCACCGACGAAAACGTGGCCATTGCAAAATCCGGCTATCGCCCGACCGTTACAGGTCAGGCCAGTGTGACTGCAAACCGCCTCAAGCTTGACGGCAGCAGAAGTTCGTCGAGTGACACGGCCACTGAAGGCGTTGAAGTCGATCAGATGCTCTTCGATGGCTTTCAGACGAAAAACAATGTTGCAGCCGCCGAGACAGGCGTTCTCGCAGCCCGTGAAGATTTGCGCGGAAGCGAGCAGACAACACTCGCTGCAGCCGTGCAGGCCTATATGGATGTCTATCTCAATCGCCAGATCGTAGCCTTGCGCGAAAAGAACCTGGCGTTCCTGAGCGAACAGGTACGTTCGAACCGCGCACGGTTCGATGTGGGCGAGGGTACGCGCACGGACGTTGCACAGGCTGAAGCATCACAGGCTACGGCGGTCAACGACCGGAATACCGCCCGTGCTAACGTGAAGATTGCCGAAGCCACCTATATCCAGACTGTTGGTGCAGTTCCGGGCTCGCTGACGGCTGCCACACCGGCAAAATCTTTGCCAAAATCACTTAAGCAGGCCTATGCAATCGCCGAAGCCAACCATCCCTCGATTGGCTCTGCCAAACTGAACACGGATGTTGCTGGCTATCAGGTCAAGGTCAGGGAAGGCGTATTGCTGCCGCAGGCGGGTGTCACCGGCACCATCAGCCGGACGGATATTTTTAACGGCACGTCGCTCAGCTCCACCAACAATACCACTGGCTCGGCGCAGTTGAAGGTTACCGTACCCATTTACGGAGCGGGCAAGACGGCGGCAAATGTTCGCCAGTCCAAGGAAAATCTCGGCCAGCGCCGCATCGAGGTGAATGTGTCTGAGGACAGCGTCCGGCAGGCGGTTGCTTCTGCATGGGCACAGCTGGATGCCGCGCGCGCGTCGATTACGGCGCAAAGAAGCGTTGTTTCTGCCGCGCAGCTCGCGCTCAATGGCGTGATCGAAGAGCGCAAGGTCGGACAGCGTACAACCCTTGACGTTCTGAACGCCCAGGCTGACGTGATTACCGGCCAGCTCGCACTGGTTCAGGCAGAGCATGACAGCGTTGTGCAGAGCTATCAGGTGCTTTCCGCGATGGGCCGTCTGACAGCCAGGCAGGTTGGTTTGCAGGTGGCCGAGTACAAGCCGGAAGAGCACTTTAATGCCGTCAAGGACAAGTGGGGCGGCACGAGAACACCTGACGGTCGCTAGAATCCAGTTTTAGACGAGAAAACCGGAGCATCCCGAGAAGGATGTTCCGGTTTTTGTTTGTGGTGCGCGTGTCAGTTGCCGACGTGATAGCGCGATGCCGATTTGCTGGTCCGCGATGCCGCCATTAATTTCAAACGGGCTTCTTCGTAATCTTTCAGGACCTGCACGTCCTCAAGCGATGGCATGGTGATCAACTCACCCTGATCGAGACCGGCAAGGGCGGCGTCCACACATTCTTCCGCGTCCATCACCGTTCCCGGCTCAAGCTGTGTCAGCGGAACGCCGGATAAATCCCAGATATCCGTAGCTGTCGCTGCCGGAAGCACAAGCTGGACCCTGACGCCGGTTCCGGCCACTTCGTCCTGCAAGCCGCGTGTGAAATTGAGAACATAGCCCTTCGTACCGCTATAGGCGCTGCTGATGGGAAGCGCGTGGAAGCTGAGCACAGAGCCAAGATTGATGATGACGCCATGATCGCGCTGCCTGAATGCAGGCAGGGCGGCGAGGCTGAGGCGGACAAGTGCCGTGACATTTACATCCGTCATGGATTTGATATCGCTGAGTGCAGTGTCGCCAAGCTTGGCCAACGTCGAGGTGCCGGCATTGTTAACAAGCATTGTGATATCGGCATTTGTCGACAGGACAGTTGCAACGCGCTCAAGGTCAACGACAGTACCGAGATCCGCCACGATGGTATCAACTTTGACGCCATGGCTATTGCGAAGGGTTTCGGCGACCGCCTGCAATCGGTCCTCACGCCGTGCAACCAGAATAAGATTATAGCCGCGCTTGGCCAACCGGTCCGCATAAATCTTGCCCAGTCCTGCCGAAGCGCCGGTGACAACCGCCGTTCCCAGCGGGTTCTTCTCAGTTTCATTCGTCATATCAGTTCCAATCCGATGGATATGGCAGGTTTTCTGGCCAACGTTCCGAAGAGGTGCAAAGGCAAAGCTTCGCAATCCCCGATAGCGGATAGCCGGGAGACAAATTCCTGTCGGTTCATTCTGTTTACGCATCAAGCATGATGGTCATCATGCTTGCGTTTTGCATACATGACGACTATCATGCTTGATGTCAATACCCGTGAAATAAAAGTGGAAATAGTCATGAGATACCCGGCGGCCGAAACAGCTGAAAAGCACGAGCGCATATTGGACCAGGCCGCGAAACTGTTTCGTGAGCGCGGCTTTTCCGGTGTCAGTGTCAGTGAAATCATGAAGGCGACGGGGCTCACCCACGGGCCGTTCTATAATCACTTCCCCTCAAAGGAAGCGCTGATGGCCGAAAGCATGCAGCACACATCGCAAAAGGCGATGGGGAAGTTCAGCGCGGTTGAAAACACCGCCGACGGCAAAGCCGACTTTATCGGCAGTTATTTGAGTGCGACCCATCGGGATACACCCGGTGATGGCTGTCTCATAGCAGCGCTTGCGCCCGAAATTAGCCGCGAACCGGCGGTTCGTGGACCGTTGACGTGTCATCTTGCTGATTTCATCGATAAGATGACATCACAATTTCCGTGGCCCGAAGACAAGCCTGCGCGCCAGCAGGCTATTCAGGCCATTGCCGCGATGGTCGGCGGTCTTGTCATGGCCCGTGCCGTCTCCGACGAAGCCTTGTCGGATGAAATCCTGCATGATGTGCTTGCCGGGCTGACCAAAGGTTCGTGATTGCACGCTTCTTGTCAGCATAGGCAGCAAAATGATCTGATCGGTGGTGACAGACTCGGGTTTTTCCGTTCTTTATTGGGCGCACCAGAACCGGAGGAATTATCCATGTCATCGACAAATGTTCCGTTTTCCCTTGTGGGGATCGATCATGTGGTCTTTCTCGTCGATGACATGCCGTCTGCCCTGAAATTCTATTACGATGTTCTGGGATGCCAGCCCGGTTATATCTACCCCGCATTGGGTATGGAGCAGGTGTGGTGCGGCTCGGCGCTGATTGTCCTGTGGGATATTACCCATCCCGGCGCGTCAAGCGCCGTGCCGCCGGTTGCGGGTGGGCGCAACGTCGATCATGTCTGCATCGCAACGGGGCCGTTCGACCATGATGCCCTGCGGGCGCATCTTCATAACCATGCGGTCGAGATTGAGCGGGAAGCCATGCATGGCGGCGCGCGCGGTATGGGGCACTCATTTTACATCCGCGATCCCTTTGGCAATAAAATCGAGATCAAGGGGCCCGCGGTGTATCCGGATGGCAGAGACTAGCTCTTCTGCAAAGCAAGATGCACGCCAAGGCCGACCAGTATCGTACCACCGGCGCGTTGCATCAGCCGCTGTGCGTGACCCGAGCGCTTCAGCCGTGTAATCACCGCGCCCGCCAGGACAACGCAGACAAGATCGGCGGAGGAAAACATCAGATTGACGATGGTCCCGAGCAGCATGAATTGCAGCCACACCGGAAACGCCGCCGAAGCATCGATGAATTGCGGCAGGAATGCCATGAAGAAGATAGCTGTCTTCGGATTAAGAACCTCGACGCTGATGCTTTCGAAAAATGCGCGGCGTGCAGATTTCTGCGCGACGTCAGGCATGGTTACATCGCCGTTCACCTTGGCGCGAAACAGGGAAATGCCAAGCCAGACCAGATAGGCTGCGCCGCAGAATTTCACTGCGAGATAAAGCATGGGCACCGCGTGGAACAACACCGACAGCCCGGCAGCCGCAGCGATCACATGCACATAGCCACCCAGATGAATGCCAAGGGCTGCCATCAGCCCGGACCAGCGGCCACGCGCAATGGTTTGCGCTGCCGCATAAAGCATGGCGGGGCCGGGAATATAGGCGAAAATCGCTGTGGTCAGGAAAAAAGCGATCAGCAATTCGGTCGATGGCATTGGATGCTCCAGACAAGTGTCCATGAGAATGAGAAGCACAATATAAACAACGTAACGCTGCCTCATACAAGTCAGGATGATTTGCGTTCTGGCGGTAATTATTCCGCCTTATTCAAAACCGCTTCGATGTGATGTCCATCGGGGTCCACAACGAAGGCAGCATAGTAATGCGGGCCGTAATGGGGCCGCAGGCCCGGTGCGCCATTGTCAATGCCGCCATGGGCGAGGGCCGACGCGTGGAAGCTGTCAACAGCCAGCTTGGTTGGAGCGGAAAATGCCAGATGGAAGCCGGGGCCGGGCGCGCGTTGACCTTTCGGGCGATGCTTGATCGCAAGCTTGTCGCCGCCACCGGGACTACCATAACCTACGGCCTGATCGGTCTCGCCTGTTCGTAAATCCTCCCAGACCCTGACATAACCGAGCGGGGCAAGCACCGCATCGTAAAATGCTGCCGCGCGTTCAATATCGGAAACACCCAGCGAAATATGATGGAGCATATGCATAGCCAATTCCTAACCGTCGATGATCTCAAGTTTTTCCGGGGGTGATGCGGCAAGTTCGGCAAAATCGAGGTCCTGCTCAAGCGCATGATAAACGTCATCATCAATGATGCCGCTGTGCCGCATGATATTCAGCTTGGCCCGTTTTGCCGCGATGATGGTCAGTCGAAGCTGGTCGGTCTTGCTGACCGCGCGCGGATGCTGACCGTCTGCCACCAGATCACGCTCCTCCTCGTAGAACTCGCGCAGGCTGACCGCCGCGTGATCATCCCGTGTATTAAGCTCGAAGAGGGCCGTATCGATAAGTGCGAGCCGGGCATTGGCGAGATCCTTTTCCAATGACGTGTCCGGCGGGAAGCCGAGGAAGCGAATGAGGGGGCCGAGCGTCAGGCCCTGTATGATCAGCGATCCCAGAACAACAGCAAGTGCGCTGAGGACAATCAGTTCTCGTGACGGGAAGTTGGCAGGCAAGGCCAATGCCGTGGCAAGCGTTACCAGCCCGCGCATGCCGCACCAGGATACAATCAGGCTCATCCCAAGGGGCGGACGCGGAAAGCGGGTCTGCGATGGATTGATATAGTGGATAAGGCGATTATAGGCGAGAACCCAGGCAACGCGCACGACCACGACAGTCGCAAAAACCGCCGCTGCAAAGCTCAGCGCAAATGAAAGCTCCTGCGGATCAAGATCACGAACGATCGTGCGCGCCTGCAGACCCATCAGCAGGAATGCCAGAACGTTGAGCAGGAACACGGAGGTTTGCCAGACGGAATAGGAATGCAGCCGGTTGCGCGGTGCCTGCCGGGCTGGCACGTAATGGGCAATGGTCATGGCAAAGGCGACGACGGCAAGGACGGCCGACAAATGCAGGCGCTCCGCGATGATCCATGTGCCGAACACGGCGACAAACTCGAACAGCGTTCCACCCAGTGTTCCGGCCAGTCGTGGTGCGAACAGCATGGATGTTCTGGCAAGGAGGAAACCGATGATCAGTCCGCCCGGTACGGCAATGATCAATTGCGGGATGAGGCTGGTGAGCGACGCTGCACCAATTGCAACACCAACGGCGGCACTGAAGATGAGCAGGGATACGGCATCATTGAGCAGGCTTTCGCCCTGAAGGATGGCGACAGCGCGCCTCGGCAGCGCAAATCGCCCAAGCATGGCGGCTGCGGCTGCTGCATCTGGCGGGGCAACGATGGCACCCAGTGCGATCGCAGCGGCAAGTGGCAACCCGCCCAAAGATACACCAACCCAGGCAACCGCCGCCGTGGTGAGGATGACAACCCAGACAGCAAGCGAGAGGAGGGGCAACCAGTCCCGGCGGATCGTTCGCGGTGGCAGATCATAGGCAGCGTCAAGCAGTGCCGGGGCGATGAACAACGCCATGGCAAGGTGCGGATCAATCGAGATTTCCGGCGCCCATGGCAGTGAAGCAACGATAACACCAGCCACCGCCAGCATTGTTGGATAAGGCACCGCCAGCTTTCTCGACAGCTGGAGGAAGATGATCGCCACCAGCATCAGGACCAGCATGTTTTCAAACAACGCCATCGGCGGACTTTCCGTTAAAGGCGGTTCATCTGTGGGCTCCACAGCAGACCGCGAACACACAAGATGTCATGAAATGGTATGAGGCTGTTTGTCCGGATACAAGCGCTGTTATAAAGGGTGTGCTATCGGTGCTGAAATCGGAATTCATCGCTGACAGCACCCTTGAAGGTATCAGCGGCTTCGACGAAAGCCACCTGCTCAAAACCAAGCGCTGTAACAAGCGCGATTGACCTGACGTTGCGCGTGTCGATGGAAGCCCCGATGTCCACAACGCCGTTATCGTGCAGGAGCGCAACAATGCCGCCAACGGCCTTTCGTCCGATACCGCAACCCTGACTTTGCCTGAAAACAAAATAGGCAATGTCTGCTGCCGTGTCCCTGACCGTCACCTCCACCAGTCCGGCGTAACGCTGTGAGGGAATGTGAAAGACAGCCCAGTTGAGCCAGACCTCGGTTCCATCCGGTGAGCGGCGACCTGACAGGCGCTGATAGCGTGCCCGCAGCGCATCAATGCTGACTGGCGGTTCCTGCGGAACGAACGTGTAAAGCTCCGGATCAGAAAACCCATCGAACAGAAGCGCCGCATGGTCAGGCAGCAGTGGTTCCAGCCTGATATCGCCGGTGAATACCGGCTGTTCGGCAAGTTCCATCATGCGCTGCAATAGAGCCATTTGGCGAAACCAGTCATTAAACGATCAATGAACCTGATTGCACCGTGTTGTCTGCTCTTGCAATCTCAATTCTGCATTCACCTGGCCGATCAGACTTGATCCTAATCGGCTGCTGTCTCGAACACCGGTAGCACGCCGAGAATATTGGCCGAGCGGCGGATAATTTCAGCGGCCATCGGCGCGGCATTGAGGCCTGCACCGGCTGCGACCTGACCGTCGACAGGTTTCGGTTCATCAATAATCGTCAGGACGATATATTCAGGATTTTCGATCGGAAAGGCCGCGATGAAAGTGTTGAAGCGCACATCCTTGGAATAGCGCCCATTGATGACCTTTTCGGCAGTTCCCGTTTTGCCGCCAACTCGATAACCGGGAACCTGTGTGCGGCTGGCCGAACCGCCGGTGCCCTTTTGCGCATTGAGGCGGTAAAGGTAACGTAGATCGTCGCTTGTCCGCTTGCTCACAACCCGCTTGGCAATGGTTTGCGCCTCCTCGATGGTGCGCGGCAGGAATGTCGGTGCGATCAGCATTCCGCCGTTGAGGAGGGCAGCCGCGCCAACGGCTGTTTGCAGCGGTGTGGTTGCCATGCCATGGCCGAAGGAGATCGTGATTGAATGAACCTTCTTCCAGACTTTCGGCTCGGTTGGACGCGCCACTTCGGGCAGTTCCGTCTGCAGGCGGTCAAGCAGGCCGAGCCGCACCAGAAATTCGCGATGTCCTTCAATGCCAACAATATCCGCTTCCTTGGCCGAACCGATATTGGACGAGAACAGAAAAACCTCCGGCAAGGTCAGAACACGGCGCTTGCCATGGAAATCATGGATGGTCTGACGACCGATGGTGATCGGGCGGGTGGCGTCAAAGGTACTGTTCAGGTCTGCCTTGCCAGAATCCAGTGCCATGGCGGTGGTGAAGGTCTTGATTGTCGAACCCATCTCGTAGACGCCAGCGGACATGCGGTTGAGCCGGTCTTTTTCCAGCGCATTGAACGGGTTGTTCGGGTCAAAATCCGGCACGGAGCCCATGGCAAGAATCTCACCCGTTCTGGCGTCGAGCACCACGGCACCCGCCGCGATGGCGCGATAGCGCTCGATGGCATTAACCAGTACATCGCGCACCACATGCTGGACGCGCAGATCGATGGAAAGCTTCACCGGCGCGAGCGTGCGACCATGCGCAAGGCCAACATCGCGCAGATCGGTCAGGCCCTGCCCATCAATATACTTCTCCATACCGGCAATGCCCTGATTGTCGATATTCACAAGCCCGAGAATATGTGCTGCCGTTGGCCCGCCCGGATAGAAACGGGATTTCTCGGTGCGAAAGCCAATGCCGGGAATGCCAAGCGCCATGATCTGGTTTTTATGCTTTGGCGTCAGGCCACGCCTGAGCCATGCAAACCCCGCATTGCCTTTCAGTCGGGCATAGGTCTGTTCAAAGTTAAGGTCGGGCAACACCGTGGAAAGCAGTTCGAAGGCTTCATCCGGATCGATGATCTTGCGCGGTTCGGCATAAAGCGAGACGGAGTTGATATCCGTTGCCAATACCGCGCCATGGCGATCCACAATATCGGGGCGAGAGGCGAGAATGGAGCCGGTTGGCCCGGCATAGTCAACCGGATCGTCCTTCATGCCGTAGAACACCAGCCGTCCGCTGATAACGCTGAAAATCCCGATGAAACAGGCCATGACGATCAGGATACGGTTTTGGGCGCGTGGGCGACGTTGTGTCATTATCTCATTGCAAAACGGTGGATTGGGGCTGATGGCGCCAAACTAGCATCGTTTCATCAGCTGCAATTCTCACGATTTCCGGAATGTCTTGTTAACCTGAACAGATGATTAATTTGGATTTTTAGCGTGGATAACCCTGGGGAAGCGGCTGCAATATCTGGATATGGGCATTGCGTTTTTGCTGCAAGGAACCGCCTTGCGCCGGGCGCTCGTGCCAAAGGATGTTCCAAAATACCGCTGTTTTGCTGCACCGGATGGGCAGGAGAAAAAAATGTTGCCGCAGTGTGGCTTTGAGGTCACCTCATCAGGGCATCATCTGCCATGCATGGCGCGTGAATTTATATTGTGCATTGCACAGGGATTAACTGATGGAAATATTGAGAATACGCGCTTCATTGGCAATATATATTCAAATGTACTGTTACATGAAAAAGTGAAAATTTTACTTTTAAATTTGAAATATTTTGCAAGTAAAAACAGTCTATTTAATCTTCATTACATCTAGAAAACGACACTTGCTTGTCATTAATCCTTACATATACTCCGCCATCGCAAGTTGTTGGGAGACAAATCAATGGCGAAAATAGTTGGTGGTGGTGCAAGTGATACTCTGCAGGGAACCGATGAGAACGACAATCTCTGGGGACTTGGCGGTAACGACATTCTCGATGGTGGTGCTGGAAACGATTATCTCTACGGCGGGGCCGGCAATGACGTCCTGACCAGCTCAAGCGGTTTCGACCAGCTTGAGGGCGGTGATGGTGATGACCGTCTGTCTTTTGTCGGCGTTGGCGGTGCAGCGCGCGGCGGTGCCGGTACGGATACGCTGGCGGTTGATGTTTCAAATTCTTCTGAACCGGTCACATTGAACAGTTCAGCCGGTCACATTGTTTTCGGCGATCCGACGGTGGCGGCCAATCATCTGTACTTCGTTGATCTGGAACGGCTGGAGCTAACGACAGGTGGCGGTGCTGACAAGATTATCGCCACGAACTTTGCTCAGGTCGAGGTCAACACAGGTGCTGGCAATGACCACGTCGAAACCGGCGAGGGCAATGACACGGTGTTTGGCGGTTCCGGCAATGACGTCATTTATGGCAATGGCGGCAATGACGAACTGCATGGCGATGCGGGCAATGACTTTGTCGATGGCGGCAATGGCAATGACAGCATCTGGGGCGATGACGGCAAGGACAATCTGAATGGTGGCCGCGGCGACGACCATATTGATGGCGGCGCGGGCAACGATACGGTGAATGGCGGCGACGGCAATGATGTACTGCTCGGCGGTGCTGGCGACGATGTCCTCAAGGGCGGCTCAGGCAGTGATCATCTGGATGGCGGCGCGGGCGCTGATCAACTGATTGGTGGCACCGGTGCAGATACGTTTGAGTTCAATGGAAATACCATTGGCGGCGTTGATCACATCGCTGATTTCAACGTGGCGGAAGATGTGATCAATCTGCACGATTTCGCCGCAAGCGGCACCGGCATTCATGATTTTGACAGCTTCCTTGCTGCAGCGCATGACACGGCCGATGGCGTCTATGTCAGCTTCGATGGCGATTCCAGCGGCATTCTTATTGAGCACGTAACGCTTGCCGACCTCTCGCCTGACGATGTTGTTTTCTCTTGAGCATGAGGTCTGATGCGTCGCCCCTGATGGGGCGGCGCAATGCAGTTGGAGGATAGTTAAACACGAGCAACGTCTGGGAGGACGAACACAATGGCTAAGATAGTTGGTACTGGAGCAAGCGATAACCTGCTTGGAACGGATGAGAACGACAACCTCTGGGGACTTGGCGGCAATGACACATTGGATGGCGGTGCTGGTAATGATTTCCTCTATGGTGGTGCTGGCAATGATGTCCTGACCACCTCAAGCGGTTTCGACCAGCTTGAAGGCGGCGATGGCGATGACCGGCTGGCTTTCATTGGCGTAGGCGGTGCCGCACGCGGTGGTGCCGGTACGGATACGCTCGCAGTTGACCTCACAAGTTCCACCCAGGCGGTGACTTTTAATGGCTCCAGTGGCCACTTCGTCTTTGGTGATCCGGCTGTTCAGACCAATCATCTCTATTTCGTCGATATCGAACAGCTGGAACTGAAGACCGGCAGCGGCAATGACACCATCATTGCGACCAATTTTGCCCAGATCAACGTCAATGCCGGTGCAGGCAATGACCGCGTTGAAGCCGGAGAAGGCAATGATGTTATCTCTGGTGGTGACGGCCGGGACCTGCTGTTCGGCGGCGGCGGTAATGACGAAATTCATGGCGACGCAGGCGATGATTATGTCGATGGCGGCAACGGCAACGACAAGATCTGGGGCGATGCGGGCAATGATAGTCTGGCTGGTGGCCGCGGTGATGATTGGATCAGCGGCGGCGATGGCAACAATAATCTCAACGGCGGCGACGGCAACGACGTTCTTTACGGTGGTTCCGGCAACGACATTATCAAAGGTGGGGCCGGAAACGATTATATGGGTGGTGGCTCCGGCGATGATCAACTGTTTGGTGGTGACGGTAATGACAGCGTTTTCACCAATGGTGGATGGGATGTCCTCCTCGACGGCGGTAATGGCGACGATTCTTTGACGGATGGCAGCTCGGACGAGCCTTACCTGGGAGGCAATGCCAATCTTCACGGCGGCGCCGGGAATGATCGTCTCACTGTTTATTCAGAAGGCGGGACAGGTGGTTTGGATGGTGGAGATGGCTACGATACAGCCTATCTGCATTTTTCCTCGACGTCGCAAGGATTCACATTCGATGCAGCGCGTTACTCAACGGTTGAAGAGTTTCACGTCTCGGTATTCGGTGGTTATCAGGGCGTCAAGCTATATGGCGCCGATGGCAATGACGAGCTGGGAAGCTATGATGCCTACAGACCCGGTGCGAGCGGCGATGACTATATCGATGGGCGTGGCGGTGATGATGTGCTGAACGGCGGTGGCGGTGCTGATCATCTGGTCGGCGGTGCTGGCAATGACACGCTTAACGGTGAAGATCTCGTGACAATTCCGAGTGCCTACAACGACATTCTGGAAGGTGGCGAAGGCAATGATATCTTGAACGGTATGTATGGGAAGGACACTCTGGATGGTGGTGTTGGCGCGGACATCTTGAAGGGCGGCAGTGACGCCGACACCTTTGTCTGGGACGAGGCAACGGCACGCCTGAATGGTGGCATCGATCATATTTCCGACTTTGATACCGCAGGTGGCGATGTAATCAGCTTGCGTGGGTTTGGCCCCGACAGCGCTACCGGTATTCACGATTTTGCCAGCTTTCTCACGGCCTCGCATGATACCGCGGCTGGCGTCTATGTCAGCTTTGGCAGCGACACCAATGGCATTGTCATCGAAGGCGTGACGCTTGCCAACCTCTCAGCGGATGACGTCATTTTCTCCTGAGTTTGGTGCCGATCTTATCTATGAAAACAGGCGTCTGGTGACAGGCGCCTGTTTTCTCATATGCATCCGGCACCAACTTGCATCTAATTAAGCAATTGCTGGCCAAGCCAGAGGTTTGGGCAGATCATTCAGCCGCCGGTATAAAATTTTAGCACGTTCAAGACGGCCTTCCGTCGATTTATCTGGCTTTCGGCGCTCAGTTTCGCCCCAAGGATCAATAATACCTTCCTTGGCAAGATATAGCGCGGTAGCTGCCAGTTCCAGCTCTATAGCGTCTGCGGAAGCTGCCAGTTTTGCAAGTGGTTCTCGATCTGGCGAGCCATTTCCTTCTGTGAAGTTTGCAATATCGAAAACTGAATAAACGCCCCCCCATGATGCTTTTTTTTCAGTTTCTTTGATAAAGCCTAATAGGTTTGCATCACTAGCGAATGCTGCCAAGTCGTCACTGTAAGGACCGTAATGTTTGTATGAGAAAGAGAAATCTTCCTCGAGGCCAGAGGCAACCAATAAGTATGCGACTTTCTGCAAGCGAGTACGCCCAACAATATGCCCGCCAGCATCTTGCACAATAGCTGCTGCCTTTAGTGCTTTTGCTTTAGACATGATGCAATTTCTCCTTCTACAACCTTGGTAATTTCGTCCCGTGCGATTTGATCATCCGGGCTGATATATGCACGAAAAAGTTTAAAATCTTGAAGTGCGGCTACAATAGCAGAGCGCTCTTTCAAATCGATCAGACCATCTGATGTTCGGATGTTTATCCGATCAAGAGGCCCCTTAGACGCTTCGATAGGTTTATATGGTGATCGTGTCGCTTCATCCTTAAGAATGCGAGGGCGATCAATTTCGTTGGTCGCTTTCCATTCGTCAATCTTAACATCTATGGCTTTACAGCAGACATCAATCTTCGACGTTAGAGCCTCTTTATTGCTACTCTTAGGATCCAATTTACTGGATACGAGAGTGCGAATATCAACGCATTTGAATAATTTTCGATCCCTTATGCGACGAGCATATTCGGAAACAACAGAATCTGTACAATCGCACATTAACGAAAGTGCGCCCCAAATTACTGTATCATCGAGCAAAAGTGCTATTTCTACGTTCTCTGGATTGATTGCAAATTTTACAAGCGGGTGGTTCTTAGGCAGTCCGGTAGCTTTGGTGTTTTTTGAGCGAATTAGCTCAACGACGCGAATAAGTAACTCCAAGAATATTTTTTCAACACCACGCGTCGTTTTATGAAAGTATACGGTGGGATAAAGTTGAAAGAGACCAAGAACATAGGCTTCCGCTGCGTATATTGATTTTGGTCCAAGGACCAATGTATCAATTTTACCAGTTTCAACCTCATCGACGCCCACTGAAACGCTCCCTATTTCCAAATTTGCTAAAAGCCATGGAAAATCAATTGCCGAATGTTGAGTGCCGGTCATTAGCCTGTCTCGTCTCGTATAGTCCAATCTGTCCGCGTCAAATTGGCTTGATACGATCGCGTGATGAACGGTTTTTACGCCACCTTTCTGGATAATATCAGCGGTATCATTTGCAATTCCGCTTCCCAACTCATTTAAAACTTCAGTAACTTCACTGTTGCGAATGAGCGTGTCGCTCATATGTTCATGATTCGCCAATTTGAGCTTTAAACGTTTGCCCACTTCTTCAAATGCATGGCTAAATGGTCCGTGTCCCAAGTCATGAACAAGGGCTGCAGCCAATGAAGTTATTTCTTTGCTAGACTGCGGTTCATTCAATTGCTGTCGAATGATTTCCACCAGTTGCCTTGCGGTGTGAAAGACTCCCACACTATGTGCAAACCGAGAGTGGCTAGCTCCTGGATATACCAAGTCTGAGAACCCAAGTTGTTTTACTCTTCGAAGGCGCTGAAATGGTCGAGTCTGCAAGACCTTCCATAAGATTCGCTCTAATTCTGATTTGGATATTGAAAACTCAATGATATCATGCAACGGGTCGCGAATGCGCTGAACAGCCATAGCCCCTCTGTATGTTCTTATTTTGTTCGCCTGCTAAAATCAAATTAAATAATGATGATTCGTTCTATGTTCTCATATGACAATATTACTCGAGCTTCGGCAAGCTGGAGGTCATGTTCTGAATTGTTTCGTCCCTGCAATCCAACATAATCGCTGTGGTTTAATGGAATTCAGCGCTGCATTGCATAGGCGGGCCAGCGGCCACGAAATGCTTTGGCGTCATCAAAACAGAAATTCACCATTCCGCTGATCAATTGGCTGTCGGGGCGCTCGCCAGCCGCAGCTTTAGGCTGCTGCAGACTGATTTTGATTGCCGCCACAGTCAGCTTTTCAACGGGCTGAGGGGTAATGGAGGCGGTTAGCATCGTGTCGATTGCTTCAGGGGTTTCGTCCATATGGTCAAGATAAGCCTGTGCATCGGCGAGCAAACGGGCAGCTACACCCGCCAGCATCTGCGGAGCGCGCAGAAGCTGGCGATAATCGACCAGTGGTGGTTCCATTGATGCCATCAATATATCATCGGTAAGGGGTGGCCGTTCGCCGGGCCTCGGCATGTCGTCAGGCACTACGGCTGGAATGAGATTATCAAACGGCCATGCCTGTTTGAGTTGTGCCACAGTCATATCGGCAATGTTGACGTCGATATCGCGGTTTGTACCATTCGGGCGATAGGGGCAGCGTGTTTTCGTGCAGTTGCTTTGCGAGGTAAATTGCCAGAGTGCATAGTCCTGCCAGTTGCCCTTGGGAAAATGCGGGGCGATATCGGTTTCATAGCGCGCATACCAGAGCGGCAGGCGGGAAAGAACCGGAAATTGAAGCCGGTGATCGGCAATGTATTTTGCCGTGGTGCCGTTGGTGTAGAGCACCGGGTAGCGGCCGGTGCGCAGCTTGATCTGCTCGGCAAAGATCTGGCCATCCTGCAATGACATGAAACGGGTAGGGTCATTGTCCTCGATATCGAGTGCCATCAACTCATCGCTGGTTGGCTCCGCATAATCGATAAAGTGATTTGCCTGTTCGACAGGGTTGCCGGGACGCGCGAGGTGGTAGGAACCCCATTTCAGCCCGAGCGCTTTGGCCAGCGCGCGCCGCGTTTGGTAAAGCTCGCGCGACACCGCATAATTGCGCCAGATACGCCGGCATATCTCCTGATCCTTCACATCGGCGATCCGTCCGCAATGATAGTTGGCGGGCATTCCGTCGGAGCCCTTGTGGATGAAGGCGGCAATGCGCGGGTCCTTGATGATCTCAGGCAGATTGAAGGAATTATGCTCGTAACCGTCAAGCACGATGGCACGGTCCTGATTGGACCAGGGGGTCTGGAATTGCGAGTCCGCACGGGAAGGGGCGCTGGAAAGCAGCGCGGCGACAATGGCAGCAAGGGCAAAAACCTGCGCGCGGATCGTCAAATGGGTATCCCTTCACACCTCGTTGTCTGGCACTTCAGATACAAGAGCGTATGGTCGCTGGTTTATGGTTAAAATGCCGTAAACCATATCCCGCGCATGACAATTTAGGTCCAAGGCCGATTGTCCGGAATGCGGACCGGCAGGCTCAATACATCTAATGACACCAATCCCGAGGTTGCCAAAAAGTGAATTTTCTTACGTTTACGTAAAAATCCACTTGCCTTGCCTTGCCGAGGGTTGCAATGTCCTGACACAACGACCCAGCATCACTGGATGAGGAGACATGTGATCAATGTACCGGGCACCCGTCGAGGAAATCGCACATACTCTCAAGAAAATTGCCGGACTGGATGAAGCCATTGCTGCAGGGCGTTTTGGCGATCTCTCCGATGATCTGGTTGACGCCATTCTGGAAGAAGCAGGCAAGTTCGCCTCAACCCGCGTTGCGCCGCTTCTGGAGGTTGGCGACAAATATGGAACACCGCTGAAAGATGCTGAGGTGACCATGCCTCCCGGCTGGAAAGACGTTTACAGCGACTGGATCGGTGCGGGCTGGAATGGGCTGACGGGCAGGCAAGAGTTTGGCGGGCAGGGCCTGCCGATGATGCTTGCTATAGCGGCGCTCGAAATGTGGAATGCCGGTTCCATAGCCTTTGGCCTTGGCCCAATGCTGACGCTGGGTGCAATCGAGGCGGTTGACGCCCATGCGACGGACGATCTGAAACAAACCTATCTGCCAAAGCTGGTTTCCGGCGAATGGATGGGGACCATGAACCTCACCGAACCGCAGGCGGGTTCCGATGTGGGCGCGCTGCGTTCGCGCGCCGAGCGGGCTGATGATGGCACCTATCGTATTTTTGGCCAGAAGATTTTCATCACCTATGGCGAACATGACCTGACAGACAACATCATCCATCTGGTTCTGGCGCGCCTGCCCGATGCGCCTGCCGGAACCAAGGGCATATCGCTGTTTCTGGTGCCAAAATTCCTGGTGAATGCTGATGGGTCGCTCGGCGCGCGCAACGATGTATTCTGCAGCGGTGTCGAGCACAAGCTGGGCATTCATGGCTCGCCCACCTGCACCATGATCTATGGCGATGGCTTTGCGAAAGATGCAAAGCCCGGCGCCATTGGCTGGCTGATCGGTGAGGAAAACCGTGGGTTAGCCTGCATGTTCACCATGATGAACAATGCGCGGCTTGCCGTGGGCATTCAGGGCGTTGCGGTGGCGGAAGCTGCCTATCAGAAGTCGCTTGGCTACGCGCAGGAGCGCCGCCAGATGCGCGCGCCCGGCTGGACCGGCGAGGGCATGAGCCCGATCATCGAMCACCCGGATGTACAGCGCAATCTCCTGACCATGAAGAGCCTGACCGGTGCTGCCCGCTCCATCTCCTATGCCTGCGCCCATGCGCTGGATATGTCGCATACGGGCTCCGGCGATGATGCGAGGCACTGGGCCGACCGTGCCAATCTGCTGACGCCTGTTGCCAAGGCCTTTTCCACCGATGTGGGCGTGGATGTTGCCTCCATTGGCATCCAGATCCATGGCGGCATGGGCTTTATCGAGGAAACCGGCGCTGCACAGCTTCTGCGCGATGCGCGCATTGCGCCGATCTATGAGGGCACCAATGGTATTCAGGCCATTGATCTTGTCCAGCGCAAGCTGCCGCTTGGTGGCGGCAATCATGTCAGGGATTACATCGCTGAGTTGCGCAAAGTCGCTGAGGCCGTATCTGCCAGCAACAGCACTGATTTTGGCCAGACGGGCGACCGATTGCAGGCTGGCCTTGACGATCTCGAAGCCGCAACGCTCTGGCTGCAAAAGGCGCTTGCCGATGGCAAAGTCAGTGATGCGCTGGCTGGCGCGACGCCGTATCTGCGCCTTTTCGGCCTTGCCGCCGGGGCGACCTATCTCGCCAAGGGCGCGCTCGGCGGCAACAATACCGGACGCACGGCTCTGGCGCGGTTCTTTGCGGAAAATCTTTTGAACGAAACCTCGGCGCTGAAAGATCGCGTCCTCACCGGTGCACCAAGTCTGCTTGGCGCCCGCGCTGCTCTTCAATAAGGAAACACCATGTCAGACCATATTTTGATCGAGCGCCATGGCGCCGTCCAGACCATCCGGATGTTCAGGGCCGA
Organism: Phyllobacterium sp. TAF24; assembly: GCF_052113785.1. Lineage (NCBI taxonomy): Bacteria > Pseudomonadati > Pseudomonadota > Alphaproteobacteria > Hyphomicrobiales > Phyllobacteriaceae > Phyllobacterium > Phyllobacterium sp. TAF24. The sequence goes on along the minus strand of NZ_JBFRDN010000001.1, from coordinate 59,163 downwards.
CAAGAAGAATGCGCTGACCCGCGCCATGTATGCGACGATGACCAAGGCGCTGGTGGAAGGTGATGCGGACCCGGAAATCCGCACCCATGTCTTCTTCGGTGTGCCGGGTGCCTTCTCCTCGGGCAATGATCTGCAGGATTTCATGGCTTTTGCCACGTCGGGCACCATGGGCACCGAGGTTTTTGATTTTCTTCTTGCGCTGGCCAATGGCAAAAAGCCAATTGTCGCCGGTGTGGATGGCCTTGCCATCGGTATCGGCACAACGCTGAATTTCCATTGCGACCTGACATTTGCCACACCGCAATCCCTGTTCAAGACACCCTTTGTTGATCTGGGTCTGGTGCCTGAGGCTGGCTCAAGCCTGCTTGGACCAGCCCTGATGGGCCGTCAGCAGGCTTTTGCCTTTTTGGCCGTGGGTAACGGATTGAGTGCGGCAGAAGCCAAGGAAGTTGGCCTCGTCTACAAGATTGTTGAAGCGGACCAGCTGGAAAGTACAGTTCTGGCGGTTGCCACGGAAATTGCCGCCAAGCCGCCGGAAGCCATGCAAATTTCGCGCGATCTCCTGCGGATGCCGCGCGCCGAGACTGTCGAGCGCATCAAGCTGGAAGCCGGGCATTTTGCCGAACGGCTCCAGTCTGAAGAGGCACGCAACGCCCTGATGGCTTTTCTCACCCGCAAAAAGGGCTGAGCAAGCCCTTACGGATAAAGCCGCGTCTTGCTGTCCCAGTCGCTTTCAGGCGTCTCACGGCTGAAGACCACCCGGTCGTGCAGACGGAAAGGCCGGTCGTGCCAGAATTCGATTGAAGTCGGGCGAATGCGGAAACCGGACCAATGGGCTGGACGCGGTATGTTGCCGATGGCGTAGCGGGCAGTGTATTCCGCGACGGCTTTCTCCAACGCAAAACGGCTTTCGAGCGGCCGCGATTGCCTGGAAGCCCATGCCCCGATACGGCTGCCGCGCGGCCGTGTGGCATAATAGGCATCGGCCTCGGCGTCGCTGACGATTTCCACAGGGCCGCGTATGCGCACTTGACGGCGCAGCGTTTTCCAATGAAAACACATGGCAGCTTTCATTGAGCCAAGTATTTCCTGACCCTTCTGACTTTCAAAATTTGTATAAAAAACAAAGCCTTGTTCGTCAAAATCTTTGAGAAGAACCATGCGAACATCAGGCAGGCCATCACCATCGACCGTTGCCAGCGCGACAGCATTGGGATCATTCTGCTCTGTTTTGGTGGCGTCCTTCAGCCATTCGTCGAAGAGCGCGAAGGGTTCGTTTTTTTCCGTGAAGTCATCGGTTGTTAACTTCATTTCACCCATAGTCATTGCTGGTTGACCTTGTTAAAGAGAGATATGCGTTTGGCACTGGCAATACCAGATATCAGGAACCTTGGGGCGAAAATTTCGGTGCGGACAGCGCCGGTCGCCGCTGTTTTTGCACTTTGCCTTCTCTCCGGTTGCGCCATGAAAAGCTTCAGCATTGAGAGTGCGGTGCCTGACAAGGCGACTGTGACAGGCTCGGTTGCTCCGGTACCACCGGTCGATGCCAAGGGTGCTGCAGACCAGTCTACCGTCCGCAATATTGTGTCTGCCCTGAACTTCACGCAATGGGGCAACAAGCCGCTGCCCTGGTCCAATCCGGAGACCGGCAGTCAAGGCACGATCACAGCCATTGCCGAGAAAAAGACCGATACGGGCCTTTGCCGCGAATTCCAGACATCGCGCGAATCCTTTGATGGCGTCATGCTCTATAAGGGCGAGACCTGCATGCAGAATGGCGGGCAATGGACATTGAAATCCTTCGCTCCATTGTAATTATCTGCAACTGAATGATATTTTCGATAGAATCGGGTGGTAATTGCAGATTTCTTGACAGAAACTCTGGAATTTCTTCCTATTGATGGGCATATACAGGGCAACTCCCAACGCACTTCCGTTTATGCCAGTGGAAAGGCACACACATGCGCGATCCCTATACCGTGCTGGGCGTCGCCAAGACGGCGAAGCCTGAAGAAATCAAATCGGCGTTTCGCAAGCTCGCCAAAAAGTATCATCCTGACCAAAATCAGGATGACCCGAAGGCGCAGGCAAATTTCTCTGAAATCAACCAGGCCTATGAAATCATCGGCGACAAGGAACGCCGTGGTCAATTCGACCGTGGCGAGATTGATGCCGAAGGCAAGCAGCGCGCCCCGCAGGGCTTTGAAGGCTTCTCCGGTGGCGGTGGTGATCCGTTTGCCGGTTTCGGCAATGCACGCGGCGCGCGCTCGGGTGGGTTCGACTTCCGCAGCGGCAATGCTGGTTTTGATGCGGAAGATATTCTGAGCAACCTGTTCGGCGAAGGTGCCGGCGGTTTTGCTGGCGGAGCGCGTCGCGGCGGGCCACGCAAGGGCACGGACCTGCAGGCAACGATTGATGTGACGCTCGAACAGGCCGTTGGTGCCGAGAAGGTCGAGGCTGTCTTTCCGAACGGCAAAAGACTGGCGATCAAGCTTCCCGCACAGGTTGAAAACGGTCAAACGATTCGCCTGAAGGGTCAGGGTGAGGCAATTCCGGGCGGAACACCTGGCGATGCGCTGGTTACAATCCGTTTCAAGCCGCATCCGAAGTTCAAAGTGGAAGGCCACGACCTGCATATGGATTTGCCGGTGGCGTTGCGTGATGCGGCGCTGGGTTCGCGTGAGGAAGTTGAGACTTTAAATGGCCGTGTGGCGGTAAAAATCGCGCCTTGGACCAGTTCTGACAGGGTTTTACGGCTGAAAGGCAAGGGTTTGCCGAAGAAGCCGGATGGTCATGGCGATCTTTTTGTTCATGTTCGCGTCATGTTGCCCGAGCATGGTGACGCGGCATTGGAAGCATTTCTGCGCGATTCGAGTCTCTGAAAATCAACGGTTCCCGAAAATCCTTGACGAAACTGACACGATGCTTGAAGCCCGGCGCGGGCTGTGCGATACCGCAAATCAATCATATGTCTTTCGTGAAGGGTTGGTAAATGACCGCCAAAACTGGTTTGATGCAAGGTAAACGCGGACTTATTATGGGCGTTGCCAATAATCGGTCGATCGCCTGGGGCATTGCCAAGGCTGCCCATGATGCCGGTGCCGAACTTGCTTTTACCTATCAGGGTGATGCGCTGAAGAAGCGTGTGGAGCCTCTGGCTCAGGAACTTGGCGCATTTCTTTGCGGCCATTGTGATGTTTCTGATGCCTCGACCATCGACGCGTGTTTTGCGGCGTTGGAAGAAAAGTGGGGCAAAATCGACTTTCTGGTGCATGCCATCGGCTTCTCCGACAAGGATGAACTGACTGGCCGCTATGTCGATACGTCGGAAGCAAATTTCACCAAGACCATGCTGATTTCGGTGTTCTCGCTCACCGCCGTTGCGAAGCGTGCCGAAAAGCTGATGACCGATGGCGGCTCGATCCTGACGCTGACTTATTACGGCGCAGAAAAAGTCATGCCGAATTACAACGTCATGGGTGTCGCCAAGGCAGCGCTGGAAGCCAGTGTGAAATATCTGGCTGTCGATCTTGGTCCGGATAATATCCGCGTCAACGCGATCTCAGCTGGCCCGATCAAGACGCTGGCGGCATCAGGTATTGGCGATTTCCGCTACATCCTTAAATGGAACGAGTACAACGCACCATTGCGCCGTACCGTTACCATCGAAGAAGTTGGCGATGCCGGTCTGTATTTCCTTTCTGATCTGTCGCGCTCGGTAACGGGCGAAATTCACCATGCCGACAGCGGCTATCATGTCGTTGGCATGAAGGCTGTGGACGCACCGGATATCTCTGTCGTCAAGGACTGACCTTAAAGTGCATTTGCCGGACTCGATTGTTTATTTCTCGCGTCACGGCGAGACAGACTGGAACGTGTCCGAACGCATTCAGGGGCAGGAAGACGTCGATATCAATGAGCGCGGCCAGTTGCAGGCCGTGCGCAATGGCGATCTCCTGAAATCATTGATCGGTGAGGGTGCAGGCTTTGACTTTGTCGCCAGCCCCCTGCGCCGCACGCGCGACACGATGGAGCGGATCAGAACACGCATGGGCATTGACCCATGGGCCTACCGCACCGATGACCGCCTTATGGAAGTGAATTTCGGCGAATGGCAGGGCTATATGATGGCGGATATTGAACTCCGCTCGCCCGAAATGGTCGCCGCACGCGCCAGAGACAAATGGAATTTTATTCCACCCGGCCCAACGGCTGAAAGCTATGCAACATTGGCAAAACGGATGGGAAACTGGCTATCGGAAGTCCGGGAGCCGACCGTGTGCGTGACGCATGGTGGCTGTATGCGGACAATTTTTCAGATGGTCGAAGGGCTTGATGGCCACGATGCCGCGAATCTTTCCATCACTCAGGATAAAATTCTGCGCCTTGAAAAGGGCCACCTGACCTGGATGTAACCACCCAGGTCTAAATCATTGCAAACAGATGCTTATTGCACCGTCTCTTCAATATCGGTGATGAAGCGCTCTTTATTGACCAGATCAAACATGATTGTGACCTTCATACCCTTGTCGATGGCGCTGAAATCGAACTCGCCCGGCAGTTTGTAGACCTTGCCATCATCAAGCGTAATGGTCGAATTGACTTCATCGATTTTGGTGATCGTGCCCTGCGCATCGTCGGCGAGCGCGCCGACTGGAAGCAGGGAAGCGACAAACATGAATGTTGCGACGATGAAACGCATTTTGATATCCTCTTTAATCAAAATCTGGTGGCCGATTTGTTGCTCAACTTAAAGCGTCCAACTGTGGCAAAACAATTGCTTTTTTCGTGGCGGAACAAGGAATTTCAGCGGCGGGTTTGACCACAGGCGTAAACGCTCATAAAACCCCCTGACACAACACCGGATACCCTCATGTCGCATAATACTTTCGGTCATCTTTTTCGTGTCACAACCTGGGGTGAAAGCCATGGAATCGCGCTTGGTTGCGTGGTTGACGGCTGCCCCCCCGGCATAAGCTTTAGCGAGGCCGAGATTCAGGCCTATCTCGACAAGCGCAAGCCCGGTCAGTCGAAATACACCACCCAGCGCCGCGAGCCCGATCAGGTAAAAGTCCTGTCCGGCTTCATGCTGCAGGATGACGGTGTGACGATGATTTCAACCGGCACGCCGATTTCGATGATGATCGAGAACACGGACCAGCGCTCCAAGGATTATGGCGATATCGCCCGCCAGTATCGCCCCGGCCACGCGGATTATACCTATGACGTGAAATATGGCATTCGCGATTATCGCGGCGGCGGCCGCTCATCAGCCCGCGAAACCGCAGCGCGCGTAGCCGCCGGTGCCATTGCCCGCAAGGTCGTGCCCGGCCTGATCGTGCGCGGTGCGCTTGTGGGTATGGGTATTCACAGCATCGACCGCGACCGCTGGGATTGGGACGAGGTCAATAACAACCCGTTCTTCACGCCGGACCCCGGCTCTGTCGATGTCTTTGCCGGATATCTCGATGGTATCCGCAAGGCCGGTTCGTCCATTGGTGCAGTTGTCGAGATTGTCGCGGAAAACGTGCCTGCCGGTCTCGGCGCGCCTGTCTATGGCAAGCTTGATCAGGATATTGCCAGCTATCTCATGTCCATCAATGCGGTGAAGGGCGTTGAAATCGGCGACGGTTTCGAATCGGCCAAGCTTAGCGGCGAGGAAAATGCCGACCAGATGCGCATGGACAATCACGGCAAGCCGATTTTCCTGTCGAATCATGCCGGTGGCATTCTCGGCGGCATTTCCAGTGGCGCTCCGGTTGTCGCGCGCTTTGCCGTCAAGCCCACATCATCAATCCTCACCCCGCGCCAGAGTATCGATGCCGATGGCAAGCAGGTGGATGTGATGACCAAGGGCCGCCACGATCCCTGTGTTGGCATCCGCGCTGTACCCATTGGCGAAGCCATGGTTGCCTGCGCAATTGCCGATCATTATCTCAGACATCGCGGCCAGACCGGTCGCATTTAAGCAAGAGGCGCAACAATGGCTTACAATCAAAAACGGGTCGTCGATGCGCTGCGCGCTTTCGAACGCGGTGAAATCGTCGTTGTCATGGATGATGACGGGCGCGAGAACGAAGGCGATCTGATCGTTGCTGCCGTTCACTGCACCCCGGAAAAGATGGCGTTCATCGTGCGCCACACATCAGGCATCGTCTGCACGCCCATGCCGCGCGAACACGCCAAGCGCCTCAACCTCACGCCCATGGTGGCTGAGAACGATGCGCCCCATTCAACCGCCTTCACGGTGACGGTCGACTACAAGCACGGCACCACCACCGGCATTTCCGCCGATGACCGCACCTTGACCGTGCGCAATCTGGCCAATCCCAATGCGGGCGCGACCGACTTTGTGCGTCCCGGTCATATTTTCCCGTTGATCGCGCGCGAGGGCGGCGTGCTGATGCGCTCCGGCCATACGGAAGCCGCCGTTGACCTGTGCAAGCTTGCCGGTCTGCCACCCGTCGGCGTCATCTGTGAACTCGTCAATGATGATGGTTCGGTCATGCGCGGCCCGCAAGTTGCCAGCTTTGCTGAAACGCACACATTGCATCAGGTGACGGTGGCTGACCTCATCGCCTATCGCCAGCGCAAGGAAACCCTGATCGAGCGCATCGGCGAATATGAGATCGATACCTGTGCCGGCAAGGCAAAGGCCATCACCTATGCGCTGCCATGGGAGCCGATGCACCATGCGGCCATCGTCTATGGCGATATCCGCGACGGCGAGGATGTGCCTGTTCGCCTGCAGCGCGAGGACATCCTCAGCGACGTGTTCGGCACCCGCAACACGCTCGACAGCATCATGAAGCGCATTGCCGAGGAAAAGCGTGGCGTGATTGTTTATCTGCGCGAAGGTTCCGTCGGCGTTGGCCGTGACGACGACCGCAACCGCGCCACCCTGCAGGAGCGCGAAGCCCACGCCGAAGCCAAGGTCCGCGAAGAAGAATGGCGCCAGATCGGCCTCGGCGCGCAGATTCTAAAAGACCTCGGCATCACCTCAATCCGGCTGCTGTCTTCACGCGAACGGCACTATGTCGGCCTTGAGGGGTTTGGTATCCAGATTACGCGGACGGATATTATCTAGGCTGAGATGGGTTGAGGGGGCTCGATTCTTTTGGTTGATAAGTTGTAAAAACCTCTCGGTGCGTGGTTCGACAGGCTCACCATGAGGGAGAGGGAGCGGCTTCGTGCCACCTATGGATATCAAAAAGCGATTTGGGTTGGCGGTGAAGGAACGACGGGGTGCTCTTGGCATTTCGCAGGAAGAGCTGGCCATGCGAATTGGCGCAGATCAGGCCTATGTCAGCCGCATTGAAGCGGGCCAGATGAATGTCACCCTGGAAACTGCCGAGCAGATTGCGGTGGTACTTCAGTCCGACGTTGCGGAATTGCTTGGTGGTTCGACAGGCTCACCATGAGGGCTTGGGGGGAGTCAAGTTCGGCAATTGTGGAGATTACCTTTGCAGCTTCGCTCTCCCTCATGGTGAGCTTGTCGAACCACGAACCACGAACCATGCAGCTGTGGCGCTCACCCCCCTCTGTCCTGTCGGACATCTCCCCCACAAGGGGGGAGATCAGCTGTTATTACTGCCTTTGCACAATCTGAAACTGTTCCTGTTATGCAAAGGCGTTCATGTCAATGTGATCTCCCCCCTTGTGGGGGAGATGTCCGACAGGACAGAGGGGGGTGATTGCATCCACCAACATTTCAATTGCGGAACATACTCCCCCATCACCACACTCGCTTTCGCGTCTGGCTATTGAATTGATGGCTGCATCAACATCGTGCGTGGTTCGACAAGCTCACCATGAGGGAGAGGGGTGATGAAAGGGAGCCAAGTTCCGCAACCTTTGCGCTGCACCTTTAGCGCTAAACCTTTTTGCGCCCAATCTTTGCGATTAGCGTTGCATCCTCACTCTCCCTCATGGTGAGCCTGTCGAACCACGCACCACGCACCACGACCAACAACCCTGCAACGTCAGCCCCCCTAAACCCGGCGTTCCTTGATCGTGTTCATGACAAAACTGGTCTCGATGGACGCCACACATTTCAGTCGGGCGATCTTTTCCTTTATGAAGCGCTCATACTGTTCCAGCCCGGCGCTCATCACTTTCAGCACATAATCGCGCGAGCCGGTGACGAGGTGGCATTCCAGCACTTCGTCCCAGCCGCGAATAGCTTCCTCGAACATGACGATTTCGTCCTCATGCTGGCGGCTGAGGCGGATCGTGGCGATGGCTGCCATGGTCCAGCCTTCAATCACGGGATCGATCAGCGCCGTATAGCCCCGGATGATTCCGGCTTCCTCCATGCGCCGCAAACGCCGCAGGCAGGGCGAGGGCGACAGCCCGACGCGCTCGGCCAGTTCGTTGTTGGTGATCCGCGCGTCCGCCTGCAATTCCTTCAAAATGCGTCTGTCAGTCTCGTCAGCAATTTTCTGCGTCATATCTTTTCATTCTTGGCAATTGTTTGCCGCAATCAATGCAATTTGATCACAAAAAGCAAGGATTGATCACTGCATTTGATATAATTTGCTTAAGACACTCCATCTCTCATACCCAAGATTCGCCCAAGGAGATTCGCATGGCCGCTCCCCATCCGTACAAGACCCACATCGGCAACCACAAATTGCATCCCGAAACATTGATGCTCAATTATGGTTTTGATCCTGAATTGTCGGAAGGCGCGGTAAAACCGCCTGTTTTTCTGACCTCGACTTTTGTGTTCAAGAACGCCGAGGAAGGCCGCGACTTTTTCGATTTCGTCTCTGGCCGCAAGGAACCGCCGGCGGGCGTCGGCGCCGGTCTTGTTTATTCGCGTTTCAACCATCCCAACAGCGAGATCGTCGAGGATCGTCTGGCCGTCTATGAGCGTACGGAAAGCTGCGCCCTGTTCTCCTCCGGCATGTCGGCGATTGCCACGACACTGCTGGCGTTTGTGCGCCCCGGCGATGCGGTGCTGCATTCGCAACCGCTTTACGGCGGCACGGAAACGCTGCTGGCCAAGACGTTCCTCAACATGGGCGTGGCGGCAGTCGGCTTTGCCGATGGGGTCAACGAAGCCACCGTGCAGGCAGCCGCCGACCAAGCCATGACCAAGGGACGCGTTTCCATCATTCTCATCGAAACACCTGCCAACCCCACCAACAGTCTGGTGGATGTGGCGATGATCCGTAGGGTTGCCGATGCGATCGGCGAAAAGCAGGGGCACACACCCGTCATCGCCTGTGACAACACCTTGCTCGGGCCAGTGTTCCAGCGCCCCATCGAGCATGGTGCCGACATCTCGCTCTATTCGTTGACCAAATATGTCGGCGGCCATTCCGATCTCATTGCCGGTGCTGCGCTTGGATCGAAAGTCGTGATGAAACAGGTCAAGGCGCTGCGCGGTGCCATCGGCACCCAGCTTGATCCGCATTCCTGCTGGATGCTGGGCCGCTCGCTGGAAACGCTAAGCATCCGCATGGAAAAGGCCAACAACAATGCGCTGGCCATCGCCGATTTCCTGCGCGATCATCCGAAAGTGGAAAAGATCCACTATCTGCCCTACCACGATGCAAACTCGCCGCTCGGCCGCACATTTGCCGCGCAATGCACGGGGGCCGGTTCAACTTTCTCCTTTGATATCAAGGGCGGCCAGCCCGCAGCCTTCAAATTCCTCAATGCGCTGCAAATCCTCAAACTGGCGGTCAGCCTCGGCGGAACAGAATCCCTTGCCAGCCATCCTGCTACCATGACCCATTCAGGCGTGCCTGTGGATGTCAGGCAGAAGATCGGCGTTCTGGATTCGACCATCCGGCTGTCCATCGGCATTGAACATCCGGATGATCTGATCGCGGACCTCACTCAGGCTTTGAGTGAGGCTTAAGGCGGGGTATCCCGTCATTCCAGCGGGAAGGGCGTGGATTCCCAGTATTTCGATAGTTTGAGGTTTTTGATCGTCTTGGCCTCCAGTTCATGCAGGCATTTGGCCACTTCTGCCCGGTCCTCGGCAATGAGGGCCGGACAGAGCGAGGGGTAATGAGCTTCCAGACTCAGCCGCATTCCCTCTCGTTTTTCGATGATATGTCTTGCCGTTTCAAAGTCGCCCATGGCCGCTGCCAGCAGGAACCGCGCATAATACATGAACTCGAATGGGGTGAGATTATTCTCGGGGCGTTGGGCAAAAGCCATCATCTGCTCGAAGGTGGTCATCTCACGCAATGGCTCCAGCGAAGCCTCGATAAAGCGCAGCATCAGCTCGATATTTTCAGGGTAGCGGGTATCCCATTTGCCAAAGCGGGGATCATTTCTCCTTTTATGGATCAGATCGGGATCAGCCTCTTCGAAAGAGAGATAGATTAAATGGTCTCCCCATCCGATGCCTTGAGTGGTCGATCCGCTGTATGTGAGACAGACGCTGGTGGCTGGAACGAAGATGTGACGATCGCCGCTGCGATCAATAAAGACGCCACGAACGAAATGTCGCACTGGCGTCAATATAAGGTATCGCCCGACCAGCGCTAAATCAGCATGGCGCGCGAGGAGCGGTTGGATGATTTCTTTGACTTGCGTGATCGTGGTCATTTGGACACCTCAAGTTCCAGCGGGAAGGGTGTCGGTTCCCAGAACTTCTCCAGCTTGTATGCCTTGATCGTCTGGGCTTCCCATGCGTGCAGGATTTTTGCAATTTCCGCGCGATCTCTGGCTAGCAGTGCGGGATAGAAAGACGGTGCCAAATATGCGAGATAAAATTGCATATCGGGCAACGGCTCAACGATAGATTGAGCAAGGTCGAAATCGCCAACTGCCGTTGCAATCAGCATTTCAAAGAAACGATCCCTGTCATAATAATCACCCGAAGCGCGATATCGTTCGGTCAATACCCGATAATGATCGAACGTCTTCGTGGAGCGCAGTCTCGGAAGAATTTTATCTTCGAGCAAATCAAAAAACCGTTGGACGGCGTCGGGATTCGTAGCGTCCCAAAAGCCCCTTCCGGGGTCAGTAAGGTAATCACCTCGACCCAGATAGCCGGCGTCACTCGGTGGTATGAGGATATCGACCACGGTTCTTGGGTTAAACATCTCGGGTGTTCGACAGTAGTCCAGGTAAATTCCGCGCCGAAGGTGATGAATGGGTCCAACGACCATGAAACGGCCCACCATTGCCAGATCGCTATGACGTTCAAGCAACGGTTTTACCATTTTGCGAATTTGCGCCCCGGTCGTCATTGGGTCGCCTCGCGTTCCAGCGGGAAGGGCGTGGATTCCCAGTATTTCGATAGTTTGAGGTTTTTGATCGTCTTGGCTTCCAGTTCATGCAGGCATTTGGCCACTTCTGCCCGGTCCTCGGCAATGAGGGCCGGACAGAGTGAGGGGTAATGAGCTTCCAGACTCAGCCGCATTCCCTCTCGTTTTTCGATGATATGTCTTGCGGTTTCAAAGTCGCCAATGGCCGCTGCCAGCAGGAACCGCGCATAATACATGAACTCGAATGGGGTGAGATTATTCTCGGGGCGTTGGGCAAAAGCCGTCATCTGCTCGAAGGTGGTCATCTCACGCAGTGGCTCCAACGAAGCCTCGATAAAGCGCAGCATCAACTCGATATTTTCAGGGTAGCGGGTATCCCATTTGCCGAAGCGGGGATCATTTCTCCTTTTATAGAACAGATCGGGATCAGCTTCTTCGAAAGAGAGATAGATTAAATGGTCTCCCCATCCGATACCCTGAGTGGCATCTCCATCAAATGTGAGGCAGACACTCGTGGCAGGGACGAAAATGTTCCGATCACCACTGGCATCAATCAAGACACCGCGAACGAAATGCCGCACCGGCGTCAGGATAAGGTATCGTCCGACCAACGCTAAATCAGCATGACGTTCGAGGAGGGGTTGGACAGTTTCTTTGACTTGTTTGATTGTAGTCATTCGAATGGTTTCATCCCCATAACAAAAAATTGTGTGCCTTCGCCAAAATATCTTGCGACTGTTCTGCCAATTTCGCCCAAGCGCGGAACTGTGATGTCACTTTCTCCGGTTTTCGCGTCGTAGACGCAGACAAGCTTCTCTGAGGCTCTGTCGTAGACATCCACACGGACGGAGCCCTTCGTGCCGTACTTTACCCATCTTGAAGCGTCTGGACTTGATGGATAGACGCGATCTGAGAGCGAGCCGCTAACTGATTTAAGGAATGATATCTCAGCTCGAAGATTAGGGCTTCCGACGCTTCTAACTTTATCCCTGAGCAAGGAGTGGATTGCAGTGCCGCGAAGAGTCATCGAACCATAATTCGAGACTGGCCCAGCCTCTCGCGTGGCCTCGTTCAACATGTGCTGAACTCGCATGAAGTAAGGACAGTATTTTGCGGCCTCTTCACGGGAAAGCGCAGCAACTGCAGCCCAAGTTTTCGCGTCATCTTTTCCCTTGGTGTATGCCTGCGCGCGAGACGATATAATTGGGACAAGACGGCTATCATTTCCAACGTCCGCAACAAGTTCGTTGTATTCTGCAATATGGCCGCCAATATCATCGGTCCATCGCACTCCATTCAAGATTTCGGTGAGTGTCGCAGCGCCTGGAATCTTGTTCACTAATGGGCGCAGTGCATTTGCCGCACTACCGAATGCATTTGCAGCACCATCTAGCCAGGACGTTCCTGAGGTGCGCCCCTGACTATCATCATGCGCAGTGACAGCGGCCGTCACACCGACGCCCGCACCTCCGCCATCGATCCACCTCCCGCCTTCGCGGGTTCCCGCAGGCTCGCGCGGCTGGTCTGGGTCATACTTTCGCCAGAGGTCGATTTCCGCCTGAAATCGGAGTTCCGCCTCCAGCATCGCCCGCTCGTTTTCAAGCTGGCGATATTGCTTGCTGCGCAGGCTGCTATGCGGCGCTATCTTCAGCGCTTTGAGTTGCAGTTCATTGGCGGAAATGTGCCATCGGAGCCGGAGATTTCTGGAAGAATGTTCACCATGCAATGTCATGAATACTATCCCTTAAAAGGACAATATTCCTATAACAAGCAAGCCATCGTCAATTAGACGTTGGTCGGAATTTTCGACGAAATTTCAGAGATTCTTGCCATCGCCGGTTGAACGTGTCCGAGTTTTGCCACCGGAGAAAGAGGCGCACTCATCTGCCCTTTGCCTCTTGTGCAAAGCGCGGCGTCTGTGCAAATTCTCTCCATGCGACCTTAGGGTTGTGCTGATATCCATTCACAGTTGCAGAAAGCCGATATGGTCACCCGTCTTTATTCGCACCCGATCTATCTGGAACATCTAACGCCTGTCGGTCACCCTGAACGGCCGGACCGCTTGCGTGCGCTTACCAAGGTTTTGGAGGACAGTGCTTTTGATGCGCTGGATCGTACGCTGTCGCCACTGGGCGATGAAGCGACCATACTTTATGCGCACCCCGAGCATTTCGTCGAGCGGGTGCGCCAGGCTGTGCCGGAGGAGGGAATGACCCGCGTCGATGCGGATACATCCGTCAGTCCGAAGAGCTGGGAAGCGGCGCTCACCGCCATAGGTGCGGCCAATGCGGCTGTTGATGATGTGTTTGCGGGCCGGGCGGATAATGTTTTTGTGGCGTCGCGTCCGCCGGGCCATCATGCGGAGCGCAACCGCGCCATGGGGTTCTGCCTGTTCAACAACGCAGCCATCGCCGCTCGCCACGCGCAGAAGGCGCATGGGGCTGAGCGCGTTGCTATTGTTGATTGGGATGTGCATCACGGCAATGGCACGCAGGATATTTTCTGGGACGATCCGTCGGTGCTTTATTGCTCCACGCACCAGATGCCGCTTTATCCCGGCACGGGGGCCAAGGATGAAACCGGTGCGGGCAATATCGTCAATGCACCATTGGCGCCGCAGACCGGAAGCGAGCACTTTCGCGAGGCGTTCAACACGCGTGTTTTGCCTTCCATCGACAGTTTCAAACCGGATCTGATCATCATTTCGGCCGGTTTTGATGCGCATCATCGCGATCCACTGGCCGAGATCAATCTGGACGAAGATGATTTTGACTGGGCGACCGGCGTTTTGCTGGAAAGAGCTGGGAAGTATGCGTCGAACCGGGTTGTCAGCCTGCTGGAAGGCGGCTACGACCTCAAGGGCATGTCGCTCTCCGCAGGCGCACATATCAAACGTTTGATGAAAGGTTGAAACCATGGCCGATGTACAACCCAACTCCGATATCGCCGCCATGAGTTTTGAGCAGGCGCTCGATCAACTGGAAAAGATTGTGGATGATCTGGAGCGCGGCGATGTGCCGCTTGAGCAGTCCATCCGCATTTATGAACGCGGCGAAGCCCTGAAAAAACATTGCGATACGCTGCTGCGTGCCGCTGAGGACAAGGTTGAGAAGATCAGGCTGGGCCGCGATGGCCAGCCCGTCGGCACCGAGCCGCTCGACCCGGAATAGGCACGGCTGTTCAGGTAAGCTGCGAGACGCTATGATGCGGCTCCAATAGGTTGGAGCAGCATTGATGAGCTTTTTCCCCGGCAATGATCCGCACCCCGGCGACACGACAGCCGTTGATTCGATTGAAACGCTCATCATTCCACGCACCAGCGATATTGGTGGCTTTCAGGTTCGCCGCGCCCTGCCGACGGCAAAGCGGCGGCTGGTCGGACCGTTCATTTTCTTCGACCGCATGGGCCCTGCGATCCTGCGCCCTGATGATGCGCTGGATGTGCGCCCGCATCCGCATATCGGATTGTCGACAGTGACCTATCTCTTCGACGGCAATATCCGTCACCGCGACAGTCTTGGGACCGAAATGGTCATCCGTCCGGGCGATGTTAATCTGATGACGGCGGGACGCGGTATCGTCCATTCCGAACGCTCGCCTGAGGAGTTGCGCACCCAGCCTTTGCCCATATCCGGTTTGCAGACATGGCTGGCGCTGCCCGATCATCTGGAAGAAATCGACCCGACCTTCGCCAATACGGCGGCGGGGGAATTGCCTGTTCTGCATGAGGCCGGAATGGAAGCCCGTGTGGTCATGGGCGCGTTTCATGGGGCGGGATCGTCCGTCAAACAGCATGCGGAAACGCTCTATGTCGACATCCGCCTGCAACCGGGTGGGCATATCCAGATACCAGCGAATGCCGCCGAGGAACGGGCGATCTATACGCTGGATGGATCGGTTGAGATATCGGGCGAGAGTTTTCCTGCCGACCGCCTGCTGGCTTTCAGAACTGGCGATGAAATTGTCATATCCGCACCGCAAGGTGCGCATTTCATGCTGTTCGGCGGTGCAACCATGCCATCGAAGCGCTATATCTGGTGGAATTTCGTTTCGTCTTCAAAAGAGCGGATTGAGCAGGCCAAGGAAGAATGGCGCTCGGGCCGCTTTGATATCGTACCGGGTGATGAGGAAGAGTTCATACCCCTGCCTGAAAATTGACATGGGTAAGGAGAAAGCTGCACTTCTTGCTGCTTGCCCCGAATTCATCTAGGAAACCGCAAGAAGTGACCCTGGAACTGGAACCTGTGCTTTGGCGAAGAAACTGGAAACACCGCTGCTTGATCGCGTCATAATCCCCTCGGATTTACGCGCCCTGCCGGAATCGGATCTGCCTGAGCTGGCACAGGAGTTGCGGGCGGAACTGGTGGATGCTGTTTCAACCACCGGCGGTCATCTCGGTGCGGGTCTGGGTGTGGTGGAACTCACCGTTGCCTTGCACCATGTTTTTGATACGCCTCATGATCGGATCATCTGGGATGTCGGCCATCAGGCCTATCCGCACAAGATATTGACTGGCCGCCGTGACCGTATCCGCACCTTGCGGCAGGAGGGCGGTCTCTCAGGGTTCACCAAGCGCAGCGAAAGCGCATATGATCCATTCGGTGCAGCGCATTCCTCCACGTCGATTTCCGCTGGTCTCGGTATGGCGGTTGCCAGCAAGCTCTCGGGCCAAAAGCGCAATGTGATCTCGGTTATTGGTGATGGCGCCATGTCTGCGGGCATGGCCTATGAGGCGATGAACAATGCCGGAGCGCTCGACGCGCGGCTGATCGTCATCCTCAACGACAATGATATGTCGATTGCTCCGCCCACAGGCGCCATGAGCGCCTATCTGGCGCGGCTGGTATCGGGGCGGACCTATCGCTCCATCCGCGAGACGGCCAAGCAACTCGCCAAGAAACTGCCGAAATTCCTGCAGGAAAAGGCGCGGCTTTCGGAGGAATATGTGCGCGGGTTCTGGACCGGCGGCACCATGTTCGAAGAGCTTGGCTTTTACTATGTCGGGCCTATCGATGGGCATAATCTTGACCATCTTTTGCCTGTTCTGAAAAATGTCCGCGATACGATGAATGGCCCCGTGCTCGTGCATGTCGTCACGCAAAAAGGCAAAGGCTATGCCCCGGCGGAAGCCGCCGCCGACAAATATCACGGCGTCAACAAGTTCGATGTCATCACCGGCGCGCAGGCCAAACCACCCGCCAATGCACCAAGCTATACCAAGATTTTCGCAACCAGCCTGATCGAGGAAGCGCGCCACGACGACAAGATTGTTGCCGTGACTGCCGCCATGCCGGGCGGAACCGGGCTTGATCTCTTTGGTGAAGTCTTTCCTGACAGGGTGTTTGATGTCGGCATTGCTGAACAGCATGCGGTGACCTTTGCCGCA
Organism: Phyllobacterium sp. TAF24; assembly: GCF_052113785.1. Classification (NCBI taxonomy): domain Bacteria; kingdom Pseudomonadati; phylum Pseudomonadota; class Alphaproteobacteria; order Hyphomicrobiales; family Phyllobacteriaceae; genus Phyllobacterium; species Phyllobacterium sp. TAF24. The sequence continues at coordinate 42,543 of NZ_JBFRDN010000001.1, read as the reverse complement.
GGTCTTGCAACGGAAGGCTTCAAGCCGTTCGCTGCGATCTATTCCACTTTCCTGCAACGCGGCTACGATCAGGTCGTGCACGACGTTTCCCTGCAAAACCTGCCTGTGCGTTTCCCCATTGATCGGGCCGGGCTGGTCGGTGCTGACGGTGCCACCCATGCGGGTTCGTTTGATACGGGCTTCCTTGCGGCATTGCCGGGCTTTGTCGTCATGGCCGCATCGGATGAAGCGGAACTGCGCCATATGGTGCGCACGGCTGCGGACTACGACGAAGGCCCGATTTCCTTCCGCTATCCTCGCGGTGATGGCGTTGGCATTGATCTGCCGGAACGCGGTGAAATATTGCAGATCGGCAAGGGCCGGATCATCCGCGAGGGTTCCAAGGTCGCGCTTCTATCCTTTGGCACGCGCCTGCAGGAATGTCTGGCCGCCGCCGATGAACTTGATGCGGCGGGACTTTCGACAACCGTTGCCGATGCCCGTTTTGCCAAGCCACTGGATGAGGACATGATCCGCCGTCTGGCGCGCGAGCATGAGGTTCTGGTGACGGTGGAAGAGGGCGCTATCGGCGGCTTTGCTTCCCACGTCCTGCATTTCCTCAGCCGCGATGGCCTGCTGGACCATGGCTTGCGGGTTCGCACGCTGACGCTGCCAGACCTTTACCTTGACCATGCCAAGCCGGAGGCCATGTATGCACGCTCAGGGCTGGATCGGGCGGGCATTGTTCAGACCGTATTTGCAGCGCTTGGCCGCAACACGCTGGCCGCTCCGGCGCGCGCATAATTGGCAATGCGGCTCGATCAACTGCTCGTTGAAAAGGGCCTGTTTGCCAGCCGCTCGCGTGCACGGGATGCCATCGTGCGCGGCACGGTCACTGTTGATAACGCTGTTGTCACCAAACCCGGTGCGACCTTCAACGATACTGCTGATATCAGTGTCGACGATCCGGCAAGCGGCTATGTTTCGCGCGCCGCGCTGAAACTCATTGCCGGGCTTGATCATTTTTCCATTGATGTGAGTGGTGTCAATGCACTGGATATCGGCGCATCCACCGGCGGTTTCACGCAGGTCCTTTTGGAACGCGGCGCGGCGCATGTCACCGCTGTTGATGTCGGCCATGGCCAGTTGCATGACAGTTTGCGCGCTGATATCCGCGTCACTAACCTTGAAAGCCTGAATGCGCGGGAGCTTTCCCGCGCGCATCTGACTGATAGGGCAATCGGTCTGGTGGTTTCGGATGTCAGTTTTATCTCGCTGAAACTCGCCCTGCCACCGGCACTCGATTTGGCCGAGCCCGGCAGTCATTGCGTTCTTCTCGTCAAGCCGCAATTCGAGGCGGGGCGCGAGGCAATCGGCAAGGGCGGCATTTTGCGCGATCCAATGGATGGCGAACGCGTTGTAAATGCTCTAAGGAACTGGCTGGATGGATTGCCGGGCTGGAAAGCCCTGGGGCTTTGCCCTTCGCCTATCGAAGGCGGCGATGGCAATCGCGAATATCTTCTGGCCGGTTTGAAGAGAAAAGATTGAAGAGCTGATGAGCACGCGCGTAACAATTGAGCGGATGGGCGCCGGGGGCGATGGCATTGCTGCAACGGCAGCGGGCAGCGTCTATGTGCCGTTTTCTCTGCCCGGCGAAACCGCCAATGTCGCGCTGGAAAATGGCCGCGCAACCATGATGGCCCTGCTTGAACCATCGCCGGAGCGGATTGATCCGGCGTGCCGTCATTTCGAAGAGTGCGGCGGCTGCGCCCTCCAGCATTGGCAGGCTGGTGCCTATCAGGATTGGAAGCGCGCGCTGGTGCAGGAAGCGCTTGGCGGTCGTGGGCTGCAATTCAAACTCGATCCATTGGTTCCCTGTGCGCCGCAAACCCGCCGCAGGGCGGTTTTTGCCGTGCGCACCAGCGATCATGGTGCCGTGCTTGGGTTTAATCGCCACCAGAGCCATGAACTCATCGATATCACCGAATGTGCGGTAACCGTCCCGGAAATCGTCTCCCGGCTGGATGATCTGCGCGAGGTTGTGGCGGTGCTTGGCGGCGGCATGAAACCCTTCAAGCTCACCGTGACGGCGACGGCTTCCGGCCTCGATATCATGGCCTCGGGCTGCGGCGCACCGGATGCGGGCAAGCGCCATGCGCTGACCAATCTTGTGCTGAAGAAGGGTTTTGCGCGCTTAAGCTTTGAAGGCGAAATCATCGTCGAGCCGAAAAAGCCGCTGGTACATTTCGGCAAGGTTCCTGTTTACATTCCGCCGGGCGGTTTCCTGCAGGCAACGATGGAAGCCGAGGAAGCCATGTCGGCACTGGTGACTGGACATCTGGCCAAAGCCAAAAAAACCCTTGATCTCTTTTGTGGTTCCGGGACCTTTGCGCTGCGGATGGCGGAAAAGTCCGCTGTCCATGCGGTGGAAAGCGAGCAGGCGGCCCTTGATGCGCTGGATCGTGGCGCGCGCCATGTTCAGGGCTTGAAGCCGGTGAGTGTGGAACGCCGTGATCTGTTCCGCAGGCCATTCCTTGCCCGCGAACTCGCGCCCTTCACCGGATTGGTTTTCGATCCGCCGCGTGCCGGTGCCGAAGCACAGGCCATCGAGATTGCCAAATCCAATGTACCAAAAGTGGCGGCTGTTTCCTGCAACCCGGTGACGCTTGGCCGTGACCTGAGCATTCTTGTCAAAGGCGGCTACAAGATCGACCGCGTTGTGCCGATTGACCAGTTTCTCTGGTCCTCGCACGTCGAAGCCGTCGCACTCCTGTCGAAGAAATAGGGGAGGCGGTCGTTAGACCGCCGTTCCACCCACGGTCATCTGGTCCATGCGCAGATGCGGCTGGCCGACGCCGACGGGCACCCACTGGCCGCCCTTGCCGCAATTGCCCATGCCGGTATCGAGTTGCAGATCATTGCCGATCATGGAAATGCGCTGCATGGCATCGGGGCCATTGCCGATCAGCATTGCGCCCTTGACAGGCGCACCGATCTTGCCGTTTTCGATCATATAGGCCTCGGTGCAACCGAAGACGAATTTGCCGGAGGTGATATCCACCTGACCGCCGCCGAACGAAACCGCATAAATGCCGTTCTTCACCGAAGCGATGATTTCTTCGGGCGTCTTGTCGCCGTCGAGCATATAGGTGTTGGTCATGCGCGGCATCGGCGCATGGGCATAGGATTCACGCCGTCCATTACCCGTCGGCTGCATACCCATCAAACGCGCGTTCTGCCGGTCCTGCATATAGCCGACAAGAATGCCGTCATCGATCAGCACCGTCTTGTTGGTCGGCATGCCCTCATCATCGACGGTGAGTGAACCGCGACGTTCGGAAATCGTGCCATCATCAACAACGGTCACACCTTTTGAGGCTACTTTCTGGCCGAGCAGACCGGCAAAGGCCGATGTCTTCTTGCGGTTGAAATCACCCTCAAGGCCATGGCCGACAGCCTCGTGCAGCATGACACCCGGCCAGCCGTTGGACAGAACAATGTCAAATGTTCCGGCCGGAGCTGGGATGGCTTCCAGATTGACCAGTGCCTGACGCAAGGCTTCATCAGCCGCATGCTGCCATTTTTCGGCAGTGATGAATTCGCCAAAGCCCTTGCGGCCACCGGCCCCGTAGGAGCCGCTTTCCTGCCGGTCGCCATCACCGACGACAACAGAAACGTTGAGGCGCACCATCGGGCGGATATCCCGGACGAAATGCCCGTCAGCGCGCAGGATTTCCACCTGCTGCCACGATCCTGCCAGCGAAACCGATACCTGCCGCACCTTCGGGTCCTTGGCACGCAGATAGGCATCAATCTCCTGCAGCAATTTAACCTTGGCTTCAAAGCTGGGCGAACCGATCGGGTTTTCATCGCTGTAAAGGCTGCGGTTGGTTCCGGGAGGCGCAGCGGTATAGGCGCCGGTGTAACCGGTGCGTACAGCCGAGGCGGCATCGGCAGCACGCTTGAGTGCGCCAAGCGAAAGCTCGCCCGCATGGGCATAGCCGACAGCTTCACCCGCAACGGCGCGCAGGCCAAAGCCTTGATCCTGATTGAATGTACCATTCTTCAACCGGCCATTATCGAAGGAGAGCCCTTCCGATTCGCGGTATTCGATGAAAAGCTCACCATCATCGGCACCATCAAGGCTTTGCTTGACGGTTTCGAGGATTTTTTCGCGCGGTGCGTCAAAACTATCGATGAGGCTTTTCATAATGGATCATCCGTTTACGTTATTACGAAGCGGATGTAGGGCCTCGCCCGGCCCGCTACAACAGAAAACTTGTTCAAAGCTCAGGGAAGGGCGTCGAAACCTTCGCCAAATCCATTGAGTTCGACGGGAATACCGATGCCTTCCTCCGGGGTCTGGAAGACGATGAAGGTGGCGGCCTTGCCTGTCTTGAAGGTCTGGACAAGCTGGTCTTCCAGAATGACTTCCGCATAGCAGCCATCTTCGAAGCAGCGGACGAAATAGGCGCGGCCAATATCCTTGCCATCGACATTCAGACCAAGACCATTGGGCAGAAGCACACCGAGCGGTGCAAGCACGCGCAGGATTTTCGCCTTGTTGTCAGCGGTTTTGAGAACCACCACCGAAAGCCCCATCTCCGGGCGATCAGCCGCGACGACATTTTGAATGAGAGCGCATTGCTCTGATTTTGCCCCTGCCGGGGTGTCGCACAGGATCGACCATGCGCCATGGGTTGATTTGACGGTGCCGCTTTGCTGCGCTGCCATGGCACCGCCGGAAAAACCGGCAATAGACAGGGAAAGCAGACCAAGGGCGATGCTACGTAGCGCGAAAGAGGACATGTAGGCTCCAAAACGAATCATCCAGACGTTAAACCGCCGAGGCCCGGATGAAAAGAATACCGCTCAAACACTCCCCAGCATACAGCGGCTCTCATATGTCTGGTGTAATGTAAAAATGGCCGGATTGTGAGCCATGTGCCCTTCATGCAGTAAAATCACAGTGAAAGTCAAAAAACATACGTCTTTACAAGATGCTGTCATCCACAGGAGGCAAGCTGCGCGCAAAAATGCCGCACGGGATCACGTTCGCCTTCCTTGCGATGTAGGCTAATGTGTGATTTGAACGCGGCATATCACCGGGCCACAATGAAGCCCGGTATTAACGTATGGAATTGAAGCTTCATTCGGGAGATTTCTAGGTGAAGAAGAACTTTGTCACGCTGATGGGTGTCCTGGGAAGCCTGTTAAGTGCCGGTACTGCATATGCTGCACAGCCTGAGCCTTGGCAGATGACGTTCCAGCCGGCTGCTTCTGCCATTATGGCGCAGATCGTCTGGTTCGAGCACTATACATTGTGGTTCATCGTCCCGATTACACTGTTCGTAATGGGGCTTCTGGCCTGGGTCATGTACCGCTATCGCGCCAGTGCCAATCCGGTTCCGTCAAAGACCAGCCACAACACCGCTGTGGAAGTTGTCTGGACCGTTGGCCCGGTTGTTATTCTTCTCTTCCTGGCAATTCCATCCTTCCAGCTTCTGACCGCGCAATATTCGCCTGAAGAAGCCAAGATGACAATCAAGGCGACCGGTTACCAGTGGTATTGGGGTTACGAATATCAGGCAGATGCGCCTGTTTCATTCGACTCCGTCATGCTCAAGGATGGTGATCGTGCTGCCGCAGGCAAGGAAGACCGCAAGGCCTATCCGCGTTTGCTCGCAGTTGACAATGAAATGGTCGTTCCTGTGAACACAACCGTCCGCCTTCTGGTGACCGGTGCTGACGTGATCCACTCCTTCTCCATGCCTGCTTTCGGCGTGAAGATGGACGCTGTCACCGGTCGCAGCAACGAAACATGGTTCAAGGCTGATAAAGAAGGCATGTATTATGGTCAGTGCTCGCAGATTTGCGGCAAGGACCATGCGTTCATGCCGATTGCGATCCATGTGGTTTCGCAGGGCCAGTATGATGCGTGGTTTGCTGCTGCCGGGAAAGATCTTCCGGGCGCATACAAGACACTCACCGCTAAAATCGACGCAGACAAGAACGTAAACGTCGCCGGCAACTAAGCTGGTTGACGCGAATTATTGAGGAACGGGAGCACTTTGATGGCAGGTTCTGCAGCTCACGAGGCCCATGACGCTCATAAGCCGACAGGCTGGACGCGCTGGGTTTATTCGACGAACCACAAGGATATCGGCACACTTTATCTGATCTTTGCGATCATTGCCGGTATCATTGGTGGTTGTCTTTCGATCGCCATGCGCGCCGAGCTGCAGCAGCCCGGCATTCAGATTTTCCACGGCCTTGCATCCATGGTTTACGGTTTCGAGGGCGATGCAGCCATCGACGCCGGCAAGCAGATGTACAATGTGTTCTCGACGGCACATGGTCTGATCATGATCTTCTTCATGGTCATGCCCGCGCTGATCGGTGGTTTTGCCAACTGGATGGTGCCGATCATGATCGGTGCGCCTGACATGGCTTTCCCGCGCATGAACAACATTTCGTTCTGGCTGCTCCCGCCAGCGCTGCTCCTGCTGATCCTTTCCATGTTCGTTCCCGGTCCTGCCGGTGGTTTCGGCACGGGTGGCGGCTGGACGATCTATCCGCCTTACTCAACAACCGGCCAGCCCGGCCCGGCGATGGATTTTGCCATTCTGTCGCTGCACATTGCCGGTGCGTCGTCGATCCTTGGTGCGATCAACTTCATCACCACGATCTTCAACATGCGCGCTCCCGGCATGACGCTGCACAAGATGCCGCTGTTTGCCTGGTCCGTTCTGATCACTGCATTCCTGCTGCTTCTGGCCCTGCCTGTGCTGGCTGGCGGCATCACCATGCTTCTGACCGACCGCAACTTCGGTACAACATTCTTCTCACCGGAAGGCGGCGGCGATCCGATCCTGTTCCAGCATCTGTTCTGGTTCTTCGGTCATCCGGAAGTGTACATCATGATCCTGCCGGCATTCGGCATTGTCAGCCACATCGTCTCTACCTTTTCGCGCAAGCCGATCTTCGGTTATCTCGGCATGGCCTATGCCATGGTCGCCATCGGCGTTGTCGGCTTCATCGTCTGGGCGCACCACATGTACACCGTGGGTCTGTCGCTCGACACACAGCGCTACTTCGTCTTCGCGACGATGGTTATCGCCGTGCCGACAGGCGTAAAGATCTTCTCGTGGATTGCCACCATGTGGGGCGGTTCCATCGAGTTCAAGCCGCCAATGGTCTGGGCAATCGGCTTCATCTTCCTGTTCACCGTTGGTGGTGTGACGGGTGTGCAGCTGGCCAATGCCGGTCTCGACCGTGCAATGCATGACACCTATTACGTGATTGCGCACTTCCATTACGTGCTGTCGCTGGGTGCGGTGTTCGGAATTTTCGCGGGCTGGTACTACTGGTTCCCGAAGATGACCGGCTACATGTACAACCACACCATTGCGCACACGCACTTCTGGGTCATGTTCATCGGCGTCAATCTGGTGTTCTTCCCGCAGCACTTCCTCGGACTTGCCGGTATGCCGCGCCGTTACATCGACTATCCGGATGCATTTGCAGGCTGGAACGAAGTATCGTCAATCGGTTCCTACATCTCCGGTGTGGCCGTGCTGATCTTCCTGTTCGGCGTCTTTGAAGCCTTTGCCAAGAAGCGCGAAGCCGGTGCCAACCCTTGGGGTCCTGGTGCAACCACTCTGGAATGGCAGCTGTCGTCACCGCCACCCTTCCATCAGTGGGAACAGCTTCCACGCATCAAGTAAGTAAAATCCGGGCCGCTGAACCCCAGCGGCCCCGATACCTTCAAGTTAAAACGAACAAGACTGAGCGAATGGCCGTACTGAAGAAAAATGCAGCTGTAGAAACCGGGATTGGCCTGTCTGAAGCCAATGCGTCGGACTACATTGCCTTGCTCAAGCCACGCGTCATGTCACTGGTGGTGTTCACTGCCGTTGTTGGTCTGATGGCTGCGCCCGGCCACATCAATCCCGTTCTGGCCGTTATYGCCATCCTGAGCATCGCTGTTGGTGCTGGTGCCTCCGGCGCTCTCAATATGTGGTACGATTCCGATATTGACGCGATCATGAAGCGCACGGCCAATCGCCCGATTCCAGCGGGCCGGATTACGCGGGAAGAAGTGCTGACCTTCGGTCTGCTGCTGTCCGCATTCTCCGTGGTCACGCTGGGCCTCTTCGTCAATCTGCTGTCGGCTTTCCTGCTGGCCTTTACCATTTTCTTCTATGCCGTCGTCTATACGATGTGGCTGAAGCGCTCGACGCCGCAGAACATTGTTATCGGTGGTGCCGCCGGTGCGTTCCCGCCGATGATTGGCTGGGCCGCCGTGACCAATTCGGTCGGCGTTGAAAGTATTGTGCTTTTCCTCATCATCTTCCTGTGGACGCCGCCCCATTTCTGGGCGCTGTCGCTGTTCATGTCAGATGATTATGAGAAGGCGAAAATTCCGATGATGCCCAATGTGATGGGCGAAGCATCGACAAAGTTTCAGATTTTCCTCTACACGCTTCTGGTTGTTCCTGTCGCCGTGCTGCCATGGATCATGGGTTTTGCCGGTATCGTCTACGGCGTCTTTTCCATCGGTGTCGGCGCCATGTTCACGTTCTACGCGTGGACCGTATGGCGCGCGCCTGTTGGTCCAGCGATGATCAAGCCTGCGAAAAAAATGTTCGCTTTCTCGATCTTTTATCTTTTCAGCCTTTATGCGGTGCTTCTTGGCGAGATTCTCGTGCGCAAGGCGCTTTTTCTGGCAGGTGCATGACATGAGTGATGATCGCGTAACACTGACACCAAAGCAGAAGCGCGCGCAGCGCAGCCGTTCCATCGCGCTGGCGCTGGCATTGGCGGCCTTTGTGATTCTTGTCTATGTCGGCACCTGGGCCAAGCTCGGTGCGAAGATTCTCGAACGGCAGATGTGATGAGCAGCCCAGTGGAAGAGAACCAGACACCAGCCACCGATAGCGCAGCAACGCCGAAGCGCCGGGTTTCAGACCGCACGATTGCGATCTCCTGCATTGCCTTTTTTTTCGGCATGGTCGGCATGGCTTTTGCGGCGGTGCCGCTTTACGCGATGTTCTGTCAGGTTACTGGTTATGGCGGCACGACGCAGCGGGTTGAGCAGATGTCCGATACGATCCTCGACAAGAAGATCACGGTTCGCTTCGATGCCAATACGTCGGATGGCCTGCCTTGGCAGTTCAAGCCGGTGCAACGCGAAGTGACGATGAATATTGGCGAAACCAAGCTCATCCACTACGAAGCCAAGAATATTCTGGATAAGCCGACTGCTGGCCGCGCCGCGTTCAACGTGACGCCGCAGGCAGCGGGTGCCTACTTCAACAAGGTCGAGTGCTTCTGCTTTACGGACACTGTCCTGAAGCCGGGCGAAGACATGCAAATGCCCGTCGTTTTCTTCGTTGACCCTGACATCGTCAACGCGGAAGAATTGAAGGGCGTCAATACAATCACCCTGTCCTACACCTTCTTTCCAATTGCGATGCCGGCACCGGTTGCCGCCAGCGCCAATGTGAAGAAAGACAAGGCGTCGGGACAGCTTTGAACTTGCGCTGACGCTTTGTCAGTGATGAAACAGATGAATAGAACTTGCGGGGGTTAAAATGGCCGAAGCGCACACAAAGAACCACGACTACCATATCATTGATCCAAGCCCATGGCCGTTCCTCGGTTCGGTCGGCGCTTTTGTCATGGCTATCGGCGGCATCGCTTACATGCGCTACCACAATGGCGGTGAGTTGCACCTGTTCGGCCATAATCTGGCACAGCCTTGGCTGTTCCTGATTGGTCTTGCCATCGTTCTCTACACCATGTTCGGCTGGTGGTCGGATACGATCAAGGAGAGCAAGGAAGGGCACCACACCCGCGTTGTCTCGCTGCATTTGCGCTATGGCATGATCATGTTCATCGCGTCGGAAGTGATGTTCTTCGTTGCCTGGTTCTGGGCATTCTTTGATGCCAGCCTATACCCCGGCGAAGCAGAGCAGGTTGCCCGTGCTGCCTTCACAGGCGGTATCTGGCCTCCCAAGGGCATCGAGGTTCTCGACCCGCTGCACCTGCCGCTTTACAACACCATCATCCTGCTTCTGTCGGGCACGACAGTAACCTGGGCACACCATGCCTTGATCCACAATGATCGCAAGGGCCTGATCAGCGGTCTTACCCTGACCGTGCTGCTCGGCATGCTCTTCTCATTCGTGCAGGGTTATGAATACGCGCATGCACCGTTCGCGTTCAAGGATTCGATCTACGGCGCAACCTTCTTCATGGCTACGGGTTTCCACGGCTTCCACGTAATCATCGGAACAATCTTCCTGCTGGTTTGCCTGCTGCGCTCCATGCGGGGTGACTTCACTCCGCAGAAGCATTTCGGCTTCGAAGCTGCCGCCTGGTACTGGCACTTCGTGGACGTGGTCTGGTTGTTCCTGTTCTTCTCGATCTATGTGTGGGCCTCATGGGGCGCACCGATGGCTGTCGAATAAACAGGTCATCAGATCAGGACATTACAGGGGGCGGTTATGGAAACATGACCGCCCTCATTCTTTTGGCGTAATCCTGCATCATGCATCGGATATGATAAGGCATCTGATTATATCGTCGGCATTTCTCGTGGCACTGTTCCCGCTCTTTGCGGCAAAGGCGCAGGCGAACGAGGGCAAGGTTGATCTGGTCCGCGTTGAAAAAGCGGAACGGCGAATGCAGCTGTTATCTGGCGACGTGGTGATCAAGCAATATACGATAGCGCTGGGTGCGCGGCCTGAGGGCCACAAGCGCTGGGAAGGCGACGAGCGAACCCCGGAGGGTCGCTATGTTCTTGATTGGCGCAACCCCAAAAGCATGGCCTACAAATCCATCCACATTTCCTATCCGAATGCACGGGATACGGCGGCAGCCAAATCCATGGGTGTATCGCCCGGCGGTCTGATCATGATCCATGGTGCGGCCAATGGTTATGGCTGGTGGGGATGGATGCTTCAACTTATCGACTGGACAGATGGGTGTATTGCCGTCACTAATCGCGAAATGGATGAAATCTGGGCATTGGTCCAGGATGGAACACCGATCGAGATCAACCCATGACTGAAGACAAAGCCCTTTATCCGCCAGTTGACCCTTTCGCGGCTGGTGTAAAGGCACGCTGCCCTCGCTGCGGACAGGGGAAACTCTTTGACGGCTTCCTGACGCCCGCCCGCCAGTGCTCCAGTTGCGGCCTCGACTATTCCTTTATTGATTCGGGTGATGGTCCGGCAGTGCTGGTCATGCTGCTGATCGGCTTTATTGTCGTTGGGCTTGCTCTATGGATGGAAGTAACGCTGAATCCGCCGCTATGGGTGCATTTCATCCTGTGGATTCCACTGGCGCTGGTGCTTTGCCTGATGGCCCTGCGCTGGATGAAGGGGGTTCTGATCGCCCTTCAATACAGAAACAAAGCTGCGGAAGGGCAGCTTGATATTCCCGCTTCCCATGAGTGATATTGCAATGCCCGTAAGACCAACCCGGTTTCCATGGATCACTCTGATCCTCAGCACGCTTCTCTTTGCCGTCCTGATCGGACTTGGCACATGGCAGGTGGAGCGCCTGCAATGGAAGGAAGCATTGCTGGCAACCATCGCCGCGCGCACCCATTCCGAGCCGCAGCCGCTGGCTGATATCGAAAAAATCTGGGCGCAGGAGCATGATGTCGAATACCGTCCTGTCACGGTTACCGGGCGCCTGCTTAATGATCGAGAGCGGCATTTCTTCTCGACCTATGATGGTTACTCTGGCTATTTCGTCTATACGCCTCTGCAACTCGACGATGGGCGAGCCGTCTTTGTCAACAGGGGTTTCGTGCCCTATGACCAGAAGAATGCATCGACGCGCCAGCAGGGCGAAGTTGCGGGGCCGGTGACAGTCACCGGACTTGCCCGCAACCCGCTGGATGGAAAGCCATCCTCGATCTTGCCGGACAATGATCTCGTCAAGAACATCTACTTCTGGAAAGACCTGCCTACCATGGCGGCGCAGTCCAGCATCAATCCGGAGCAGCTGGTGCCGTTTTTTATTGATGCGGACAAAACGCCCAATCCCGGCGGCTTTCCCATTGGCGGCGTAACAATCATCGATCTGCCCAACAGCCATCTGCAATATGCGGTGACCTGGTATGGGCTTGCTGCGACTTTGCTGGCGATTGTCATCATCTCCATGATCAGGCGAAAGCGGGATGCCAAACTACAAATTGAACCTTCGGACTTGACTTCCCGCTGATTGCCGCCCAATTCCAAGGTGCATATCAAAAGCTTTGAATTCCGCGAGACCTGTGACCATGGCTGACAAGAAACCACTGACAATCCGCCTGTGCGGACCGCGCGGATTCTGCGCCGGGGTGGATCGCGCCATTCAGATCGTGGTTCTGGCGCTGAAGAAATATGGTGCGCCAGTTTATGTCCGGCATGAGATCGTCCACAATCGTTATGTGGTGCAGGGCTTGCAGGCGCGCGGTGCCGTTTTCGTCGAAGAACTCGACGAAATCCCGGCAGAGCACCGCAGCCAGCCCGTGGTCTTCTCTGCGCATGGCGTGCCGAAATCGGTGCCGGAAGATGCAGAGCAAAAGAACTTGTTTTATCTCGATGCAACCTGTCCACTTGTCTCCAAAGTGCATAAGCAGGCCATGCGCCATCAGCGGCTTGGGCGGCATGTCATTCTGGTCGGCCATTCCGGTCATCCCGAAGTTATCGGAACGATGGGGCAATTGCCTGAAGGCGCGGTAACTTTGATCGAGACCATTGAGGATGCCGAGAATTATCAGCCTCACGATCCGAAGAATCTGGGCTTCGTCACCCAGACAACGCTATCCGTCGATGACACTGCCGGGATCATCGCTGCCCTGCAGAACCGGTTCCCGGAGTTGACCGCACCGGCAGCCGAATCCATCTGCTATGCCACGACAAACCGTCAGGACGCGGTGAAGGAAGCAGCGCCGGGCTGCGACCTGTTTCTGGTGGTTGGAGCGCCGAACTCATCCAACTCGAAACGTCTCGTAGAAGTGGCCGAGCGTTCCGGTGCCTCGCAATCGCTTCTCGTGCAGCGGGCGGTGGATATCGATTGGGATGCCATTGGCGATATTTCGACGGTTGGCCTTTCCGCCGGTGCATCTGCGCCTGAAATCATTGTCGATGAAATCATCCAAGCCTTTTCGGAGCGCTATTCCGTGTCGATCGAACTTGCCGAAACAACCATTGAAACCGAAAATTTCCACGTCATGCGCGATTTGCGCGATGTGGAACTGACCAGTGGCGATATGGCTTTCGTCAACGGAACCCACTGATTATGGCTGTCTATACCGATATCAACGAAATCGATCTCGCGCATTTTCTCAAGGACTACGACATCGGCGAACTGCTCTCTTACAAGGGCATTGCCGAAGGCGTCGAAAATTCCAATTATCTTGCGCATACAAGCAAAGGCTCGTTCATCCTGACGCTGTATGAGAAGCGGGTGAACAGCAATGATCTGCCGTTCTTTCTCGGCCTGATGCAGCACCTTGCGGGCAAGGGCATCAGCTGTCCCTTGCCTGTGGTGCAGAAAAACGGTTCCAGTATTGGCGAGCTTGCGGGTCGTCCAGCGGCGATTGTGACCTTCCTTGAAGGCATGTGGATGCGCAGGCCCACCGTGCAGCATTGTCATGCTCTTGGCGAGGCGCTGGCGCGCATGCATGTGGCGGGTGCGGATTTCCCTATGCGGCGCAAGAATTCGCTCTCTGTCGATGGCTGGCGGCCGCTGTGGAACAATTCGAAAGACAATGCGGACCGGGTTGAGCCCGGACTGGCAAACGAGACCGAGGCCGACCTTGCATTTTTCGAGGCGCATTGGCCAAAGCATCTGCCAACAGGCGTCATCCATGCGGATCTGTTTCCAGATAATGTCTTCTTTCTTGGCGACAAGCTTTCCGGCCTCATCGATTTTTATTTCGCCTGTACCGATCTGCTCGCCTATGACGTTGCGGTGTGCCTGAATGCGTGGTGTTTTGAAAAGGACCATTCCTTCAATCTGACCAAGGGCACTGCCTTGCTGCGCGGCTATAATTCCGTGCGTCCGCTCTCGGCTGAGGAAGCGGAGAGCCTGCCGATCCTTGCACGCGGTTCGGCCCTGCGTTTCATGCTGACGCGCCTTTATGACTGGCTGACAGTTCCCGAAGGCAGTTTCGTCGTCAAGAAAGACCCGATGGAATATGTGCGCCGCATGCGCTTCCATCGCCAGATCAAGTCGGCGGCGGAATATGGCCTGATGCCTGCGGGTACTGCCTCGTGAAGTCTATCCAGATTTTCACCGATGGTGCCTGCTCCGGCAATCCCGGCCCCGGCGGCTGGGGCGCGGTGCTGCGCTGGAACGGTAATGAGAAAGAACTATCAGGCGGTGAAGCAGACACGACCAACAATCGCATGGAACTGATGGCCGCCATTGCTTCGCTCAATGCGCTGAAAGAGCCATGCTCCGTCGATCTCTATACGGACTCTGTCTATGTCCGCGATGGTATTTCCGGCTGGATCGAAGGCTGGAAGCGCAATGGCTGGAAAACAGCGGCCAAGAAACCAGTGAAGAACGCCGAGTTGTGGCAGGCCCTTGACGAGGCGCGCAAGCGCCATAAGGTTGTCTGGCATTGGGTCAAAGGCCATGCCGGGCATCCGGAAAATGAACGCGCCGATGAACTTGCCCGTGCCGGTATGGCGCCGTTCAAGAACAGGTCTTGATATATGTGAAGAGAGCCTATTAGCTCTAGGTGCTAATAGATTGAGATAACTCAAAATGAGACGAACGCTTTCCGCCTTTTTGGTGTCACCGCTGTGGGTTCCGCTTCTGGCGGCTGTCTATGCCGCGGTTTTTTGGAAAACACCGGATTTCATGGAACACTTTAGTCAAATGGAACTATTTTCCGTAGCCATAGCAATTGGGGCGATGCTCGGATATGGCATAATTTTGACTTTCGGGGCCATTGCTCACCGACTTCTTTGGTCAAACCGCCGTACCTCCATATTGATGTACGCTTCCGTGTTTTCCGGCATAGCTTTGCTGTCTTGGTGCGCTCTGTTGATCGGCGGCTGGGCTTTTGGGGAATATGGTATTCAGTTCGGAATACACGTACTTGTTGATACGGTTTTGCACCGCCCATACGTTCCAGGAGCCGCCTGTATATTGGGCGCTCTGGTTGGTAGTACTTTTTGGGCTATTGCGAGACCGGATCGTAAAATGCGGACGGAGCAGCGTTAAGTTCTCATTTTTTTAGCAAAGTTCATTGTGTGTATCGATCGTCCGAAAGCTGCAGACAAAGCGCTCAGAACAACTTATGCGTAGGCGAGGGACCAGCCGGGTGCACGAACCCAGCAGCGTTCCGCCTCTATATCATCCGTCCGGTAGAGGCGCGTGACCCGCGTGTAATCGCCCTGCTCGAATGCCTTGGCAAGAGCCTTTTCCGACGCCTCGTCGCGCATGCCCACGCAGGGGAATATGCCGACGGGTGATATCCATTTGGCGCGAAACGCTTCTGCCTCGCGCGTTATCAGAAACATGGCGCCGCGCTGTTTGATCTTGCTCCAGTCGCTGCTGAAACCATTGTCGGTTGTCAGCGGCAGGATCAGCCTTCCGCCTTCTTTGAGGTTGTCGAGCCAGTTATCAGCGGGCCGCGTTGCTCCGGCGTTCACATAGATCAGGTCGGCAGCGTCGAATGCAACAGTGCTTCCGTCTCCTTGGACCACGGTCACATTGGGATAGGCCGCAAGGTTCGCGCGTGCCCTTTCGGCTAGTTCCGGATCATATTCAATGGCCGTGACTTTGCCCGAGGCTCCGACCAATTGCGCCATGATCGCCGAGTAATAACCGACACCTGCACCCACATGCACGATATGCTCACCCTCCCGGGGAGCACCCTGCGCAAGCAGGAAAGCATGCAATGAAGGTTCGCCATTGTTGATGTGCCGTTCGGGCAGGATACCAACAAGGTCATTGGTATAAAGATAAACCGGATCAGCGCTTGGTGTCGGTGTATAGGAGCGCCGTTGCCAACGCAGGATTTGCCATGGTCCGCGTCCAAGAAATTCCTCCCGCGGTACCTTGGCGAAAGCATCTTCCACGCCTTGGTCAGCAGCCCCGGCAATGGCTGCGATCTGCATTGCATAGGCGCGGCGAACGATCTTCAACTCATCCGGTGTCATCGGTGCAAACACTCCCAAGGTGTGAAAGTGTGATCGTACACAGCAATATTCCCAAATCCAATGACATCACATGAATGAGCCATCAAAATTCTTGGCGATATTAAAAAGGGCCGGAAAACCGGCCCTCTGGATATCCCGTGAATGGCGCTGATTACAGCTGGCCGAGCAGGGTTGCTGCGCTCGAAGTCACTGCCTGACCCGGCGAATCCTCGATGTTCAGTTCCTTGACCACGCCGTCTTCAACGAGCATGGAATAACGCTTGGAGCGTACGCCCATGGTGCCGGCAGCAAGATCGATATCGAGGCCGACAGCCTTGGTGAAGGTCGCATTGCCATCGGAGAGATACTGGATTTTGCCTTCGCCATTGGTGGCCTTGGCCCATGCGCCCATGACATGCGGATCATTCACGGCAACAACGGCAATGGTATCCACGCCCTTTGCCAGAATGGCATCGCGGTTCTCAAGATAACCGGGCAGGTGATTCATGCTGCAGGTCGGGGTGAAAGCACCCGGCACGGCAAACAGCACGACCTTCTTGCCCTTGAACAGCGCATCGGAGCGCACTTCGCTGACACCGTCATCGGATTTCGTCTTGAACGTGGCGTCCGGCAAACGCTCGCCTACCTTGATTGTCATGAATTGGCTCCCTGATGAAATGAGGAATTGAGACCTAAGGCAGATAGGGTGTGCGCGGCAAAAAGTCGAGGGCGTTTGCTGCTATTCCTGCGCGTCGAGTTTACCCGAAACAGCCTTTTCCCCCTGAACCAGCGTATAGTTCAGCGTGACAGACTTCTTGTCCTTGCCCGAAAGCACCGGAACGGAAAACACGGCGCTTGAGGCCTCGTGGCTTTTCAGCTTGGCCATGCCGAATGTAACACCGCCTTCCCCGGCAACGAAAAGGTCAGTCGGCGGCTGATCTACAGGAAGCTGGACTGTTACCTTGACGTGGTCATCCCGGCGCACCGCGCTTTTGATACCGAAGGCGGCAGAAGCCTTGTCAGGCAAAGCGGCGAACGCATCGCTGACGAGCGTCTTGGTCAATGCATCTGTCGGGTTATTGTCAACGGTAATGTCAAAATCAGCCGTAACTGGAATGCAGATTGCTTCGCAGATGCCGAGAAATGCGTGGCCCTTCAATTGCGCCGGTTTGGACGGATCGGTCAGCGTCAGAATAACCGGAAAGGAAACGGACTTTTTGTAGCCAGCCGATTTCGCCCCGCCATTTTCAAAACGGTGCGGCGCCGGGAAGCCCAGCGAATAACTCTTGATATTGCCTTCCTGCGAAAGCGCCAGTTCCGGCGGCACACCGGCATCGCCGGGTTCGCGCCAATAGGTTTTCCAGCCCGGATCAAGATTGATCTGGACGGCACCCCGCACCTCACTTGCGCCCTTCTGCGGATTGTCGACAATCAGCCGGACACTGCCGCCGGCTGTTCTTGTCCAGTCCGAATTTCCGGCAAGTGTTGGCGAAACAAAAGCCAGCATGGCAAAAGCAGCTGTAAAAATTATGTTCATTTTCATGCGCGGACAATTACAGGGCTTCAGGGCCTTATCAAGGATATGATAGAATTTGCTCATCATTTCTGTGTGAGCAACGTGTTATTTGGAAGCCGAAAGGGCCAGGATTTGGGCTCTTTTTACATTTCCTTGCGCAAGACCGTTGTCATTTACGCAATCCTTGATACCTTTATTTGATGGAGATTTTCAGAACGGCGAACAAAGAGACCGGATTTCTGAATGGTCAATTCCTTCTGGCAATGCCGGGAATGGATGACAGCCGGTTTGCGCGTTCGGTCATTTATGTCTGTGCGCACTCGGAAAAGGGTGCGATGGGGCTGATCATCAATCGCCCGCAGGAAATGGAATTCTCCGAAATCCTTGTTCAACTCGGTGTCCTTGATGAACATCAGGCGATCATGCTGCCCGACTGTACGCGCGATTTTATCGTGCGCAATGGCGGGCCGGTCGAGATGCGCCGTGGCTTTGTCCTGCATTCCGATGATTATCTGACCGATTCAACCATGCCCGTCTCGGAAGAGATTTGCCTGACCGGAACAGTGGACATTCTGCGCGCTATATCCGGCGGCCGTGGCCCGCGCTGTGCCCTGATGACATTGGGCTATTCAGGCTGGGCTTCAGGCCAGCTTGAAAACGAGATCGCCAATAATGGCTGGCTGACCTGCCGTGCGCCGCAGGATTTGCTTTTTGATACGGACCTTGAAAGCAAGTACGACCGGCTTCTGGCTTATATGGGCGTTGACCCTTCGCGCCTTGCCACCGTGGCCGGGCACGCTTAACCGCTTTTCCTAGGAAGCCTTCGACTGCTGGAACTGCTCGCGCAGCAGTTTTGTTGCGACATCAAGCGTCAATGGCGGGCTGAACATGAAGCTCTGGGCATATTCGCAGCCCATCTGGCGCAGTTGCAGCGCATCGCTCTCGTTCTCGATACCTTCCGTGACAACCGAAAGACCAAGGTCATGCGCCATGCTGATCATGGAGCGTAGCAGCGTCACCTTCTGTGGCTGTTCGGCCTTGAGGAATGACCGGTCGATCTTGATCATGTCGAAGGGGAAAGAGGTGAGGTAGGAGAGGGACGAATAACCCGTGCCGAAATCATCCAAGGAAACCCCGACGCCCATCGCTTTGATGCTCGAAAGCACATGGGCGGAACGTTCAGGATTTTCCATCATCAGGGATTCCGTCAGTTCCAGTTTGAGGCTCGCCGGATCTATCTGGGTTTTTGTCAGCACCGAACGCACATCGTCAATCAGGTCCTGCCGGATCAACTGGCTGCTTGATATGTTCACCGAGACAAACAATGGCGTCGCGCCAATCGTGCGCTGCCAATTGACGAGATCTTCCGCCGCGTGCTGCATGACAAACAGGCCAAGCTGCACGATGAGGCCGGAACTTTCGGCAATCGGGATAAATTCAGACGGTGGTATCGAACCCCGGCGCGGATGATCCCAGCGCATAAGGGCTTCAAACCCGGCAATCGTATTGTCCTCAAGCCGCACAATCGGCTGGTAGGCAATGTGAATTTCGCTGCGTTCCAGCGCCCGGCGCAAATCGGATTCCAGTTGCAGCTTGTCACTGCCAACAGCGCGGAATGCCGGGCGGAATGGTTCGATCCGGTCGCCGCCAAAGCGCTTTGCCTGGAACATGGCAAGCTCGGCATCTTTCACCAGGTCCTCAGGTGAGGCGGAACTGCCTGACGTCCAGGTGATCAGACCAAGCGAAGCGGTCAGCACAATCTCGCGTTTGGCAAAGGCAATCGGCGCGCGGATCGCCTGTTTGACCGCTTCGGCAAAGGCGGCAATGCGGGCGGGCTCGACTTCCGATACCAGAATGAGGCCGAACTGATCGGCGGAAAGGCGGCTCAGCGTGTCTTGCGGGCGCAACAGTCGATGCAGACGGCGCGATACGGTCAAAAGGAAGGTGTCACCCGCCGACATGCCAAGACCATCATTCACCTGCTTGAAGCGATCAATGTCGATGATGAAGACAGTCGGGCGAATCTTGCTTTCAGTCTGCGCCATGGTGATGACAGAACCGAGGCGATCAAGAAACAGCTCGCGGTTTGGCAAGCCGGTCAGATTGTCATGCACCGCATCGTGCAGCAGGCGTTCTTCCGCTTTTTTCTGTTCGGTCACATCGATAAGCGTGCCGACACAGCGGACAATTTCACCATCCGAACCGATAACAGGCCGGGCTTTCAGCGTGTACCAGTAATAATGACCATCATTGGCGCGCAGGCGGAATGTCTGCGAAATGCGGCCGCGGCGGTTTTCCAGAATGACGTCGAGCGTGGTGCGGAAGCGGTCGCGATCATCCGCATGCAAGGTCGGCAGCCAGTTGCGCACAGCCCCATGCAGCGAGCTTGCCGAAGCGCCGAGGAAATTGGTGAGATCAGGGGTGGTGACAACGCGGTCGCGCGGCACATCCCAATCCCAGACGATATCGCCCGAGCCGATAATAGCCAGCGCCTGTCTCTCCACGTCAGAGAACAGACCCTGCTGCAAAGCGCCGCCGGAAAAGGCGTGCTGCATGACCGTGAAACCAATGAGCAGGACGATCAGCACCAGACCACCGCCCAGCGCAGGCTGGACAATATCATTGGCGAGAATGCCCGATACGGTCAGCCAGCTTCCCGTCATCCAGACAAGCAGAAGTAGCCATGTCGGTATGAGCATGATTGCCCGGTCATAACTTCGGAACGAAAAGAAGCCGATCAGCACAATGCCGGCAATGATGGTCAGCGCAAACGAGAAACGCGCGATACCCGAAGCAATGGGCGGATCAAAAATCGCCACGCCGGAAAGGATACCAAGGCCCAAGATCCATGTCAGAGCGCCATAGCTGAAATTGTCATGCCACCGGTTGAGATTGAGATAGGTGAACAGAAAGATCACCAGTGTCGCTGCAAGCGCCACTTCGGTGCCCGCTCGCCACATCTGCTCATTGCCGGGCGTTATCTCGATAAGCTTGTTCCAGAAACCGAAATCCACGCAGATATAGGCAAGAACTGCCCATGCCATGGCGGCCGTTGCGGGGAAAAGTGAGGTTCCCTTGACGACAAAAAGGATGGTCAGGAACAGCGCGAGCAGACCGGCAATGCCGAGCAGGATACCGCGATAAAGCGTATAGGAATTGACCGTATCCTTGTAAGCGTTCGGCTCCCACACATAGACCTGCGGCAGGTTGGGGGAAGCAAGTTCAGCGACAAAGGTAATGACCGAACCGGGATTGAGCGTGACAAGAAAGATGTCGGCATCTTCACTGGCCTGCCGGTCGAGGGCAAAGCCCTCGCTGGGGGTAATCGAGGTGATGCGTGTCGAACCGAGGTCCGGCCAGATGAAACCCGAACCGACCAGACGGAAATGCGGCGCGACGATCAGACGGTCGATCTGCTCGTCAGTGGGATTGGCCAGCGAGAACGCCGCCCAATCGCCTGTTGAGCGACTGTCATTGGCCTGCACTTCGATGCGGCGGACAATACCATCCGTGCCCGGTGCAGTGGAAATCTGGAAGGTCTCGCCCTGATTCCGGTAAATCTCCACGGCTTTGGAGAGATCGAGAGCAGTGCTTTCCTTGGTGATCTTGATGGTTTCAAACGCGTTGGCGGCTGACAGCATGGACGTCATCAAAAAGATGAGGACAAAAATCCTCGATAAGCCTTTCAGCATGAGTCCGGTCAATGATGCCACGAATGTAACCTTTATTTTAGCGTCGCACATCGTCTTCTAAGAGCGAGAAGAGCAGATGGTCTTGCCACATACCATTTATTTTGAGGTAGGAGCGTAGCAGTCCTTCCCTCTGAAATCCGGCTTTTTCGAGAAGGCGGATCGATCTTTCATTGCTTGGAATACAGGCCGCTTCCAGCCGGTGCAACCGTACTTTAGTAAAAGCATGGGATATCAGCAGGCTTAGAGCCTCGCCCATATAGCCCTGTCCGGCATAGGGCGCGCCTGTCCAGTAGCCAATCATACCGTTCTGGCCGACCCCGCGCCGGATATTGCCAAGCGTGATGCCGCCCAGAAGACGTGAATCAGAATTGTGGAAAAGAAAAAACGGATGCGCCGTTCCTGCCGCTGCTTCCTCGTCATAATGGCGAATCCGGTGCCGGAATGAACTGCGCTCCAGATCATCATCCGCCCAGAGCGGCTCCCACGGCGTCAGAAAATCCCGGCTCTGGGCGCGCAGATGGGCCCAGGCCCGATAGTCGGAAACCTGCGGGGCTCGCAGATAAAGCCTTTCGCCCTGCAGTGAGAGCGAAGCGCTTTTCAGGAAGGGCAGGGCGATCATGGCGCTTGAGCCGTTAGACCGCTATTTTTCGCTGGCTCGGCGTTATCGGTGCCAACCCTTGACGAATATCCTGATATTTCATCAAAGGTGCGATGGGACCAACCGCAGCCAAGGTCGGCGACGAGTCGATGAAAAGCCGTCCGGCAAGATCGGTCAGGCGCTCGGTCGTGATCTTGGACAAACGCTCCACCAGCTGCTCGGTCGAAACGGCATGGCCGTAAAGCAGCAACTGGCGGGCAATCTGGCCAGCGCGGCTTGCAGCGCTCTCATGTGACATCAGCAGGCTGGCACGATATTGCGCCCGCGCGCGGTTGAGTTCGTCCTGTCCGATATTGCGGGCGGCTTCATGCAGTTCATTGATGATGACGGGTACGAGCTTCTTTAGGTGATTGCGGCCCGTAGCGGCATGGATGCCGAAAACGCCAGTGTCGGAAAAGCCCCAGTGGAACGCATAGACCGAATAGCAAAGCCCGCGCTTTTCGCGCACTTCCTGAAACAGCCGCGATGACATGCCGCCACCAAGGATCATGGCGAGAAGCTGTGAGGCATAGAAGTCGCGCACATGATAGGCACGGCCTTCAAAGCCGAGAACGACCTGAGCGTCCATCAACTCGCGCTGTTCGCGGAAATCGCCGCCAACATAATGCGCGACATCAGGCTCGGGCGCTGTTGTCTTTGCCCGGAAGGAGCCAAGACGGCTTTCGACTTCGCGGACGAAATCATCATGTTTGACGCCGCCTGCAGCGACAACGACCATGCGCTCGGCGCTGTACTGGTCATCCATATAGGTTCGCAGATTGGCAGAGGAAAAGGACTGGACGGTTTCCGGTGTGCCAAGAATGGTCCGGCCAATGGTCTGATTCTTGAACGCGGTTTCGGTGAACCGGTCGAAGACAACGTCATCGGGCGTGTCATGCGCCGCACCGATTTCCTGCATGATGACGTTTTTCTCGCGTTCCAGTTCTTCCTCGTCAAATTTGGAACTGTTGAGAATGTCGGCAAGAATATCGATCGCCAGCGGCATGTCATCGCGCAGAACGCGGGCGTAGAAGGATGTTGTTTCAACGCTTGTAGCGGCATTGATCTCGCCGCCCACATCTTCAATATCGGCGGCTATTTTCCAGGCAGAGCGATTTTCCGTCCCTTTGAAAGCCATATGTTCGAGAAGATGGGCAATACCGTGCTGATTGCTCGCCTCGTTACGTGATCCTGCCTTGACCCAGATGCCAAGGGCTACACTCTCCACATGCGGCATTGTCTCTGTCGCAATCGTCAGACCGTTGGAGAGGCGACTGATTTCAACGCCCATGCAATGCTCCTTACTTCGCCGCTCTTGAATGACGGCTTACATACTCTTCCACATTTTTAAGGTCGTTGGGAAGTACCGTATAGTGTTCTTTTCGCTGCATGAGGTCGCCAAGCCAAAGCGGAAGCGCCGGATGGATGCCGCTTGCAGCCTCAACAGCATCAGGAAATTTGGCCGGATGAGCGGTCGCAAGAACGACACTCGGTGTTCCAGATTGAACCTTTTCACGCGCGACTTTGATACCGATCGCCGAATGCGGATCAAGCAGATAGCCCGATTGATCGAGAACATCTTTGATTGCCACTGCCGTTTCAGCCTTCGTCGAGCGTCCCGCGTCGAACTCGGCGCGGATTTTGTTCAAAGGCGCGTCCGCAATGGTGAAACTTCCCGATTGCGTCAGCCCACTCATCAGGCGGCGCAGCGCATCGGCATCCCGGTCATGGGCTTCAAACAGCAGACGCTCAAAATTGGAGGAGACCTGAATATCCATGGACGGAGAGGTCGTGTGCATCACACCGCGTGTTTCGTATCTTCCCGTTTCCAGTGTCCGGGTCAAAATGTCATTATCGTTGGTGGCAATCACCAGCCGGTCGATGGGAAGACCCATGCGCTTAGCAACATAACCGGCAAAAATATCGCCGAAATTGCCCGTGGGAACCGTGAACGACACCGGACGATCAGGGCTGCCGAGGGAAACAGCTGCTGTGAAATAATAGACGATCTGCGGCATGATGCGCGCCCAGTTGATCGAATTCACACCGGACAGTGACAGCGCATCACGGAAATTCAGATCGTTGAACATGCCTTTGACCAGTGACTGGCAATCGTCAAAATTGCCTTCGATGGCCAGCGCATGCACATTTGACGCAGCGGAAGTCGTCATCTGGCGTTGCTGTACCGGCGAAACGCGATTGTGCGGAAACAGAATAAAAATATCGGTGCGGTCGCGGTTGGCGAAGGCTTCAATGGCAGCGCCGCCGGTATCACCAGATGTGGCGCCGACAATCGTCGCGCGCTGGTCGCGTTTGGTGAGAATATAATCCATCAACCGGGCGAGAAGCTGCATCGCCACATCCTTGAAGGCAAGGGTCGGGCCATGGAAGAGTTCAAGCACGAATTCATTGTGATCGGTCTGGACCAATGGGCAGACAGCGCTGTGGCGGAAAGTGGCATAGGCTTCATGCACCATGCGTTCGAAATCAGCCTGATCAATATCACCCGCAATAAATGGGGTCAGAACACGGATGGCGACGTCTTCATAGCTTTTGCCGCGCAGCGCGCGAATCTCATCTGCGGAAAACTGTGGAAACTCCTGARGCAGATAAAGACCACCATCACGCGCCAGACCAGCCAGAAGGGCGTCGGAAAAGCCCAAAACAGGCGCTTCTCCACGAGTACTTGCATATTTCATATCATTCGCCTTTTGTACCGCGCTTGCGAGCCAGCCAACTCCTGTGGCAGAAAGCTGGAAAGCACCGTCGTATTCTTACCTTACCGTTGGTATAGAACAGGTTCGTTCGTCAAGGAAAGTTCAGTTCATGAAGTCAGAAACACATAAATCTCTGCCCTTCTATCAACTTTGCGGCATGATTTTCGCTGTGGGTCTTGCAGGCTGCAGCACAACCGGTGAAAAAGATCCATCAAAGGACCCGGCAGTAGCGGAAGCGCAGGCCCGTATCACGGCAACCGAGCTGACCGCCTATTGCCCTGGGGTGACGATCCGTGAAGGTACAGCTATCTTCAATAATTACGGCAAGGCACCCAAAGCGCCAGAAAACCTGATCTATCAGGCTTCGATTGGCGATCAGAGCCGGTCCTGCAAGCGCGGTGAAGGTACGTTGACCATGAATGTCGCGGTCTCAGGCAAAGTGGTTCCAGGTCCGAAGTTCAGTGCCGGTACGCTGACCATGCCGATCCGTGTTGCCGTGATGCAGGGCTCGAACGTGCTCTATTCCAAACTGTACAAGCAGCCGATTTCGGCAACCGACACGTCAGCTGCGTCACAGTTCATTTTCAACGATCCCAATGTCAGCTTCCCGGCACCATCAGCCAAGGATGTTCAGATTTTCATCGGATTTGATGAAGGTCCGGATGATACGCAGGCAAAGACGAAAACCAAAAAGAAGAAATAAATAAAGAAGGCCGCACGTCGCGCTGGCCTTTAGCCGGACGTAGTATCGCTTTACCTTCACAGAACGAATTCGCGCGCAACAGTTGTTGCGTGCGGCTTTCCTTGCGGAAAACATCTGGTTGGGCTTTTGCTATAACAATCCGGTTTTGCGATGTTGCAAAAATCAGATGCAAGAGATCGCTTTATCGGAGAATTTGTATGAGCCGTTTCTGGAGCCCTATTGTTCATGCATTGACGCCCTATGTCGCCGGGGAGCAATCCACCCTGCGTGATCTGGTTAAGCTCAACACCAACGAAAACCCCTATGGGCCGTCGCCGCGTGCTCTGGCGGCCATTTCGAACGAAGTAACGGACTCGCTTCGCCTCTATCCGGACCCGACAGCTTTCCAGTTGCGCGCGGCGATTGCAGAAAGCCACGGCGTCAATCCTGATCAGGTTTTCATCGGAAATGGCTCTGACGAGGTGCTCGCACATACTTTTCAGGCGTTGTTGAAGCATGACGCTCCGCTGCTTTTTCCTGACGTTACCTATAGTTTCTATCCAACCTATTGCCGCCTTTACGGGATCGAGTTCCGCGAAGTGCCTCTCGACGATGCCATGACGGTGCATGTTTCCGATTACAGGCAGCCATGCGGCGCGATCATTCTCCCGAATCCCAATGCACCCACCAGCTGCGCCCTGCCGCTGAGCGATATCGAAACCTTGGTGGCAGATCACCCGGATCAGGTCGTGGTTATTGATGAAGCCTATGTGGATTTCGGCGCGCAAAGTGCTGTACCGCTGGTGAAGCTTTATCCAAATTTGCTCGTGACCCAGACTTTTTCGAAATCACGCGCTCTTGCCGGTCTTCGAATCGGCTTTGCCATCGGGCAAAGGCCCCTCATTGAGGCTCTGGAACGGGTCAAAGACAGTTTCAATTCCTATCCGCTTGATCGCCTCGCTCTGGCAGGGGCCATTGCGGCTTGGGAAGATCATGTCTGGTTTGAAGAACACTGTCGCCTGATTACAGCCAGCCGGGAGCGTTTGTCCGCTTCCCTGCGTGATCTGGGTTTTCAGGTGCTCCCATCCCTGGCCAATTTTGTCTTTGCCGCACACCCGGCTCAATCCGGGGCGCACCTTGCTGCCCAGCTCAAGAGCAGGGCAATTCTGGTCCGGCATTTCCCCAAAGCACGGATTCATGATTATCTTCGCATCACCATCGGCACAGACGCCGAGTGCGACCGGCTGGTGATGGCTCTTCGAGAGATAATAGGTTGAAGCTTATACAGCCTCGGACCAGACGGCCATTGCCTCGAGAACGGCGGGCAGGTCGCGGTGGCGGCTGATGACGGTTTCAGCACCGGCATCGGTTAGCTTGTCCGCATGACCCGGATAAGTATGGGCACCGCCGGTAAAGCCGATAACACGCATT
The DNA here is from genome assembly GCF_052113785.1 of Phyllobacterium sp. TAF24. Taxonomy (NCBI): domain Bacteria; kingdom Pseudomonadati; phylum Pseudomonadota; class Alphaproteobacteria; order Hyphomicrobiales; family Phyllobacteriaceae; genus Phyllobacterium; species Phyllobacterium sp. TAF24. The sequence goes on along the minus strand of NZ_JBFRDN010000001.1, from coordinate 15,729 downwards.
CCAGCAGTTGCTGCCGCATGGACGCCGTGCGATGAATCCTCGATCACGATGCAGCGGGCGGGTTCGACATTGAAATGTTTTGCCGCAAACAGGAAAACGTCAGGGGCAGGCTTTGGCTTCTGGCTTCCCACTTCGCGTGCCGAGAAAATGTTCGGGGCGAAGAGGTCATAGAGCGTGCTCTGCTCCAGCATCATCTTCAATGCAGCGCTGGTCGAGTTCGACGCTATGCATTTGGGATATTTCAGGGCGGCAACGACCTGCTCAATACCATCGATGACATTGAGTTCATTGCGCAGTTTGTGATCCATCTGGCGCGTGGATTCTTCAATAAGCGAGGCGGAGATCGGCACGCCGGATTCTTTTTCCACCTGAATGAGAATGTCGGTCCAGGTTAGTCCGGCGAAGCGTTCGGCAATGGCCTCCGGTTCGATCGGATAACCCGACTCTGTCAACAGTTTCGATTCGACTTCAGCGGCGAGTATCTCTGAATCAACGAGCACGCCATCGCAGTCGAAAATAATCAGCTGGGGTTCCATTCCGTCATACCTGTTCGTGAAAAATAGCTGCATTGAGCAGCTTTGGGTCAAGCTTGGGGGATTACCGGCATCGACTACACTCTTATTGCCGGGGCGTCAAAGAAAAGCGCACCGGTCAGAGATATCGCCGGAGATATCGATTGGCTTTAACGCGATGTTTACCCTGCTCGGTAACCATAAGGACAGTTCAGTAACGCGTCTCCAGTAATCGAGTATCCCATGTCCGTTGTTCGTCTCGTCAATGACCTGCCCCAGGCTGCACCGCAATCGTCCTGGCTCGACACGATCCTCAAAGGCGACTGTGTTGCCGCCCTCAATCGTCTCCCTGATCATTCGATTGATGTTATTTTCGCCGACCCTCCCTATAATCTGCAGCTTGATGGCGATCTGCATCGCCCCGACCAGTCAAAGGTCGACGCTGTCGATGATCATTGGGACCAGTTCGATAGTTTTCAGGCCTATGATGCCTTTACCCGCGCATGGCTGCTTGCCTGCCGCCGCGTGCTGAAGCCGAATGGCACGATCTGGGTCATCGGCTCCTATCACAACATCTTCCGCGTTGGTGCGATCATGCAGGATCTCGGATTCTGGATGCTCAATGACATTATCTGGCGCAAGAACAACCCGATGCCGAATTTCCGTGGCCGCCGCTTCCAGAATGCGCATGAAACCATGATCTGGGCGTCGCGCGATCAGAAAGGCAAGGGCTACACCTTCAACTATGAAGCGATGAAGGCTGCCAATGACGATCTGCAGATGCGGTCCGACTGGCTGTTTCCCATCTGCACCGGTGCGGAGCGTCTGAAAGATGAGAATGGCGACAAAGTCCACCCGACACAGAAGCCGGAAGCCCTTTTGGCCCGTCTTCTCATGGCTTCATCCAAGCCCGGTGATGTCATTCTCGATCCGTTCTTCGGATCAGGAACAACCGGCGCGGTCGCCAAACGCCTTGGCCGCCATTTTGTCGGCGTTGAACGTGAGCAGAAATATATCGACGCGGCGATGAGCCGGATTGCCTCGGTCGAGGAACTCGGCGGAGCCGAACTCAAGGTCATGACCGGCAAGCGTGCAGAACCGCGCGTTGCCTTTGGCAGCATTGTTGAAGCGGGCTTGCTCAAGCCGGGTGTGGTTTTGAGCGATGCGCGCCAGCGTCACGCCGCTATCGTGCGGGCTGACGGCACTGTTTCCAGCAATGGCGATGCCGGTTCAATTCACCGCATGGGCGCCAAGGTGCAAGGTTTTGATGCCTGCAATGGCTGGACGTTCTGGCACTATGAAGAGGACGGCAAGCTGAAACCCATTGATGAACTGCGCAGGCAGGTTCGCGACGGAATGGCGTCCGCTGGCATCTAACCCTTAATCCGATCGGACGAGACCTCCAGTGCCGCTCTGATCTCGAAACGCCCAAGGTTGCTGCCTTGGGCGTTTCGTCGTTCTGGTTCAGACACGAATGCCGAGATGATGAAGGTCTGCGCGCAGCGTCTGCGGATTGATGAACTGCACCGACTGCCAGCCGGCAGCCTGTGCGCCAGCGACATTCTTTGCACTGTCGTCAATGAAGAGTGTTGCAGCAGGGTCAACACCAAACGTTGCAACATGGTGGTCGTAGATCGCCTTGTCAGGCTTGATCAGGCCGATATCGCCGGAAATGGTCACACCACGGCTTTCGGTCAGGAAGGGGAAGCGCTGCCAAGCTTCCCGCAGCGTATCGGACGCAAAATTCGTCAGCATGGTCACATCATGCCCGTCGGCGATCAGCTTGCGCATGATCACGACACTATCATCAATTGAACCGGTGATCATCTGGTGCCAGTTCTGCCGGAAAGCACGAATGTGATGTTCCCGATCAGGAAAATCGGCAATCAGCAGCGCTTCGGCATCGGCCCATTTGCGGCCACGATCCTGTTCAAGATTCCATTCATGGGTACAGATGTTTTCGAAAAACCATTTACGCTCGGTCTCATCAGGGATGACACTGCGAAAAGCAACATCGGGATCGTAGTGAATAAGAACCTGTCCGATGTCGAAAACGATGTGTTTGACGGGTGTCATGCCTCTTTCCTTCTCTTCTCGAATGCATCCGGTATCGCGGCAGCAATGGCCTTTTTCATGACCGTCGGCAATGCCTCGCCGTCCAGATTTTCAATGCGTATCCACCAGCCGTCATTGCTGGCCTGTTTTTGAATATTCTCCGCCCGATAGATCGTCAGCCGCAGTTCAAAATGCGTGAAAATATGGGTAATCGAACCGCTGGGCAGCCACTTTGCGTTGAACGGCGCAGCTTCGACGCCGGTTTCGCCGTCGATCCGTGATGTCCATTCTGTTGTCGGTACTTCAGCCATACCGCCGAGCAATCCCGTTTGTGCCCGTCCGCGTAGATAGACTTCACCCTCGGTCGAAATTGCCACGAATGCCGCGCCAAGACGAACCGGCTTGTCCTTTTTGGGTGCCTTTACCGGGAAAAATTCGGGGTCGGTGGTTTTAAGCGCCTCGCAATTGTCATTGAGCGGACAAATCACGCAGGCCGGGCGCTTGGGTGTGCAAATCGTCGCACCGAGATCCATCATCGCCTGGGCAAAATCACCCGGACGTTTGTCTGGGGTCAGCAATTGCATCAGGCGCCGGATCTCGGGTTTTGCCGCGGGCAGCGGCGTGGCCAAAGCATGAAGCCGTGTAATGACGCGCTCGACATTGCCATCAACAACCGCAATCGGCCTGTCAAAGGCGATGGATGCAATGGCCGCCGCAGTATAATCGCCAATCCCCGGCAATGATTTAAGCTTTATAAAATCATCAGGAAAACGCCCGTCGAAATCGGCCGCGATAATATCGGCGCACTTCTTCAGGTTGCGGGCGCGCGAATAATAACCAAGCCCGGCCCATGCCCGCATGACATCATCCTGAGTGGCCGCAGCGAGGTGCATAACGCTTGGCCATTTGTCTATAAAGGTCAGGAAATAGGGCTTTACTGCCTCAACCGTTGTCTGTTGAAGCATGATTTCCGACAGCCAGATTCGGTAAGGATCTGCCACAATTCCTGACTTGTGTTCATCAGGCGTTATGCGCCAGGGTAAAATTCGATGGTGGGAATTATACCATAGTAGCAGTTTAGTGGTTATAGGTTGCATCAATCCAAAACTGCTTTACAGGGAAGTGGTGTGACATTTCTTATGAAACGGTTGCGATCGCAAATTCAAGAATATTCGGATTCATAAATGTTTCCAGCTCAGTTGACCAACGCCCTGCTGCTTCCCACCAAAGGGCGTTTGATCGGTATCGACCGGAACAATCGTATATTCACGTTTCTGTTTGCGCTTTTCCCGGGTTTGCTGGTCAGCGGAACATCGGTGACGCTGGTGTGCGCGTTCCTCTGGGCGATCATTTCACTGAGCCTGAAGCGCTATCCGTATCAGATGACACGGCAGGATCGCGTCATTGCGTGGATTTTCACCACCTATGTCCTGGTCACGGCTCTCACCGTTGTTCTCAGCCCCAATCTGGCAAAGGGCGGCGAATATCTCCTGAAAATGATCCCGTTTCTGGCGGTATGGGCACTTATCCCTCGTCTCAGAGTGAGTTTGCAGGGGCGCCTCGTACCGTTCTTTGTTACAGGCGCAGGCATCGGGATGATTGGGGCTCTGATCTACAGCATTATTCAGGTGCTGTTTATTGAGAGCCGGGCAGCAGGCGGTGCAGGTAATGCCGCTGTGTTCGGACTTTTCACGGTTCTTTTCGGCAGTATTTCACTGCTCAATGTCCATTCAGAAAGTAGGACCGAACGCATAATTGCAATTGCCGGTTTCACCTGCGGTATAATTTGCGCGTTTCTCTCCGGAACCCGGTCCGCATGGCTGGTGATTCCCGTTCATTGCGCCATTCTGTTTTGGTATCTGCGCGGTCAGACATTGCCGACGATCAACAGAACGGTAAAAGTTTTGATTGTACTTTTGCTTGTCGTGGTGGCCCTGGCTGCGATACCCAAAATCCTTGATCGTTATCGCGCCTTGCAGATCGATATCGTCCAACTCGATGAAAAGCCTGATAATATGAGTTCGCTGGGCGCCCGGATTCAGCTGTGGAGCGGTGCCGAGAAGGCATTCTTTGCTTCACCTTTCATCGGGCAGGGTCCGCAAAATCGCATGCGGTCTGTCAATGAGGCTCTGGAATTGCCCGTTGAGAAATATATGACATTCACCCATGTCCATAATGGGTTTCTGAATGCTGCTGTTGACGGTGGCGTATTGGGTATTCTGGCGCTGCTCCTGCTGTTATCTGCGCCTATTGTTGCGGCAAGGTTGAAAGAACCCGGACCGGGCCGTGATCTGATGATGGCGCTTTCGCTGCTGCTCGTTACCAGTTATGTGATAACAGGCATGTTCGGCATCATGTTCGGTCATGATGCCACCGATGCGGTTTTCATCTATATGACGCTTCTCATTTCTTCGGTTTCCGGCACGATACCCTATCTGTCGATGCGGGAAATCGCAGACCGCGCCGAAGATGACAAGGCCGCTCTGGCTGCATAATAATAATGGGTGTTTGGGATAAAGTATTGAAATGAAAGCGATTGTTACCGGAGCGGCAGGCTTTATCGGCTTTCACGTGGCAAGACGGCTGGCCAGTGAAGGTTTCGAGGTCGTCGCCATCGACAATCTCAATGATTACTATCAGGTCGCTCTCAAGGAAACGCGCCTGTCAGCGCTCGAAGGTCTGGCTGGTGTCCGCTTTATCAGGGCCAATATCGCCAAACCTGAAGAATTGCGCGCCGCCATTGCCCGAGACATGGATGCGGATGTCATTGTGCATCTCGCGGCTCAGGCCGGTGTCCGTTACTCGGTTGAAAATCCTGCCGCCTATGTCGACGCCAATGTGCATGGTCAGGTGACGGTTTTCGAACAGGCGCGCGTCATGCCAAAACACCCACCTGTGGTCTATGCCAGTTCATCATCGGTCTATGGTGCCAATACCAAAGTGCCATTTTCCGAAAGCGATCCGGTCAACAACCCGGTTTCCGTCTATGCGGCAACAAAACGATCGGCGGAATTGCTGGCCTATTCCTATGCCCATGTGCACAAGGTCGCGTCCACTGGCTTGCGGTTCTTCACCGTCTACGGCCCCTATGGCCGCCCTGATATGGCCCCATGGCTCTTTACCGATGCCATTTCAAAGGGCGAGCCGATCAAGGTCTATAATCACGGCAAGATGGCGCGTGATTTCACCTTCATCGACGATATTGTCAGCGGTGTGCTGGGTGCGATCAATCGCATCCTGACCAATCCCGATGAGACCGCGCCTGTTTATAATCTTGGCAATAATAATCCAGTGGCTTTGTTGCGCTTTATTGAGATCATCGAACAGGCTGTGGGCCGGGAAGCCATCAAAAAGTTCGAACCAATGCCGCCAGCCGATGTCGAGCGCACGTTTGCCGACATCGATCTTGCCACGCGCGATCTGGGCTTTTGCCCGAAGACGACGCTGGAAGAGGGTATTCCTTTGTTTGTTGAGTGGTTTCGCGGCTATAATGGCCGCTGACACTTCCCTTCCTTGATGCAAGGCATTTGGTACGATGAGCAATGACCGCAAGCAAAGAGGATTCCGGCCTTTGGCGGATCCCGCATCGGGCATTCTCGACCCTGTCCTGCGCAAGCGCGCCGGCATCACGATTGAACTCGTTCAGGCGTGGGAAGAGGTGGTTGGTCCGGCTCTCGGCGATCAGTCGCGTCCATTGAAATTGCTATGGCCGCGCCGCGCCCATGAAGACGACCCATTCCAGCCCGCAACGCTGGTTATCGCCTGTCAGGGCTTTACAGCCATGCGCATTCAGCACGAAACCGGCGAAATCATCAGCCGCGTCAACGCATTTTTGGGCTTCGCCGCCGTCGGCCGCATCAAGATCGAGCAGAAGGCGATTACTCTGCCCGCACCGAAGCGGCGCGCTTTACCGCCTGTTGATGCTGCCACAAAGGGCAAGATCAGCCGCGTGGTGGAAGCCATCGAGGATGACAGCTTGCGTGAGGCACTGGAACGCCTCGGCCAGAGCATCCACGCGGAAAAGATCAAGCGTTAGGTTCGAGTGCGGCGGTTGCAGCATAAAGGTCGCGCAGATTGGCTCCCTTTCATGATCCATCTCCGTCATCCTCGGGCTTGACCCGAGGACCCACTGCTAAAAAGATCAGGTAAATCCGGATATTCAACATTTTAAATTATGGGTCCTCGGGTCAAGCCCGAGGATGACAGGCATGGGTGGGTTGCAGGGAGTCCAGTTCTGCAACGTAGGTGATTAGCGTTACATCCACACTCTCCCTTATGGTGAGCTTGTCGAACCACGAACCACACCCCACAGCTTCGTCAGCCCATCAACACTCAAACCACCAAATACCAACAACCCACCCCGTTATCCCATTGACTTGATTTTATTCCCGTCCAGATCACGAAAAATTCAAAGACAGAATGCAAGCTCTGCCTTAAAGAGACTGCCATGGGGCTCTATTGAGTCAATCAACGCATAATCAACACCGGAGACAGGTGATCCTTATGACCGAAATGCTGACACGCCGAAACATTCTGACCCTCGCGGCCGTATCGACGGCGGCGCTCGCTGCAACTGCGGGCAACCAGGCATGGTCAGAAGATGCGGCAAAGCCTGCTGCTGCTTCGACGCCTGTACCATCCGATGTGAAAATCCCTGAGGCTGCCGGCAAGATTGATCCGGCCAAGCTTCTGGAACAGGGCCCCTTGAAGGATATCGTGATGGGCAAGGCCGAAGCGCCTGTCACCATCATTGAATATGCATCGATGACCTGCCCGCACTGCGCGCACTTCACCGTTGCGACGTTGCCGACCATCAAGGAAAAGTACATCGATACGGGCAAGGCAAAACTCATCCTGCGCGAATTCCCGTTCGATCCGCGCGCTGCCGCTGCCTTCATGCTGGCACGCTGCGCCCCTGAGGATCGTTATTATCCGCTGGTTGATGTGCTGTTCAAACAGCAGGAACAATGGGCTGCATCGGCAAATGCGGTAGAACCTTTGCTGCAAATCTCCAAATTGGCCGGTTTTACACAGGAGTCGTTCAACGCTTGCTTGACGAACCAAAAACTTCTGGATGATGTGAATGCATCGCGTGACCGCGGAGCCAAGGATTTCGGCGTGAATGCCACACCGACATTCTTCATCAACGGCACGAAGTATGCAGGAGCCCTATCGGTTGACGAAATGTCAGCGATTATCGACGGTCTACTCTGATAGCTGCCTGTTGAAATCTGGCGGACGCCTTATCGCGTCCGTCCCTATGGCGTTTTGGGGAAGGGCCGTCTGATGCGCTTCACAAAACTCCGCCTTCTCGGTTTCAAATCCTTTGTCGAGCCCGCCGAATTCGTCATTGAAGGCGGGCTAACCGGCGTTGTCGGCCCCAATGGCTGCGGCAAGTCCAATCTGGTGGAAGCCCTGCGCTGGGTGATGGGCGAAAACTCCTACAAGAATATGCGCGCATCCGGCATGGATGACGTTATTTTCTCCGGCTCCGGCACGCGCCCATCGCGCAATACGGCTGAAGTGACGCTTTTCCTCGACAATCAGGACCGCAGCGCCCCGGCAAGCTTCAATGATGCCGATGAATTGCAGGTCTCGCGCCGTATCGAGCGTGAGGCTGGTTCGGTCTACCGCATCAATGGCAAGGACGCCCGCGCCAAGGACGTGCAACTGCTGTTTGCTGACCAGTCGACAGGCGCCCGTTCACCCTCCATGGTCGGGCAGGGCCGCATCGGTGAACTCATTCAGGCCAAGCCGCAGGCACGCCGTGCACTTCTGGAAGAGGCCGCTGGCATTTCGGGTCTGCATACCCGCCGCCATGAGGCTGAACTGCGCCTGCGGGCAGCCGAGCAAAATCTGGAACGGCTGGAAGATGTCGTTGGCGAATTGGAAACTCAGATCGAGAGCCTGAAACGGCAATCGCGCCAGGCCAACCGTTTCAAAAGCCTGTCGGCGGATATTCGCCGTTCGGAAGCTATTCTTCTGCATCTGAAGTGGGCTGTTGCCAAAAATCAGGAAGCCGAGGCGCAATCGGCTCTATCAGCGGCCACATCGGGTGTCGGTGATTTTGCGCAGGTTCAGATGAATGCGGCCAAGGAACAGGCCATTGGCGCGCACAAACTGCCCGATCTGCGCGAGGCGGAAGCCAAGGCCGCAGCGGCATTGCAGCGCCTGACCATTGCCCGCTCACAGATCGATGAAGAAGCCCAGCGTATCCGTGCCCGCCAGTCGGAACTGGAAAAGCGCCTTGCCCAGCTCACATCCGATATCTCTCGCGAAGAGCAGATGGTGCGCGATAATGCCGATATTATCGCTCGCCTCGATGCGGAAGAACGCGCGCTGAATGAAGACAATGCCAATGCGGGTGAGCACGAGCTGGAAACCCGCGCTGATTTTGAACGGGCCGACGCCAAGCTGAAGGAAAGTGAAGCAGCACTTGCCAAGGTGACAGCCGAGCGTGCCGAGGCGACCGCCGAACGGGCGCAGGTTGAACGGAATCTGCGCGAAAGTGCTGAGCGCCGCGAGCGTCTTGTCCGGCAGATGGACGATGTGGAGCGCGATCTTGCCGGGATTACGGCGCAGATCGCCGCCCTTGCCGACCCCATCGAGAAGCAGGCGCTGGTCGAAACGGCGGAAGCTACACTTGAGCACGCTGAAGAAGGTGCGCTGGCCGCTGAAGCTGCCGTTGAAACGGCGCGCCGCAATGAAGCGCAGTTGCGCCAGCCCTTGCAGGATGCCCGCAGCAATTTGAACCGCATCGAGACCGAAGCCCGGACTTTGGCAAAAATGATCAATATCGGCGGTTCCGATCTGTTTCCCGCTGTCGTTGAGGCGGTCAAAGTAGAAAAGGGTTTTGAAATCGCCCTCGGTGCGGCGCTGGGTGAAGATCTGGACGCGCCTGTTGATCGCAGCGCCCCGGTTTTCTGGGGCGACGTGGATGGGGCTGGCGATGATCCCGCCTTGCCATCAGGTCTCAAATCGCTTGCCAGCGTCGTCAAGGCACCGCTCCAGCTGGCTCGCCGCCTTGCCCAGATCGGTATCGTCGATGAGGCTGATGGCGCACGGCTGCAAACATCCTTGAAAACAGGACAGCGGCTCGTCAGCCGTTCAGGTGCGCTCTGGCGCTGGGATGGCTATACGGCCAGCGCCGATGCGCCGACACCTGCCGCTCAGCGTCTGGCCCAGAAAAACCGCCTTGCCGAACTTGATATCGAAGTGGTCGAGGCAACAAAGCATTTGCGTGAAGCCGAAGCGGCGATTGCCGCAGCGGAAGCTGCCGTGCGCCAGTCGGTCGAAAATGAACGCACCGCCCGTGATCATTGGCGCGCCATGCAGCGTGGTGTCAGCGACGCGCGCGAGGCACTGGCCGCTGCCGAACGCGCCGCCGGGCAGCTTTCCAGCCGCCGCGCCGCATTGGATGAAGGCAAATCACGTCTTGCCGAGACCTTGGCCGAAACGCAGGAGCAATACCTTGAAGCCGAGGATCGTTTGGCCCGCGCGCCGGACCTTGAAGAAGTCAATATCCGGCTTGCGCATCTCACCGCTGAGGTCATGACGGATCGCGCAACTCTTGCTGAAGCGCGTGCGGCGCATGAAGGTCTGCGCCGCGAAGCTGAGAACCGCATGCGGCGGCTTGAATCCATCGGCTTTGAGCGTAAAAGCTGGAATGATCGTGCGCAAAATGCCGATCGTCAGATCGAATCCCTGACCGAGCGCCGCCAGGAAGCCGAGGAAGAATTTGCCGATTTGGTGGATGCGCCTGACGAAATTGCCGAACGCAACCGGGCGCTGCTGTCGCAATTGTCGCAAGCCGAAGCTTTGCGCAAGGAAGCCGGAGACCGGCTTGCTATTGCCGAGGCACGCCAGCAGGAACTTGACCGCGCCGCCACCGATGCCATCCAGTCGCTTGCCACGGCGCGCGAGGGCAGGGCCCGCTCCGAGGAGCGCCTTGCCGCTGCGCAGGAACGCCGCCAGGACGCCGAAACCCGTATTGCCGAGGCGCTGAACTGCGCCCCGCACGAAGCAATGAAGCTGACCGGCCTTGGCCCCAATGATCCGCTGCCCGATGTCGATGCGACGGATCGCAATCTGGAGCGGCTCAAGATCGAGCGCGAGCGCCTTGGTGCCGTCAACCTGCGCGCCGAGGAAGAACAGGAAGAACTGTCAGCGCGGCTTGAGGCGATTGTCAGCGAACGCGAAGACATTATCGAGGCGGTCAAAAAACTGCGTCAGGCGATCCAGAGCCTCAATCGTGAAGGCCGCGAGCGGCTGCTTGCGGCGTTCGAAGTGGTGAATGCCCAGTTCCAGCGGCTCTTCACCCACCTTTTCGGTGGTGGTACGGCAGAGCTGCAACTGATCGAATCGGAAGATCCGCTGGAAGCCGGCCTCGAAATTCTCGCCCGCCCGCCCGGCAAGAAGCCGCAGACCATGACGCTGCTCTCTGGCGGCGAGCAGGCGCTGACCGCCATGGCGCTGATCTTTGCGGTGTTCCTGACCAATCCCGCACCCATCTGCGTGCTCGATGAGGTGGACGCACCGCTCGATGACCATAATGTCGAGCGCTTCTGTAATCTGATGGACGAGATGGCCGCCTCAACCGAGACGCGTTTCGTCGTCATCACCCACAACCCCATCACCATGGCCCGCATGAACCGCCTCTTTGGTGTCACCATGGCCGAGCAGGGTGTCAGCCAGCTGGTATCGGTCGATCTCCAGACCGCCGAGCAACTGCGCGAGGCAAGCTAGATTTCACCATATCAGTGCGTGGTTCAAGAGGTTCTTGCATGAGCATAGCGCGTGGTTCGACATAACAACCATGAAGGAGAGGGGTGGATGCAACGCTAACCGCCAAGGTTGCAGAGCTTGACTCCCCACACCCCATCCATCTCCGTCATCCTCGGGCTTGACCCGAGGACCCACGGCTAACGGGTTAAAACGAACCTGGATGCCCCGCGCTTTTAGATTGTGGGTCCTCGGGTCAAGCCCGAGGATGACGGAGAGGAGGGATGCAGGGAGCCAAGCTCGGCACCCTTGGCGATTATCATTGCAATCCATCCATCGCCCTCATGGTTGTTATGTCGAACCACGAACTATAACCCACCAATTCAGCATTAGACTTATGGACTGCTTCAAGCTTGAAATGACGAAGGATTTCAAAGATTAACGCGGATTTACCCTGCTAATCGATTTGAATGCTGCGATGCAGCATTTTTCGATGGTGCTTGCCTTTTCTATCGAATAGACCTTCATCAGTGCTTTGCGGCACATGGACGGCGGCAGGGAGGCTGCAATGGTGAAGTGGGTCTACACATTCGGTGACGGCAAGGCGGAAGGCTCCGCCGGTGATCGCAATCTTCTGGGTGGCAAAGGTGCCAATCTCGCGGAAATGTGCGCGCTTGGGCTGCCGGTCCCTCCGGGGTTTACCATCACTTCGGAAGTGTGCAGCTGGTTTTATGATAATGGCCGCCGCTATCCCGATACGCTTGAAGCCGATGTCAAAAAAGCACTTGGTCACATCGCCAAGGTGACGGGTCGCGATTTCGGCGATAAGTCAAAACCTTTGCTTGTTTCGGTGCGCTCCGGTTCCCGCGCGTCCATGCCCGGCATGATGGATACGGTGCTCAATCTCGGCCTCAATGACGAGACGGTGGAAGCCATCGCCCGCGAATCCGGTGATCCGCGTTTTGCCTATGACAGTTACCGCCGCTTTATCCAGATGTATTCCGATGTGGTGATGGGGCTTGACCATTCTGTCTTTGAGGAAATTCTTGAGGATACCAAGGCCAATCTTGGCCATGAGATCGATACGGCGCTTACAGCCGATGACTGGAAGGGCGTTATCGACCTTTACAAGGCCAAGATCGAGGAAGAGCTGGAAGAACCATTCCCGCAGGATCCGGAAAAGCAGCTTTGGGGCGCCATTGGTGCCGTATTCTCCAGCTGGATGAATGCCCGCGCGATCACCTATCGCCGCCTGCACAATATCCCGGAAAGCTGGGGCACGGCGGTCAGTGTTCAAGCCATGGTGTTCGGCAATATGGGCGAGCGCTCGGCAACCGGCGTTGCCTTCACGCGCAATCCGTCCACTGGCGAAAAGAAGCTCTATGGCGAGTTTCTGGTCAATGCGCAGGGTGAGGATGTGGTTGCGGGCATCAGAACGCCGCAAAACATCACCGAAGATGCGCGCATTGCAGCTGGTTCCGACAAGCCTTCACTGGAAAAGCTGATGCCGGCTGCTTTCGCCGAATTCTGCGCCGTGTCGGACCGGCTGGAAAAGCACTACACCGACATGCAGGATCTCGAATTTACCATCGAGAACGGCAAGCTGTGGATGTTGCAGACGCGCTCCGGCAAGCGCACCGCCAAGGCAGCGCTTAAAATCGCGGTTGAAATGGCCAATGAAGGCCTGATCAGTCAGGCTGAGGCGGTGCTGCGTATTGATCCGGCGTCGCTGGATCAGCTTTTGCACCCGACAATCGACCCGTCAGCCAAGCGCAATGTCATCGGCAGCGGCCTTCCTGCATCGCCGGGTGCCGCCACGGGTGAGATCGTGTTCTCGTCCGAGGATGCCGAACAGCTGAAGTCCGAGGGACGCAAGGCCATTCTCGTGCGCATTGAAACCAGCCCGGAAGACATTCACGGGATGCACGCCGCCGAGGCCATCCTGACCACGCGCGGCGGCATGACCAGCCATGCGGCCGTGGTGGCGCGCGGCATGGGCAAGCCCTGCGTTTCGGGCGCGGGTTCGCTGCGCGTCGACTATCGCAATGAAACGCTGCTCGCCGCCGGTGTGCTCCTGAAAAAGGGCGATATCATCACCATCGATGGCGGTATCGGGCAGGTGCTCAAGGGCGCCGTGCCCATGCTGCAGCCTGAGTTTTCAGGCGATTTTGCCAAGATCATGGAATGGGCCGACCGCACACGCCGCATGAAAGTGCGCGCCAATGCCGACACGCCAACCGATGCCCGCATGGCGCGGTCGTTTGGTGCCGAGGGCATCGGCCTTTGCCGCACCGAACACATGTTCTTTGACGGCGACCGCATTCTTGCCATGCGCGAGATGATCCTGGCCGACAACGAAAAGGGCCGCCGTGCGGCGCTCGACAAGCTGCTGCCGATGCAGCGTGCTGATTTCAAGGAACTCTTTGAAATCATGAACGGCCTTCCGGTCACAATTCGACTGCTCGACCCGCCGCTGCACGAATTCCTTCCCAAGACGGATGAGGAAATTGCTGACGTTGCGGCTGTCATGAAAATAAGCCCGCAAAAACTGCGGGAGCGGACTGACAGCCTGCATGAGTTCAACCCGATGCTCGGGCATCGCGGTTGCCGCCTTGCCATTTCCTATCCGGAAATTGCCGAGATGCAGGCAAGGGCGATCTTTGAAGCGGCCATACAGGCCGCCGAAGCCACCGGCGCGCCTATCGAGCCTGAAATCATGGTGCCGCTGGTTGGCCTTCGCGCTGAACTTGATTTCGTCAAGGCTCGCATCGATGCGGTTGCTGCCGATGTGATGAAGGAAGCGGATATCAAGATCAACTACCTCGTCGGTACGATGATCGAGCTGCCGCGTGCCGCTGTCCGTGCCCATTCGATTGCCGAAGTGGCTGAGTTCTTCTCCTTCGGCACCAATGATCTGACGCAGACAACCTTCGGTATTTCGCGCGACGATGCCTCATCCTATCTGATGACCTATCAGATGAAGGGCATTATCGAGCAGGACCCGTTTGTCTCCATCGATGTGGATGGTGTGGGCGAACTGGTGCGCATTGGCGTGGAAAAGGGCAGGGCAACGCGCCCGGATATCAAACTTGGCATTTGCGGCGAACATGGCGGCGATCCGGCTTCGATTCACTTCTGTGAAGAGACGGGTCTCGACTATGTGTCCTGCTCGCCGTTCCGTGTGCCGATTGCCCGTCTGGCGGCGGCGCAGGCTTCGGCGAAGAAAAAGTAGTGTTATTGGCCCTGTTCACAGGGCCAATGCCGCATTTTGGACGCGATCTGCGCGTGTAGCTGCGCGAAATCCTCATTATTGGTCAATATCGTGCGCTCAGCTTCTGCAATCATCGCTGCTCTTCTTCTGATCGCCCCTGCGGGTATCGCAACGGCCAAGGATCAGGCGTCTTTCGTCGAGCCAAAACTCTACATTGCCAAGGGCGGTGCGGTCTCTCCACAGGTGGCTTTGACGCTCGACGCCTGTTCGGGCCAGACGGACCTGCGCATCTTGAACACGCTGGTTGAAAACCATATTCCGGCGACGATCTTCGTCACCGCCCGCTGGATGCGGCGCAATGCCGAAGCGCTTGCCGTCATGAAGACGCACCCCGATCTGTTCGAACTTGAGAACCATGGGCTGAACCATGTCCCCGCTATCGACAACCAGCCGACCATGTTCGGGCTGAAAACGGCTGGCACCGAGGCGGGTATCCGCAGTGAGATTCAGGGCGGTGTCGATGCTATGTTGACAGCGTCGGTCGCCAAGCCGGTCTGGTATCGCGACGCGACGGCTCGTTACAGCGAAAACGGCATGCGCATCATCCACGACATGGGCTACCGCGTTGCCGGTTACTCGCTCAATGCCGATATGGGCGCTTCGCTGATGGCGGGGCAGGTGGAAAAGCGCATTTCCGCCGCCAAAGATGGTGACGTCATCATCGCCCACATCAACCAGCCCAGCCGTGTGGCCGGAGAAGGTGTTGCCAAGGGCGTGCTCGCCTTACAGAAAAAAGGCTTCCGCTTCGTGCGCCTTCAGGATGTGACGGTGTCTGCCCAGCCTGTTCATTCAGGGGTTTGAGCAATTACAGCTGATTTGGGTGTAAACTGCTGGTGACGATGTTTGTTGCTGCGGGGTATGGTGCAGGTTCGTGGTGCGTGGTTCGACAAGCTCACCATGAGGGAGAGGGGTGATGAAGGGAGCAAGTTCTGCAACCCTTCGTGATCCGCGATCTCTGCGATTAGCCTTGCATCCACCCCTCTCCCTCATGGTGAGCTTGTCGAACCACGAACCATGAATCGTGCACAGGCGGCAATCACCCCCCTCTGTCCTGTCGAACATCTCCCCCACAAGGGGGAGATCACATTGGCATAACTGCCTTTGCACAACCGGAAACGTTTCAGATTGTGCAAAGACAGTAATACAGCTGATCTCCCCCCTTGTGGGGGA